>NZ_SRLD01000069.1 GCF_004745955.1 Hymenobacter elongatus | reverse complement strand
GGCCAGCTGCGAGGACTGCGCGTCGAGCTCGGCATACGTCAGGCGGCTGCCCGAACGGCCGCGCACCGCCACCCGCGACCCATGCGCCAAAACTACCGCCCCGAATTCCGCCAAAAGTGAACCGGTGTTTTCAATACCAAGCTCCGGCCCGTTGCCAGCGACTTCCAGTGCCGACGTTTCTGCTTCAGTCAGGTAAGCAATGGTGCTGATTTTCTCCGTAGGGTCGCTGATGGCTGAAATCAGGAACTGGTTGATGTTCGACTGCAGTTGGTTAGCGAAAAACTCGCTATAAATGTCGGTGTTGTATTTCAGCGTGAGTACCAGCTCATCGTCGAATTCGGCGAAGGAGAACAGGTAGTCGTACTTGCATATTTCGCCTTCGAAGGGAAAGGAATCGATGGCGAGGTCGCCAAAATCCCAGCCGTTGTTCTGGTAAGAACTGTTGGCTTTGTAAAGTAGCAACCAGCAGTCGAACAGCGGCAAACGGCTATTGTCACGCTTCAGGCCCAACTCTTCCACCAACTGGTCGAAGGGGTAGAGCTGGTGCTGGAAGGCCCCCAGCGTGGTGGCTTTCACCCGCTCGAACAGCGCCTCGAAGCTATCCTGGCCGCTGAACTGCGTGCGCAGGGCTAAGGTGTTGACGTAGAAGCCAATCTGCTCCTCCAGGTCGGCGTGCTCGCGGCCCGCAATGGGACTGCCGATGATGACATCTTCCTGGCCGGTGTAGCGATGCAGAACGCTTTTCACGACGGCTAACAAGCCGGTTAGCAGCGTGCCGCCGCGCTCCTGGCTGAACTGCCGCAGGCGGCGCACGGCCTCCTTATCCAACTTGGTGCGCACGCTGGCCCCGTTGTAGGTTTTCACCATCGGGCGCTTCTTGTCGGAGGGCAGATTGAGCACGGGCAGCTCACCGCTGAATTTGTCGAGCCAGTACGAGCGGCTTTCCTCGAACGAGTCGCCGGTCATTTTCTTATCCAGCCAGGCCGCGTAGTCGCGATACTGAATGGCCAGCGGAGGCAGCGGGTTTTCCTGGGCATTGAGGTAAGCGCCGTAGCAGCTCATGGTGTTGCCAATGAATACTTCCATCGACCAGCCATCACAGATGATGTGGTGCGCGTTGTAGTACACCACGTAACGGTCGGCGGCCGTCCTGACAACGCCGACGCGCAGCAAGGGGCCGTTGCTGAGGTCGAATACGCGCTTGGCTTCAGCTTCGAGCACGGCCAGCACCTGCTGCTGCTGGTTGTCGGCAGCCGTCAGGTCCAGGTAGTCTATCTTAAAATTGAGCTCGGCCGTGGTCCGGATGAACTGCCGTACCTCTTCGGTTACGGGGTCCTGGCCAAACACAGTGCGCAGGCTCTCGTGGCGGTTTATCACCGTCAGGAGGGCTTGCTCGAAGTTTTCGAGGTAGAATTCGCCTTCAAATTGTAACGCATTGAAGATGTTGAACGCCGAGGAGCTGTCGTCCACCTGGCTCATCACCCACAGGCGCTTCTGGCCGTTGGAGGCCGGGTAGCTTTCCTTCTCAGTCGTCTTCTCGATGTTGACGAAGGTGAACTTCGCGGCGCGGCCAATCAGCTCGGCCTGGCCGGCAATGGTGGTATTGGTATAGAAATCCTGCAATGAAAGCATGATTTCAAAGTCGCGGTGGTAGCGGCTGATGAGCTGGGTTACCTTCAGGCTGTGGCCGCCGATTTCAAAAAAATCGTCGTGCACACCGATGGGCTGGGTGCCCAGCACTTCTTCCCACAGAGCCACCAGGCGATGTTCCATTTCGGTGCCGGCGGGTACGTATTCGGCCGCTTTGCTGAAGTAGTCCTGCGGGTTGGGCAGCTTTTTCACGTCCAGCTTGCCGTTGGGCGTCAGCGGAATAGCACTGACGGGGATAAAAACGGCGGGCACCATGTACTCGGGCACTTTCTCGGCCACGAACTCGCGCAGCACCGGGGTTTCCAGCGTTTCGGCGCTGATGTAGTAGGCCACCAGGTAGCTTTCCTCACTGGCATTTTTCCACAGCGTCACGATGCTGGTGGTCACGGCCTCGTGCTGCTCCAGGGCCTTCTGAATCTCCTGCAGCTCTACGCGGTAGCCCCGGATTTTCACCTGGTCATCAATGCGACCCAGGAAGTCGATTTCGCCGGAGGGCAGGAACCGGGCCAGGTCGCCGGTTTTGTAAAGGCGTTTGCCGGGTAGGGCAGCCGCTTCCACAAACTTGGCACTGGTCATTTCGGGCTTGTTCAGGTAGCCTTTGGCCAGGCCCTGGCCAGCCAGATACAGCTCACCCGTACTGCCGACCGGGGCCATTTCCAGCGCGACGGTCAGCACGTAGGCTTCCATGTTAGCAATGGGCTTGCCGATCAGCACCGTTTCGTGCTCGGAGGCAATTTCCTTCACCACGCAGCCCACCGTGGCCTCGGTGGGGCCATATTCGTTGTAGATGTGGATGTCGGGCGAGAGGGTTTTGAGGACACGAATCTGCGCGGCCGTCAGGGCTTCGCCGCCCACAATTACGTGGCGCACATTCGTCGATTCCAGGCCCAGGTAGGACAGCAGCGAAATGTGCGTAGGCGTCATTTTCACCGTATCTACCGCGCTGGTGGGCTCAAACGACTGATACAGCATTTCCGAAATGCCGAGGCCACGCTCGAAGCAGTACAGACTCTTGCCGCGGCTGATGGCGCTGAACAGGGCCGTAACCGTAAGGTCGAATGAGAAGTTGGTAATCAGGGAGAAGTTGCCCGTGGCGGGCTCGTTCCGGAAGTAGTAGCCATTGACCCAGCTGATGTAGTTCAGCAGGTTGGCATGCGTGATGACGCAGCCTTTGGGCTCCCCGGTGGTACCGGAGGTATAGATAATGTAGGCAGTATCGTCGGCGGCGGGCAAAGCCAACGCTGCTTCGGCTTGCTCGGCGGCACTGGCCAGCACTTCCGGCACGGTCAGGATGGTGAAGTCGGGAAACTCCTGCTGCCACTCATCCACCAGCTCTTCCTGCGCCAGGATGAGCTTGCAGCGGCTGTCAAGTAGGATTTTGCGGATACGCTCCTTCGGGTTGCTGCTATCGAGCGGAATGTAGGCCGCGCCGGCGTAGAGCACGCCCAGCATGGCCAGGGGAATTTCCGTGCTCAGGTCGAAAGCAAGCCCGATCAGGTCGCCGGCACCTACGCCGTAGTTAGTTTTCAGGGCACCGGCCAGCTGCTTGCTGATCTCGCCCATTTCGCGGTAGGAGAAGGTTTCTGCGGGGCCTACAAGGGCGGCGGCATCGGCATGGGCAGCTATGGCCTGCTCGATGAGCTGCAACACCGTGTGCTCGGCGGCCGGAGCCTGGCCGGTGGCGTTGGCGGCGGTAATAATTTCGCGGTCCTGGGGCAGCAACTCGGTAGCGGAGCGCGTGGGCTCGGCCAGCAGGGCGGCCACGTTGGCCAGCAGCAGCTCGGCGGCGGCGGTATCAAACTGGTTTTGGTCGTACTGAAATTGTACTTCCAGGGTAGCCCCCTTATCCAGCACCACTAGCTTCTGGCTGAACTCGCTGGTCAAAGCCACGAAATTAACCAAGGAAGCAGCGGTAGTATCGGTAGCTAGGTTGTTGTATTCAACTACGTAGCGGGTGTTGGCAGGCGTGTGCGTGGCGTAGCGGTCGGCAAAGTAATAGTCGCTCCAGTCGAGGCTGGCTTCGATATTTTCCTGCACCTGGGCGCTGAACTTGGCCAGGTCGGCGGTTTCGGTCAGGGCAATTTGTAGCGGCAGGTTTTTGGAGAAAGGCCCGATTACGGAAGCCAGCTCCTCGTAGGCGCGGCCGTTGGTAACCAGATCGATGGCCAGCGTAGTGCGCTCCGTGAAGCGTTGCAGGGCTTTCGAATAGAGTGCCACCACCAGGGTCTGCACATCTACGCCGTGGCGCTGGGCTAGGCTTTTCAGCGGGGCGGCAGCTACCTCAGTGGTTTTTACGGCGGCGGCAAAAGCCTGTCCAGCGGGGTGTTGCTGGAACGCCAGGCGCATTTCGCCGTCATCGCCGGGGCGGCTGGCCTGTTTCCAGAACGCGGCGGCTTCCTCATTTTCCTCGGTGGCCAGCTCTTCCTGCCAAGCCGCATACTGCGCGGTCTGAATCAGGTCGTCGGCAGCGGGCAGCGTTTCGGCCGTGCCTGCCAGTACGGCGGCTACTTCGCCGAAGAACAGCTTCACACTAGTTACATCCAGCAGCACGGGCAGGCAGTGCAGGCGCAGGCGCCACGCGCCGGCACCAGCCGGCTCCAGGTGCAGCCACAACGGGTCAGTCAAGGATACTTCCGGCCCGCCGCTGGTCCATGCTTGCTCCTCACTCACGTCCCCAATGGATTGCATCGGCAGCGAAAGTCCTTCCTTATAAACGAATACAGTACGCAGAATATCGTAGCGGGCTATTACGGCCTGAATGGCAGCAACAACGGCTTCACGCTCAACGGTATAACTGAGCAGATAGTCAGCTTCAATCCGGAATGAGTTCTGATTTTGGGCGAACTGTAAAAAGAATTCCTGGTTTTTAGAAATAGGACTTAGCATGTAAAAATCAGATTAGAGTATCAAGTAGATGAGTAGAGTAAGCGATACTAGTAAGGAGAAACGACAAGCGCGAATAGCTGGAAGGCCTGGCCGCAACGGCCCAGCTTCCGTAAGGAGCGGCAACATCGTGAAGCGACGGTAATGGGGCCGGCAGGGTGCCAAGGGGCAGTGCGGGCGGGTAAGTAGCAGGTCTGCTTTATACGATATAGAGCAAGCAGACGGAGTAGATTAGAGTAGCGTTATACAGGATTTAGAAGTGATGAAATAGGTTTTTAGCTATATAATGGTAAGATAAATCGGAAAAGCTGAGAGCGGCCGGGCCACTCTCAGCCCCCGTAAACTGAAATTGCGTTTCTAAAGTACTAAATATTTTCTATATCAAGCCCAAGTCGCTAATTAATTATTAGCTGGTGCTGGCTTCTTGTAGGGCTCCACGATAGAAACCACGATTTGCCGCTCGCCTTTGTAGGGGCTCCGGCCGTGGGCCGTCATCATGTTATCGAGCAGCAGTAAGTCGCCTTCCTGCCACAGGAATAGCACTTTTTCCTGGTCATAGGCATCTTTAATCTCGCTGTACTCGGCGAAGGAAATTTCCGAGCCGTCGCCGAAGAAGGTATTGGAAGGCAGCAATTCTTCGGGCATTTCGTCTTCGGGTTCCAGGCCGATTTCTTCGTAGAGGCTGTACTTGTTGAAAAAATACGAGTGGTTGAACCACATCAGGTCGCCGGAATCGGGGTGGGCGTAGATGGCGGGCTTCTGCCAGCGGATGGTCAGGTTGTCCGGGCCGCTAAAGAGGCACTCCACGTTATTTTCGGCGCACACGCGCTTCACTTCCTCGGGGTCTTTGGTCTGGAACACCTCCTGCCAGGGCATACCGATGTGAGGCGAGAGGTTGCGCTGGTAGATAACCCCTTTGTCCAGAAACTTCTGGCGCAGGGCCGGGCTCAGGCGAGCCAGCACGCGGCGGTTGTCGGCAATGGGAGTTTCGCCCTGCTCTTCGGCCGCCTTAATGCAGCAGAAAATAATTTTGCGGCCCCAGGCGTAGCTGTACGACGACTCGCTGTGCATATTAATGGTGCGCTCGTTGGGGTATGTCGTGGAAACGTACACCCGGTCGGCCACGGCATAGCGCGGCGACGAGCGGAACATGTAGGGGATGCTTTCTTCGCTGAAGCACTTCATGAAGGTGTCGAACTTCTCGACTGTGTTGATGGCGAAGCCGCGGAACAGGATACCGCCGTGTTTCATCAGGTCGGCCTCTACTTCGGCGCGGTGCTCCTCAATCCAGGCTTTCAGATCCACGCCTTTCAGCAGGGGCTTAATTACCAGGGGCAGGCTGTTTTCACTACCGAAGGGCTCTTTTACGGTGATATTCTGCTCCATTTCGGCCAGCATGGGCGCAGCTTTGGCAGCTTTCAGTTTTGCTAGGTTGTTCATGGCATTATAGAAGTTAAATACTGTTGAGATGGTAGAAAATGGCGGTTGTGGTATGCGTTGAGATTAAGACGACTTGCCGGTCATCAGCTTCAGGCGGTTGGTGGAGCGCAGCTTGCGGGCACTTTCCTTCTGCTCCTGGCGGGAGGCGGCCAGCATTTCTTCCCTGATTTCGAGCAGCGGCCGGGTAGGCTGCTGCACTACCAGGGCGAGCAAGCGCTCCAACTTGCCGGCCAGCTGCTGAATATCGCGCTCCTCGAACAGCAAGTGTTGGTAGGAGTAGTTGATGGCCAACGACTTTTCGTGCTCCGTGATATCGAGCCAGAGCTGGGCTTTCACGAAGTTTTCTTCCTTGGTGAGGGGCAGCAGCTCCAGGCCCAGGTCCGGCCCGGCCTCGTCGGCGTGGGTATTCAGCGGGTTCAGGTTGAGGCCCACGTTGAAGAAGGGCTGCTCCTGCGTTTTGTGAATCTGGTCCACGATGCTCAAGTAAGGAAACTGCTTGTGCAGCATTACCTCCTGCACCGAGGCCTGTACCTTGCCGAACAGGCTGGCGAAGCTTTCCTGCCCGGCTACCTGCGTCCGGATAAAGACCGTGTTCAGGAACAGGCCAATCAGGTCTTTCACCTCCTCATGGTCGCGGGTAGATACGGGCGTTACCAGGGTCAGGTCGGCCTGGTCGGTTTCGAGGTGACACAGGGCCTTGAACAAAGTGAGCAGGGCCATGTAAAGCGTGCCTTTCTCCTTTCCAACCCAGGTACGCAGCTGCTGCACCAAGGCTTCATCCTCAATCACCTGCCGGTAGATATCGGCCTTGAGCACGTCGGGGGCGTCGGTTTTGCGCCACGGAAACCGAATCTGCGACTTGTAGTTAGAGAGGTAGCTTTTCCAGAAACCAGCGCTTTCGGCCAGCTTGGCCTCGTTGCGGTGCTTGCGGCTCCAGTCGGCGAAGTCCTTGAACTGAATGGGCAGCTTGGGCAAGGTCACGGCCTGGTCGGCTACCTGGCCGTGGTAAAGCCTGAACAGCTCCCGCACGATGATGTGAATCGAGAAAGCATCACTGATGATGTGGTGCATGTTGAACAGAATCAGGAACTCATCGACCTTATGCTGCACCACTTGCAGCTGAATCAGCGGCCCGTTCACGAAATCGAATGGCTTGGTCACTTCCTCATTCACAATCTGCGTGAGGTCGTCCGGGCCGAGGTTTTGGGCCCGCAAATCCCGCAGGATGAAGGCTTCGGGCAGCTGCTCCAGGGGCAATACCCACTGGCGCACGTTGTAAGCTTCCTCATCGTAGCGGAACACCGTACGGAGCACGTCGTGGCGGTTTTGCAACTGCTGGAAAGCCGTTTTCAGCTTCTCCACTTCCAGGAAACCGACCAGCTGATAGGCCATGGAGATGTTGTAGGCCACCGACGTGGCCTGGTCCTGGCACACGGCCCAGTACACTTCCTGGATTTCGGTGAGCGGGTAGCTGCGCTGCACGGGGGCCACAGGTATTCCCACTTCCTGCTCGGTTACTTCGCTGATGAGCGCGGCCTGCTCCTCGATGGTGGTGGCATAGAACAGCTTGGCCGAATCCAGCGCAATCTTAAAGTTAGACTTGATTTTGGCCACCATCAGGATGATTTTGATGGAGTCGCCACCCAGGTCGAAGAAGTTGGTGCGGATGCTGATGGTCTCCTTTTTGAGCACCTGCTTCCAGATGGTGAGCAGCTTTTCCTCCACCGCGTTGCGCGGGGCAACGGGGCCAAACTCAGCGCCGGAGGCCATGCTGTCGGGGCTGGGCAGCTGGCGCTTGTCCACCTTGCCGTTCACTGTTACAGGCAGCTCCTTCAGCTGCACCAGGTAGGCCGGCACCATGTAGTCGGGCAGCGTGGCGGCCAAGAAGCCTTTCAGCTCGGGCAGCAGCACTGGCTCGGGGCTGGTGAAGTAGGCCACCAGCACTTTCTCCTCGCCTACTTCAGTGGCAATTACCACACTCTGGGTGATTTCCGGGCGCAAAAGCAGCGCGTTTTCCACTTCCCCCAGCTCGATGCGGTAGCCCCGCACCTTCACCTGGTCGTCGCGGCGGCCGAAGTAGAGTAGGTTGCCATCGGGCAGCACCTTACCGGAGTCGCCGGTGCGGTAAATGAACGCGCCTTCTGTATAAGGATGCGGCACAAACTTGTCGGCCGTCAGGTCGGGGCGGTGCAGGTAGCCTTTGGACAGCTGCTCGCCGGCAATGACGATTTCACCCTCCACGCCTACCGCCGCCAGCTGCCCGCGCCGGTCGAGCACGTACACCTGGGTGTTAGCAATGGGCACCCCGATGGTGATGTCGGCCGTGTGCTGGTCGATGCGGGCCACGGTAGCGCCTACCGTTGTTTCGGTGGGGCCGTACTCGTTGTAGATGACAATGTCAGGGTTGATGGACAGCAGGTAAGCGACATGCTTTTCCTTGAGCTGCTCGCCGCCCACAATGATTTTCTGCACGGCCGTGGGACGCTTGCCCAACTCGCTGAGTATGCCGATGTGGGTAGGCGTGCACTTCACCACACTGATACCGTGGTTGCCCCAGAATACGTCGGGCAGTACTTCATCGAGGCCTTCTTTGCCATAGACCACCACCTTGCCGCCCGTTACCAGCGGAGCAAAAATGCAGGTAACGGTGAGGTCGAAGGAGAAGGAGGTGAACAGCGGGAAAGTAGTGCCCGCCTTGGCTTGGCAGTTGACGTTGTTGCAGATCGACGTTTCTTTCGCACACGCTTTGGTGCAGTACGTCTGGGCCGCGTAGCTGATGTAGTTGGTCAGGTTGTGGTGCTGAATCGGTACGCCTTTGGGCCGGCCCGTGGTGCCCGAGGTGTAGATGGCATACGCCAGGTCAGCAGGCCGATTGCGCACGGCCGTCCACTGCTCGGAGTAGCGCTCCTGAGCGGCCCGGAAGCGGCTGATTTCCTGCTCGTCGAGCAGCACCTTGCTGCGGCTGTCGTCGCGGATGTAATCGATGCGCTCCTGCGGATACTCGGGGTCGATGGGTACGTAGGCGGCCCCGGCTTTGAGGGCTCCAAGCACCGAAATCAGCAGCCACTCGCTACGGTAGAGCTGAATGCCCACGAAGTCGTTGGCCTGCACCCCATAGTGCTCAATTAGATACTGCGCCAACTGGTTGGTCACGGCATCGAGCTGCTGATAGGTGAGCGTGGTGGAGCCGCATATTACGGCCGGGCGGCCGGGCGTCTGGGCCACTTGCTGGGCAAACAGGTCGATGACCGTTTTGTCGAGCTCGTAGGCTACTTCCGTGTCGTTGAGGGTCACCAGCAAGTGGTGTTGCTCGGCGGCCGAGAGGTGCTCTACGGCATCCACTTCCTGTTCCGGGGCTGATACAAAGCCGGTCAGCAGGTTCACGAAGTGCTCTTTGAGGGCTGCAATGAAGCCGGGCTCGAAGATATTGGTGTTGTATTTGAATTCCAGGCGAATGGTATCGGCCGTGGGAATGCAGTTGATGTGGAAGTCGAAGTTGGTGCTTTCGTACAACTCCCGGCCCGTAATTTTAAGGGCCGCATTTTCCACGTCTTCCGCCGAGTCGGCGCTGTTGTTTTCCAGGTTTTCGAATACCAGCACGTGGTTGAACAGGTCGCGCCCCAGCTCACTCTGGGCCCGTACGTTGGCCAGCGGCGAGTAGTGGTGCGGCGCGGTACTCAGGGCTTTGCGCTGCATGTTTTGCAGCAGCTCCTTCACCGTGGTTTCGCTGCCATACTGCACCCGCACTGGAATGGTGTTAATGAACAGCCCTATCATTTCTTCCACGCCCACCAAGTTGCCGGGCCGGCCCGATACAACGGAGCCAAACACCACGTCGGGCGTATTGGTATAGCGGCTAAGCAGCACGCCCCAGGTGCTCTGCACCACCGTATTCAGCGTTACGCCCTGCTGGCGGCACAGCTGATACACGTTGCTCACCAAACCCGACTCGACATCCAGACTGACCTCGGCCTGGGCATAGGGCAGATTTTCGTTGGCCGCAGCTTTTTTAGGCAGTGAGGCGGTTTGCTCGTAGTCTTGCAGGTAGTGTTTCCAGTAGGTGAGCGAGGCCTGGGCATCGCGCCGGTCGAGCCAGCGCAGGTACCCGGCGTACTTGTGGCGCTCGGTTAACTGCACGGGCTGCCCGCTCACCAGGCCCTGGTAGAGCTGGGTGAACTGCTGGCTCAGCAGGCGCGAGCACCAGCCGTCCATGATGCAGTGGTGGTGGCTCCAGATAAACTCAAAGCTATCCGGGCCGAGCTGGACCACGCGCAGGCGCATCTGGGAGCCCTTGCGCAGGTCGAATCCGCGGGCCAGATCGGCCGCCTTCTCCTGGGCCAGGGCCTGGGTCAGCGCCGCGCCGGCC
>NZ_SRLD01000068.1 GCF_004745955.1 Hymenobacter elongatus | reverse complement strand
TTCGACTACCCGCACGGCCTCCTGGCGGAAGGCAATAGCATAATTCTCATTTTTGGCCCGGCGTGGGGGCCGCTCGGTTTCGGTCATACATCAACTGAGTGATGTATAGCCCTAGCCGGACGAGACAAGAGATGCTTCGACAAGCTCAGCATGACGCTCAAAAGTCAATTCCCAGACTTCCTAAACAGCTTCGTTCATAAAAAAACTTGCTACCACATCGGTAGCAAGTTTTTTTATGGCTGGCACGTAGGCGCCGTTGGCACTATTCACTGTTCGTGGTTGCCTAGACGGTAAGTTAAAAGAGCAGCCTGCTGCGCTTGCCACAAGCAACATTTTTATCACGTCCCACACACGCTTTTACTCAAACACCACGCGCTGCGACTCCAACCCAAAACCACGGAGCAGGTATACGCCGGGCCGCAAACTTTCGCGCTGGATCAGCTGCTCCCGGTGCTCCCACCGAAAGCGCCGCACGAGCCGGCCGGTAGCATCGAGCAGCTCCAGCTCCCGCGGTTGGAAAGGCTGGCCAGCGGGGGCCACTAGTCGTACTGCCTCAGCGGCGGGCAGCGGATACAGCTGCATTGCGGCGGGCGCCACCGCCGGGCGGGTACTGGTAACCGTGCCGGGTTGCTTTAGCACCGGCCGCAGGAAGTCGCGCACAAACCGGAACGTGGTATCCAGATAGGCTACGCTGCGGGCGCTGGTGCCACTGTAGGGCACGTGGCCGGCGGCTTTGAAGGCATATAGCGCATTCGTAATTCCCGCGGCATCGGCGCGGGGCTTGAGCGCGCCACTGCCGTACACCAATTGGGGCGGTAGCCCGCTGCCGATGGTGCCTTTGCCGTAGGGCACCGTGGCGTCTACGGTGCCGTGCATACTCACCAATGGCACGTCGCTGGCCTCCAGCCACTGCAAGCGGCCCAGCGCCCCGCACAGGTTGATGACGCCGCGCACCGTACTCGCATAGCCAGGATTACCGCTGTTGCCCTCGATACCACCCAGCTGCGCGAGGTCCAGGTAGGCGGGTACTTCACTGGTTTTGTCCAGGTAAGCGGTTTGCAGCGCCATGAATGCGCCCGCCGAGCTGCCAGCCGCGAAAATGTAGCTGGGGTGAATCCGGTGGCTTTTCGTGGTGGCAGCGTCGCGGCGGAAAAAGCGGACGGCGGCCCGCATATCCTGGGTGGCGCGGATGGCGGCCCGCGCAATATTCACGGTATCGAAGGGAAAGAACAGCAGCCGGTAGTCGATGCTGGCCGTGACGTAGCCGAGGCGGGCGTAGCGCTGGCACAGCTCCGTCACGTCCTGGTCGGTTTTGCTGCCCGATACAAAACCGCCGCCGTGGGCGAAGATCAGCACGGGCCGGCGGCGCACGGTGTCGCCGGTGGGCTCGTAGATGTTCATGCGCAGGGTTTGGGTGGTGCCCGTGTAGGTCACCGCCGAGCCAAAAACCACATCGGTGCGGGTCGTAATAGCTGGGAAAACAGGCTGATGGTAGCGGCCTCTGGTAGTATCAATCTGGGCTTGCGCGTGCGCCAGCCGCGCCGTTAGCATCGAGATAAGCAGGCAGCAGAGCAAAAGTTTTTTCATATACAAACGCAGTAGTGGCAGAGTGAGTAGTCGTGCAGAAATAAGCGTACTGAATTTAGAACGTCATGCTGAGCGCAGCCGAAGCATCTCTACCGCCGTAGTAATTGATTTACTGCTGCGGTAGAGATGCTTCGGCTGCGCTCAGCATGACCGTCTTTTTTGCTACGGTTACTTTTGCTTGAGTACTTAGCAGCACGCTGTTAACAAGCATAAAGTTGCTGGTTAACAGCGTATATCAGAAGCTATTTCCGAAAATAACCCCGGATAATCACCCACCGGGCGCGGTTGCGGCTTGGGCCGCCGCCTCGGCTTGCGTAGGTTTGCCCTATCCTAATTTGCTTGGCCGCTATGCCCACCACTCCTCCTTCCCTCCGACCCGGCGACCGGGTTGCCATCGTTAGTACGGCGCGCAAAGTGACGCGGGAAGAAGTGGCGGCGGCGGTCGAAACACTCACCAGCTGGCAGCTGGAGGTGGTTTTGGGCGAATCTATCACGGCCGAGCACCATCAGTTTGCCGGCTCCGACGCGCTGCGTCGCCGCGACTTCCAGCACCAGCTCGACGCGCCCGATATCCGCGCCATTCTGTGCGCCCGGGGCGGCTACGGCACCACCCGCATCATCGACGAGCTTGATTTCTCTGGCTTTGCCCAACACCCGAAATGGATTGCCGGCTTCAGCGACGTCACGACCCTGAACTGCCACCTGCTGACGCTGGGCCACGAGAGTATTCACGGGGTGATGCCGCTGCTGTTTGGGCAGCCGGGCGGCGAGGCGGCGCTGGAGAGCCTGCGGCGGGTGCTTTTTGGCGAGCCAATGACTTTTTCGGTGGCGGCGCACCCACTCAACCGGGCCGGCACAGCCACCGGGGAGCTTATTGGCGGCAACCTGACGCTGCTACAAAACCTGAGCGGCACCCGCTCCGACTGTGCCACGGCCGGCCGCATTCTGTTCCTGGAAGACATCGACGAGTACCTGTACAACATCGACCGGATGCTGGTGCACCTCGACCGCACCGGCAAGCTCCGGAACCTGGCCGGTTTGCTCGTGGGCCACTTCACCGACCCGCACGATAATGCCGTGCCTTTTGGGCAAACCGCTTACGAAATCGTGGCCACATACGCCGACAAATACCAGTTTCCGGTGGCCTACGGCTTTCCCGTGGGCCACGAGCCGCAGAATATGGCCCTGATTTGTGGCCGCGCCGCCCAGCTCACGGTAGCGGCAGCCGGCACTCATCTGCAGTATCTGTAACAGATTTGTGCGTCAAATAGCAGAGAGATTCACGTCACATCGCAGGGCGTGGTAAGCGGAGCTTTCCTGTTCCAGCAAAAAGCAGCGAGGCCCGGCAACATGCGTTACCGGGCCTCGCTGCTGTACTCCATGGTGGGCTTACTCGCCGTATATCGTCTGGAGCACGGTTTGGCCCACCGCTTTCAGCGTGCGCTTATCGATGATGCTCATATTGTCCTGGGTCGTGTGGTGGTAGTCAGGGAAGGTCTGGTCGCCGAAGGGCACCGTGTCGATAATATCGATGGTGCGCACCCCGGCTTGGTTTGTGTACACGTGGTCGTCGTCGATGCCGCCCATATCCTTGAACAGGAAATAGTCGGAAAAGCCCAGCTGCGCGCCCGTGTTCCACACCTTGTCCACTACGTCGCGGGCATACTGCAACGACTGCGCCTCCCGGCTGAACTTAGCGTTTTTGGCCCCCACCATATCCAGCAAAATACCGTAGCTGGGCTTGTAGCCGGCGGGCACCAGGTTTTTGGACCAATACTGGGAGCCCAAACACCAACTGTCCTTGCCCTGCGCGCCGAGCTGGTCTTTCAGGTCGCCTTGGGTGGAAGAATCGTAGCCATAGTCCTCCGAGTCGAACAGGATGAAGTCGACGCCAACGCCCGGCTGCAGGCTATCGGGCTGCAGGCTGAGGACGCGGGCTATTTCCAGGGCCACGGCCACGCCACTGGCCCCGTCGGAGGCTCCGTCGAGCGGGGCGTTCTTCTGGCCTTTGTCTTTATCGGCAAAAGGGCGCGTGTCCCAATGGGCAAAAATGGCGACGCGCCGGGCGGCCTGGGGCTGAAACTGCGCGATGATGTTGCGGGAGCGCAGCATTTTGCCATCGAACGCCATTACCTCAAACGCCTGCTCCTTCACCGTCAGCCCGTAACTCTTGAACCGCCGCACCAGCCAGTCGCCGGTGGCCACGTGGGCGGCGCTATTGGGCACGCGGGGCCCGAAAGCCACCTGCCGAGCCGTGAAAGCATAGGCCGAGTCGGCACTGAAAGCGGGAGCAGCCAGCGTTTTAGCGGCGTCGGTAGTGCCGGTGGTAGTGGTTTCGCTTTTATCCTGGCAGCCGGCCAGCAGCAACCCAAGGGCGGCTACCAAGGCAAGTCCAATTCGGTTATTCTTCATATGCCCAGTCAACGCCGGTTTTGGTGTCTTTAATTACAATGCCCTGGCCTTTCAGCGCCGCCCGGATCTGGTCTACCGTGTCGTAGGCCTTGGCCGTTTTGGCTTCCTGATAAAAGCCCAGGGTAAGTTCCAGCAGCTGCTCGGCGTTGGCCCGTGGCTCATCCTGCAGGCCCAGAATATCCGTCACCACTGTGCGGTAGGCTGCGAGTGCTTCCTGCAAGGCCGCGTCGCTCACGGTGCCCAGCGTCGCCAGATTGGCGAAGAAGCCGTTGAACTTGCGCAGCAGGTTGAAGAGGCTGGCAATGGCGCGGGCCGTATTCAAATCGTCGTTGAGGCCCACGAAAATGTCGGCCACCAGCTTGCGCAGCTCGGCGTCCGGCTTTTCGGTATCGGCGGCTTGCTCAGTGCCTTCCGGCCGGCGCAGCTTGCCGAGCAGACGGAGCCCGTTCATTAGCTTGCGGTAGCCCTTGCGGGCCGCCTGCAGGGCCTCATCCGACACATCGACGGGGCTGCGATAGTGCGCCTGCAACAGAAAGAAGCGCACCGACATAGGCGAATAGGCCTGCGTGAGCGTGGCCGTGGGGCCTTTGAACATATTGCCCAGCAGCACGAAGTTGCCCAGGCTCTTGCTCATCTTGGTGCCATCTACCGTTATCAGGTTGTGGTGCACCCAGAAGCGGGACTCATCGGTGTGGGTATGGCTGCCCTGGCACTGCGCAATTTCGCACTCGTGGTGGGGAAACATCAGATCCAGGCCGCCCCCGTGGATGTCGGAGAGGCTGCCCAGATACTTGCGGCTCATGGCCGAGCATTCGAGATGCCAGCCCGGAAAACCTTCGCCCCAAGGCGAAGGCCAGCGCATGATGTGCTCGGGAGCCGCTTTTTTCCAGAGGGCAAAGTCCAACGGGCTCCGCTTCTCCTCCTGCCCGGCCAGCGAATCGCGCGTGCCAGCCAGCTGGTCGTCGATGCTGCGGTTCGAGAGCTTGCCGTAGCGTTCCTGCTCGGCATTGTAGCGGGGCACGTCGAAATACACGCTGCCATTGGCCTCGTAGGCGAAGCCGTTAGCAATGATTTCCTCCACCATGCCGATCTGCTCCGTGATATGGCCGCTGGCCTGGGGCTCGATATCGGGCGGCAAGCAGCCCAGGGCCAGCATATTCTGGCGGTAGAGATTCACAAAATGCTGGGCTATCTGCATGGGCTCCTGCCGCTGCAACCGGGCCGCTTTGGCCATTTTGTCCTCGCCTTCATCCGCATCACTTTCGAGGTGGCCCACATCCGTAACGTTGCGCACATACCGTACGGTGTAGCCCAGATGGCGCAGGTAGCGCGTGAGCACGTCGAATACCACTGGCCCGCGGGCGTTGCCCAAGTGCGCTTCGCTGTAAACGGTAGGGCCGCAGAGGTAGACGCCCACCAGGGGGGCCTGAACGGGTTCAAATGCCTCTTTGCGACGGGTAAGGGTATTATAAAGGGAGAGCGGGTGGTGCATCTGGCAAAAGTAGAAAGATTTGGCGGTGAGCCCGGCGTGTAGCGCCCACGAACAGCGCGGTATCTGCTGCTGGCTCCTGTAGCAAAATCGGCGAGCTGCGGGCGTTAACTGGACCTTACACGCGTTTATAGCGAAATGAGCTACTCTTTAGCACAAGAAGAGTACATAACTCTGTGGCAGCAGCACAAAAAGTTCATTGCCCAGTATGAGCGGTTCCATCCGCAGTATATTCTCTACGGCTCGTCCGGTGCCCGGCCCGTTTTCCTGGCATTTTGCAGCCAGTAAGTAGCTGAAGTTGGGAAATGGTCGGCGTAGGGAATTTCGTAGTGTACCTGAAACTCCCCGATGTGCCACTGCGGACTGGCGAAGTGGTTGTCGATGCGCACGAAGGGTAGCCGGCCATTGTAGGTAGCGCCCACGCCGGTACCCACCGTAGCCCAGGCATTCTGGAAGCGGTCGGCCAGTTGGTCGTAGGCGTAGCTGTAGGGCAGGTCGTTCAGGTCGGCGCAGAGCAGCATCGGGTAGCGGCACTGCTCGAAGCGCCGCACCAGCGTATCGATCTGCGTGCTGCGGGCCACCATGCCGTTGCGGAAGCGGCGCAGCAGCCCCCGGCCTTTCCGCTCGAAGCCCTGCTTGCTGGAGTAGCTGTCCACGATGTCCTGCTCGGCCATGCTCATGCTCTGCAGATGAAAGTTGAATACCCGAATCGTGTCGCCGGAAGGCAGGCGCAGGTCCACGAACATGGCGTGGTTCTGGGAAAGCCGCTCGAAGGCAATAGTGCCGCGCCGCACGATGGGAAAGCGGGAAAAAATAGCCATACCGAACTCGCCGCCCGCGCTATTGGTCAGGGTTTTGGATACAAAGACCTGCCGACCGGTTTGCCGGCCTATTTTGTCGGTGCTACGAAATACGGCTCCGTCGCCGGTGCCGGCGGGCTCATTGTAGAACTCCTGCAGGCACAGCACGTCCGCCGGATTCTCGGCCAGCCATTGCATGAAGCGGCGGGAGGAGCCCAGGTCCTTGTCGCGCAGCTGCGGATATACATTGAAAATCCGCACGTTGGCGCTCAGCAGCCGCACCCGCTGGCCGCTGGCCTCCGGGGCCGCTAGCTGCCGCAGCGGATGCACAGCCAGACCGCGCTGCAGGTGCGGCCAGGTAAGGAACGCCACCAGCGCCGGCAGCAGGGCCACGCGCCAGCGGCGCAGCAGCCAGTAGCCCACCGCCAGCAGATTCAGCGCCAGCGCTACGGGCAGGGTGAGGGCCCCGAAGCCGGCGGGCCAGAACATACGGGGCGGAATCTGCACGCAGGCAATGGCGAGCAGCAGCCACGCTAGTACGAGCAGAGTACATTTGAAGGCAAAGGAACGGCGCACAATCGAAAACCCTAAGCGGGCCAGGCAAAGGTAGAGGTTACGGCCACATTGGCGGCACAGCTGGATTTCCGCCTGCAAACCTCCGTCTTTTTGGATGTATCTTTCGCTATGCAATTTCTATGTATACGGCGCGGCGCCACGCTACCCATTATTCTGTTGACTGTTATTCTTGGCCTCATTGGCAGCCGTGCGGTGGCGGGAGCCAGCAGTGAGCCGCCGGTCCGCACGCTGGAATTTGTTGAAAACCGAGGCCAGTGGAACAGCCGGGCGCGCTACATGGCCGAGGTGCCGGGAGGGCGGCTGTTTCTGGAAAATCAGGGCTTTACCTACGCCTTTGCCGATGCGCAGGCAGTAGCCCAGCACCACGACCACGCCGCCACCACCGACCGACTACGCGCCCACGCCTACTCCGTCACCTTCGAAGGCGGCAACCCCGCGCCCGACTTTACGGCTACGGAGGCCACCACCGACCGGCGCAACTACTTTCTGGGCCGCGACGCCAGCCGCTGGGCCGCTGGGGTGCGGGCTTTCCGGCAAGTGCGCTACGCCGATATTTACCCCGGCATCAGCGCCCAGCTCTACGAGAACCAGAGCGCCCACCTCGAATATGATTTTCTGCTGCAGGCCGGAGCCCGGCCCGAGCAGATTCGGCTGCGCTACACCGGGGCCGATAAGCTCAGCCTACAGAATGGGCAGCTCCGGGTGCAAACCTCGGTAGGCACCATCGTGGAGCAAGCGCCCCAGGCCTGGCAGCAAAACGGCGAAAAACGGGTGCCGGTCAGCTGCGAGTTTGTGTTGGAACACAACGTAGTGTCGTTCCGCCTGGGCCGCTACAACCACAAGCAGCCGCTGGTTATCGACCCTACGATACTGTTTTCTTCCTTCACCGGCTCCACCTCCGACAACTGGGGCTTCACGGCCACCTACGACCAGAAAGGCAATATGTACTCCGGCGGCATCGTGTTTGGCCTGGGCTACCCCGTCAGCACCGGCGCCTACGACACGTCTTTCAACGGCCTCGTCGATATTGCCATCATCAAATATAACACGACGGCCAGCGGCCCGGCGTCGCGCGCGTATGCCACCTACCTCGGCGGCGACTCTACCGAAGCACCGCATAGCCTGGTGGTTAATACGGCGGGCGAGCTGGTTATTCTGGGCTCTACCAGCTCCAGCAACTACCCGGTGACGCAGGGAGCCCACGATGAATCCTTCAACGGCGGCCCGCGCATCCGGTCAGTCAATGGTCTGCGCTACAGCCGGGGCAGCGACCTGCTGGTCAGCAAGCTCAGTGCCAACGGGGCGGTGCTGACCGCTTCCACCTACGTAGGCGGCACCGGCACCGACGGTCTCGTGCTAGCCGGCACCACCGCCGGAGCCCTGGCCCACAACTACGGCGACCAGTTCCGGGGCGACATCATTACGGATGGCGACGGCAACGTGTATCTGGCGTCGGTGACCAGCAGCCTTGATTTTCCGCTGGCAAACGGCACCGGCGTGCAACGCAGCAACGGCGGGGGCGCTACCGATGCCGTGGTCTGCAAGCTGAGTCCGGATCTGAGAAATCTACTCTGGAGCACCTATCTGGGCGGTGATGGCGACGATGCCGCCTATTCCATCCAGCTCACTACCGCCCGCGACGTGTACGTGAGTGGGGGCACCACCAGCATCAACTTTCCGGCTACGGCCGGCAGCTATAAGCCCAAGCACCCCGCCCGCGACGTGGACGGCTTCGTGGCTCACCTCAACAGCACGGGCACCAAGCTGGAGCAGGCCACGTATCTGGGCACCGAGGCGTACGACCAGGCGTATTTCGTGCAGCTCGATGCGGTTGCCAACGTCTACGTTCTGGGGCAGACGACCGGTACCTATCCGCCTCTTGCTGGTCTTTATTACACCAAGAAAGGGCAGCAGTTCGTCCAGAAGCTCGACCCTACGCTGACGCAAAGCCTTTATGCCACCCAGTTTGGCACCGGCCGCTCCGCGCCCGATTTGTCGCTCACGGCCTTTCTGGTCGACGACTGCGAGCGAATCTACGTGTGTGGCTGGGGCGGCACCGTGAACGGGGGATTTAGTGGCGGCAGCACCATTGGCCTGCCTACCACACCTACAGCCCTACAAACATCCACCGACGGCTCCGACTTTTACATCGCGCAGTTTACACCCGGCATGAAAACCCTGGAATATGCCACCTTCTTCGGCGAGCAGGGCGGGCGGGGCGAGCACGTCGACGGAGGTACTTCCCGCTTCGATAAGCGCGGCCTGGTGTACCAGGCCGTGTGCGGCGGCTGCACCGGCACCTCGGGCTTCCCGGTGCTGCCTACCGGCAACTTCTCGACCACCAACAAGAGCAGCAACTGCAACAACGCTGCCTTCAAGATTGACTTCGGCGTGCGCCTCGCCGACCCCGGCCCCAACCGCTACGTGTGCGTCGATGCCGGCCCGATTACGCTGGGCGGCAGTCCGGGCGGGGGCACCTGGACGGGCGCGGGCGTATCGGCTGGCCCGGGCGGCGGCTACCTATTCACGCCTACCACTTCGTTGCTGGGGGCCAACATCCTGACGTATTCGGTGGTTTCCACGGGTGTCTGCATCAGCACCCGCACCCTGCGCATGACCGTGACGCCCGTGGTGCCTTCCACCTTTGCGGCCCTGCCGACGCAGTGCGAAAGCAGCACCACGCCCCTGCCGCTCTCGGCCACTCCGCCCGGCGGCACCTTCAGTGGGCCCGGCGTGAGCGGCAATATATTTACGCCGTCGTTGGCCCGGGCCGGCACCCACACGCTGCGCTATACCTTCAGCGACACCACCCGCTGCGCCTCCTCCACCCGCACCGTCGTCGTCGATCCACTGCCCGCCGTGGAAGCCGGCCCCAATCTTACCTTTTGTGCTTCCGAGCTCGCCCCGGTTCAGCTACTGGGAGCCAGCCCGGCCGGGGGCACCTGGAGCGGGCCGGGCATAACGTCTACTGGCTTGTTCACCGCGCCTAATACCAACAATCGGGGCGCTGTCATCACGCTGAAATATACTTTTACCGACAAAACCTGTACTGCTTCCGACACCCGCACCGTGGTGCTGGCTCCGTCGCCGGCCTCCAACGTTGCCCTGAACGTGCCGGTGTGCGAGGCGGCGCCGCTGTACACGGGCCTGGCCCCGTTCACCTGCCAGTTCGAGCCCAGCCTGCCCGGCGGCACCTACCTCTGGAGCTTCGGCGACAGCACCACTTCTACCGAGGCGGCTCCTTCCCACCTCTACACGAAGCCCGGGCTGTATCAGGTGCGGCTCACGGCCCGCTACTCCGATTGTGTAGTCGTCACCAACTTCGCGCCCGTTGTAGTCAGCGAAGTATTTATTCCCAATATCATTACGCCCAATAACGACCCGGAGCAACTCAATGAGCAGTTTGTGCCGCGCTTCAGCTGCAAGCCGGCCGCACTAAAAATCTTCAGCCGGTGGGGCAATCAGGTATATGAAACCAGCAGCTACCGCAACGACTGGCGCGGCGAAAACCTGCCCGATGGCGTGTATTACTACCTGCTGCGCGACCAGGAAGGCCGCACGGCTAAGGGATGGGTCGAAGTAAAGCGCTAAGCAGGCTGGTTGTCTGACAATTTTAATGTTCACCCTGAAATGGCCATGACCCGCAGCCGCAGATGCTGAAAACCAGGCATGCCAAAGGCGCATCGACGAATACTTCGGACTAGATTATTGAGTACC
>NZ_SRLD01000067.1 GCF_004745955.1 Hymenobacter elongatus | reverse complement strand
GTTTCCGACCCCACAGCTCGCTGCAGAATTTAACGCCCGATCAGGTCATGGCAGCCGCCAGTACTGTCGAGCTTCAAACCGCCTGATTCTCTACTTCAGGCCGGTCCAGCAATTGGGAGGAGGTCAATAAGCTGTGATGTCTAGGTGGCCTGTGGCCAATGAAGGGGCCCTTACTGGATGGTTTTTGGAGTGGCGTTCCCAGCATGTAGAAGTGCTTTTCATGGGTATTTCCAGCCGACCCTTATAGGATCACTTAAAGGAAACATTATTCGCGCATCAGCGCCCCTCGCTCGGCTCCACCAGACGCGCTGTCGCCAGCATCAGGACTTCATGCCGCTACGCTTGGTCCAACTTTTCAATCTCCTTCTTCACCTCCGCGATTAACGCCTGTTCCGTGGGCAAATACAGCTGGTACTTGCTCGCGACAATGGTCTGATTATCGGCCGGCAAACTGATTTTCACCACCGCGTCGTTCTTGTCGGCGCAGAGCAGAATGCCAATGGTGGAGTTTTCGTGGGGCAGCTTTTCCAAGCGGTCATAGTAGTTGACGTACATCTGGAGCTGGCCCAGGTCCTGGTGGGTGAGCTTATCGGTTTTGATTTCGACCAGCACGAAGCACTGCAACAACCGGTTGTAGAATACCAGGTCCACGAAGAAGTCGTCACCGTCAAGGTGCAGGCGCTGCTGCCGGGCAACAAACGAAAAGCCGTTGCCCAGCTCCAGCAGAAACTCCTGCAAGTGCGTAATCAGGGCGGTTTCCAGGTCGCGCTCGTAGTAGGCGGCTTCCCGCTTCAGGCCCAGAAACTCCAGCACCATGGGGTCCTTGATGATGTCGCGGGCCTCCGTGGGGCGCTTTTCCTGACGGGCCACGGCCAGCACGGCCGCCACGTCGTTGCTCAGCAGCAGGCGCTCGAAGAGCTGGCTGTTGACCTGCCGCTCCAACTGCCGGGCCGACCAGTTGTTTTTGGCAGCTTCGGCCAGGTAAAACTCCCGCTTATCAGCATTGTCAAGGCTGATAAGCGTTTTGTAATGCGTCCAGCTCAATTGCGTCCGCAGGGCGGACGCAATGGGGAAGGTGCGGTAAAACTGGCGGTAGCGTTCCAACTGGCGCCCCGAAAATCCACTGCCAAACTGCGGCTGTAACTCTGTGGCCAGGCCCTTGATGAGGCGGCTGCCGTAGGTGGCCCGGTCGGCTCCATGCTGCTCTTCGTCCAGTATCACCCGCCCGATGTGCCAGTAGAGGAGGACCCGCTCGGCATCGACGGCCCGTACTGCTTGCTGGCGCGCCTGCGTGATGAGGTCCCGCACGGTCGTGAGTAATTCCGGATTGATGGTCATGGTGTAGTGGCTTGGTGGAGGAACGGCCGCGGGGGAGTCCCGTGAAAAAGGGCAGCAAAATCCGCGTACCTATTTCGGCCACCCGATGGCGTAGCGCTGGCCATTTCAAGCGACGGAGGGCTTTCGGCAGCAGCCTTGAGTGGCAAACCTGTGCGGGCAGCAGCGCTAGAGGACGACCAAGTCAGCTAGCCTAGCTGCGACGTCTGTCATCGAATCATCTGCGGTGTTTAGGCCAGTCCGCGAGCCGAGCAAAGGACTGACTTCGCGGAGGTCTTCATACGTCGTGTTGTGCACGATGGGAACGAGTAGCTCACGCGCCAGAAGTACCGAAAGTTCTTTGTCGGCGATACCCTCGTTTTTTAGGCGGCGTAGCAGCGCAGGGGTCACTAGTACGATTCCAACGCGCGACTTGGCCAGCCCCTTATCGATTTCGCGGAGCAAGGGAGAACCGAGGAGGACGTCCTTCTCGCTAAACCAAACCGTGACTCCGCGCGACACGAGCAAATCATGCAGGTCCTTGGCAGCCCCTTGCCGGTCGTCCCATGCGTGGCAAAGAAAAACGTCCCGAAGGTCGGGTACGGACGAGCGATTCTCGATATTTTGGCGGATAGGGGTGAGCGCCCGCACCTCGGTAGGGGTGTACAGAACGACCGAACCTGGTCGCGACCAACTCGCCTTTTGGCTTCTGCCGGACCCACCCCCGCTGCTGCGGCTGCTCGAGCTATACCCCGACGAGTAGGATGGGGTGTAGTAGGATGGGGATGAGTATGAAGAACCGTAGCCGCGGGAGTGGCCACCACATGCGGGGCATTCCGCTGCTGCACTCGCTGTGCGATGTCCTCTTGATGGTGCTGTACACTGTGCCATATACTTTACTTCGTTACTGGTGAGTAGATTGAATGCAGTTCAACCAGACCTGTGGCAGCCGGTTTGAGCTTAAGCGGTTTGTAGTCAGTTTGTTGATTTAAAAGTGGTTGATTACAAGCTGCACTAGCGGTGGGAAACATACATGCCCCCGTTTCCTCGGCCAATTGATAGCATTAGCTGGCTGAAGTCGGCATCATTGAGGTGCAGCATGCCCTTTAATTGGGTGGTGGTCATCTCCATTTCCTCCACGTGGTACCGAACCATTTCGCCCAGTAATTGGGGGTGTTCGACAAAACCATGCTTGGCCACATCTACGGGCTCTTTCTTGCGGTACGGCGACAACTCGATGACCAGACTGCGGTAACGGTCATCATTTACCAGCTTCAACTGTTTCGCACGATAGAGCAGCGACGCCATCGAACAGCCCCATTTGGCCTTTAGTGGTAATAGGCTCTCGAATCGTAACCCTCTGAGTTGATCTTCAATGTCGAAGCGTGGCATTAGGAACTCAGCAGCAAACCGGTGCGCCTCATTTTCTCTTTCCGCATCGGGTAAGCAATCTGAATGCATTACCAAATGGCCTAGCTCGTGGGCAATGTTGAATCGAAGCCGGTCCATGGCCACGTCTTTGTTCACGTAAATGACAGGCATACCCGACCGGGTAAAAAAGCTATACCCGTCTACATTTTCGTTGGCCATCCACGTCTTGGCGACCACAATTTTGTGGTTTTCAAGCAGCGTAGTAAGGCTTCGTAACGGCCCGTTTGGTATGCGCCACTTAGCTCGAAGTTGTCGGGCTAAGTCCTCAGGAGAAGTGTCTGTGAGGGTATCATCCAAAAAATCAGGTTTTGCAATGCCATCCTCGGGCTCAATTACGTCTTGCAGTTTATTTACCCATCCGCCTAATAGGCGAAAGTGTGCTTCCAACTGCGTACGGGATACTGCCTTGAGGGCCGCTTTTTTGCGGTAATGTCCCTGCACTGGCGGCAGGTAAGCATCTATGTCTTCCTGGTAGAAAAAGCTAGTGGGATAGTTCAACACCGTTGAAAGCGTTGAAATATCTTCTTCGTTAGGCTCGCGCAAATTATGTTCCCATTGAGATACTGCTGCTTGGGTGCGGTTAATAAGCGCCGCCAGCTCCTTTTGGGTGATTCCGCGTGATGACCGGGCTAATTCCAGCATTTGGTAATTGAACCGAGTCTCCATGATTATTTATCCTTTCGTTTTGCGGGTTTGAGTTTTGGCTGGAGTAGCCTTGTTTTTGTCTTTGGGCTTGAATCGAACTGTCAGGCCTGGGACAAGCTCCTCTACTGTTTTGGGTTTGAGAACAGTAGGTAATCCGGACTGCGTAATGGAATTCTGGTGCAGAATATCAAAGTCCTCTACCAGCTTACCCCGTACAAAGAACAAGGCGTGAAACCCGACCAGTTCGGAGTTCATGCGGTCCGAGAAGTGCTGCAGAATGACACTGGGCAATTCCTCCAAATCGCCGTATAGCTCGCCTTGGATGATGGCTTTCTGCCGTTTGGAGGTTGCTTTAAACGCTGACTTAGCGTTGCCTTTATAGAAGTGGAATTGGCAAACGCCTTTCTTAATGAGGGTAAACGTCATGCGGCTCTTTTTCACCTCCCACGTCTCTTGGCCAGCGAAAACCTTTTCAAGCATGCCCCAGATGCGAGGAAACAAGCACGCCGAGTAAATTGCCCGGAAGTGGGGAGTGAACGGGTCCACCCCTTCAATTTCCATCGTCATTTGCATGGCGTCCTCAACGGCTCTGATGATGACCTGTAACTCCGTTCCCGGAATTTGGCTCTTAAAATCGGTGAGGTTGATGGCGGGGCGTAGAACGGTGTTCATAAGGCTTGATTTTTCATGACCCTCAAAAGTATCACGAAAAATATAACAGACAAAATCACATCCTCTTTTAATGGCATAATTCACTGATATACAATATAATAAATTTTCATGTTAATGAAAATTTATCTGAAAATCGGTCGGCCAGGCTAATAGTGATGGTAATTTTCCCCACTCATTTAGTAAATGAGTACGCGCTAATCCTTTTACAAACCACAGAAGGCGCCGACGAAGCCTAGCAACGCCTGGTCGCGCAGGCCTGCTATGGTGGCCTTGGTTAAAAGTTTGGTACAAAAGTTAATCGGCGGCCTTGTCAACTGCCGGCTTTCGGTGGGCATGGATGACCACTTTGCGGTGGCGTAAGTACTTGTAGAGGGTGACCTTGGAGATGTTCAGGCGCTGGGCAATCTCGTTGACGCCGAGTTGCTGCTCGCGGTAGAGCGTTTCGGCAATGATGGCCGTGCGTTCGGCCTGCTCCGAGAGGCCCCGCTGGCGGCCGCCGACCCGGCCCCGGGCGCGGGCCGCGGCCAGCCCGGCGTGGGTGCGCTCGCGAATCAGTTCGCGCTCGAACTCGGCGAGCGAAGCAAACAGATTAAACACGAGCCGGCCCTGTGCCGAGGTGGTGTTGATGGCATCGGTCAGGGAGACCAGGCCCACGCCCATCTGCTGCAGGTCGCCCACTACTTTGAGCAGGTGCTTGAGCGAACGCCCCAAGCGGTCGAGCTTGTAGATGTAGACCGTGTCGCCGGTGCGCAGCTGCGTCAGCAGCCGCTCCAGCTCCGGGCGGCTGGTGCTGGCCCCGGACACCTTCTCCTGGTAAATGAGTTCGCAGCCCGCTTTGGTCAGGGCATCGAGTTGCAGTTCCAGGTTCTGGTCGCGGGTCGAGACGCGGGCGTAGCCGATTTTCATGGGGCAAAGTACAGGTTATCCGTCACGAAGGTACCCTTGTTTGTACTTTGATTGCTGAACAAGTTTTCTGTACCAAATCGGCTGGGTTTGGCGTGGCTTTACCCCAGCGGGGGGCGCCGGCTGACTTGTACAGAAATACGTTCGTTTTAGTGTACATCCAGAAACCGTCTTTCTATTGACTTGTGCTGGCATAGAAGAGGGGGGCGCCTTCTTCTAGCCTACCGGTCTCCCCATACCTCTAGTTGCCTATGCCTCGTCGTTCTACGCTCTCCGCCGCCGAGCGGGAGCAACTGCTCGCCTTGCCCGAAACCTCCGAGGAGTTCATCCGGCACTACACGCTCAGTGAGGCCGACCGCTCGTTGATTCACCAGCACCGCGGCGCGGCCAACCGCCTGGGCTTCGCCGTACAACTCTGCTACCTGCGCTTTCCGGGCGTGGTGTTGGGCCTGGACCAGGTGCCGGCCCCCTCCCTGCTCGCCTTCGTGGCCGCGCAGCTGAAGCTCCCGGCCCTGGAGTGGGCCGTTTATGGCCGGCGGGAGCAAACCCGGCGCGAGCACCTGGTGGAACTGCAAGCGGCCTTCGGGTTCCAGACGTTTGCCCTGCCGCATTACCGGACTGCCGTGCCCTGGCTAACCGACGTCGCGCTGCAAACGGACAAAGGCGTGGTGCTCGTCCAGGTCCTGATGGGGCATTTGCGCCGCCAGGGCATTCTACTGCCCGCGGTGGCCGTCCTCGAACGGCTCAGCGCGGAAGCCCTGACGCGGGCCAATCGGCAGCTTTATGACACGTTGACCGAGGACCTTACCCCGGAAACCCGGCAGGGATTGGAAGACCTGCTCACCCGCCACGAGGGCCGCAGCCGGACCCGGCTGGCCTGGCTCCGCCAAGCGCCCGCCGCCCCGACGTCGCGCCAGATGGTGGAACACCTGGCCCGCCTCGCGGCGTGGCAACGCCTGGGCCTGCCGGCCGACCTGGCGCGGCGGGTACACCAGAACCGGCTGCTCAAAATCGCCCGCGAGGGGGCGCAGATGACCGCGGCCGACCTGGCCCGGTTCGAACCCGCCCGCCGCCTGGCCACGCTGGTGGCCCTGGCGCTGGAAGGCACGGCCACGGTGCTGGACGAGTTGCTCGACCTGCACGACCGCATCGTGGGCAAGGTGTTCAACGCGGCCAAAAACAAACACCAGCAGCAGTTCCAGGCCGCGGGCAAGGCCATTAATCAGCAGGTGCGCTTGTTCGGGCGCATTGGGCAGGCCCTGCTGACGGCCCGCACGACGGGCACGGACCCATTTGCGGCTATTGAATCGGTGCTGCCCTGGGAGGAATTCACCGCCAGCGTGAGCGAAGCGCAACAACTGGCCCAACCAGCCGATTTCGACTTCCTGCCCCGCGTGGGCGAGCACTACGCCACCCTGCGCCGCTACGCCCCCGCATTTTTGGCGGCCCTGCCCCTGCGAGCAGCCCCGGCCGCGAGAAGTCTGCTGGCGGCGATTGAGGTGCTGCGCTCAATGAATGCGACGGGGGGGCGCAAGCTGCCGACCGATGCGCCGACGGCCTTTATCAGCAAGCGGTGGCAGAAACTGGTGCTGACCGCGGAAGGGCTGGACCGCCGCTACTACGAACTGTGCGCCCTGGCCGAACTGAAAAACGCGTTGCGCTCGGGCGATATGTGGGTGCTGGGTTCGCGCCAGTTCAAGGACTTCGATGAGTACCTGGTGCCGGCCCAGCCGTTTGCTGCCCTGCTCCAAGCCGGCGAGCTGCCCCTGGCGGTCGACGCCGACGGCGAACACTACCTCCGCCAGCGCCTCGCCCACCTGACCCAGCAACTGGAAACGGTCAACCGCCTGGCCGCCGCCGGCGAATTGCCGGATGCCAGCCTGACGGCAGCCGGCCTGAAAATTACGCCCCTGGACGCCGCCGTGCCGGAGGCGGCCCAGGCCCTGATTGACCAGGTGGCGCGCCTGCTGCCCCACGTCAAGATTACGGACCTGCTGCTGGAAGTCGACGAGTGGACCGGGTTTAGCCGCCACTTCACGCACCTGAAGACCGGGGCCCCGGCCAAGGACCACGCCCTGCTGCTCACCACCCTGCTGGCCGATGGGCTGAACCTAGGCCTGACCAAAATGGCCGCGGCCTGCCCCGGCAGCACCCCCGCCAAACTCGCCTGGCTCCAGGCCTGGCACATCCGCGACGACACCTATTCGCTGGCCCTGGCCGAGCTGGTCAACGCCCAGCTGCGCCAGCCCTTTGCGGCCCACTGGGGCGACGGCACCACCTCTTCGTCGGACGGGCAGCGGTTTCGGGCCGGGGGACGCGCCGAGAGCACCGGGCACATCAATCCCAAGTACGGGGCCGAGCCGGGCCGGCTGTTTTACACCCACGTCTCGGACCAGTACGCGCCCTTCAGTAGTCAGGTGATTAACGTCGGCGTGCGCGATGCGACCTACGTGCTCGACGGGTTGCTCTACCACGAATCCGACCTGCGCATCGCCGAGCACTACACCGATACGGCCGGCTTTACCGACCACCTGTTTGCCGTGATGCCGCTGCTGAGCTACCGCTTCGCGCCCCGCATCCGCGACCTGAGCGACACGAAGCTGTACGTGCCGCCGGGCTCCCCGACGTACGAGGCTCTGCAGCCGCTGCTGGGTGGAACAATCAACGCGCGGCACATTCTGGCTCATTGGGAAGAAATCTTACGACTGGCCACCTCCATCAAACAAGGCACGGTGACCGCCTCGCTCATGCTGCGCAAGCTCGGCAGCTACCCGCGCCAGAACGGACTGGCCGTGGACCTGCGCGAACTGGGCCGCATCGAGCGGAGTTTGTTCATTTTGGACTGGCTGCAGAGCGTCGACTTGCGCCGCCGCGTACAGGTGGGGCTCAACAAAGGCGAAGCCCGCAACGCGCTGGCCTTGTCCTTACCCAAAACTCAAACGCCCTTCCTGCCATGTGGCTGGAAGGGCTTTTTTGCGAGGTTGCCAAACTGATTTGCTGTTTTTTAGGCCGTGTCAGCCAGCAAAAAAAGGCCGTAGCGCTACCTCCAGGGAGTCGGAAAAAGATTTGGGTAAGGACAAGAACGCGCTGGCCCGGGCCGTCTTCTTCCACCGGCTGGGCGAAATCCGGGACCGGGGCTTCGAGCAGCAGCGCTACCGGGCCAGCGGCCTGAACCTGCTCACGGCCGCCATCGTGCTCTGGAACACGGTGTATGTGCAGCGCGCCGTGCAGGCCCTGCGGGCCCACGGCCAGCCCGTGGACGAGGCGCTCTTGTCTTACTTATCGCCGCTGGGCTGGGAGCATATCAACCTGACGGGCGACTATTCGTGGCGCACCAAACGCGCAACGGGCAAATTTCAGCCCCTGAGGCCTCTATCCAGGCCTTAACGTGCTATTTTTTCCGTTTCCTGAGAGGCCCCCTATACGCGGCCATTGGCCGGCTGCAAGTGGAAAACGCGCTGCTAAAAAAACCGCTGGGGCCATGTCGGTAGCCCAGCAACGCACCTTGGTGGCCCACGCCGACCCGGCCAGCTCGGTGCAGGCCCGTTGCCAGGCCCTGGGCTTGGCACGCAGTAGTTTCTACTACCAGCCCTGCGGCGAGAGCGCCTACAACCTTGAACTCATGCGCCTGCTCGACGAGGAATTCACAGCCCACAACTTCAAGGGCGTCCTGGGCCTGCGCGACCATTTGCGCCTAGCCGGTCACGCCGTCAACGAAAAGCGCGTGCGCCGCCTCATGCGCCTGATGGGCCACGAGCCGGTCTACCCCAAACCACGCCTATCAGTGCCTGGGCAGGGAATCACGCCCTATCCCTACCTGCTGCGGGACCGCCCAGTCACCGCCCCGAACGAGGTGTGGAGCACCGATATTACCTACGTGCCCATGGCCAAGGGCTTCTTGTATCTGGCCGCCGTGCTCGACTGGCACTCGCGCTACGTGATCAGCTGGCAACTCTGGCCTCGGTTAAAAGTTTGGTACAGAAGTTAAGCGAAGTGCTTGCAAACTGGGCAGTTGCTTGCTAAAACATGGCGTTTAGAACTCGCTGGGGCCGGTTTGTATAGTGAAACCTCCCTATATCTGTACAACTCGTCTAACCGTTTGACTCTAGGCAAATCGAGGTGGAAACAAGTCAGTTTAGTACAGATAACTTGTTCAGCGATCAAAGTACAAACAACTCAGCCTGCGGGACGGGAAAACTGTACTCTTATCTCCACCGATGGCCACCAGAATGCTTTAAAGGCATATTTATCGTTGGCAAAACGCTTGGTCGGTACTCCTATTCGGGTAAAAAGTAGCTGTTGATAAGGTCGTCAATTAACTTTTGGACCAAACTTTTAACCAAGGCCGACTTAGATGGGAGTGGAACCGCAGACTACAGCTATCAAGCCCAGGCATTAGGTTCCTCTCTTCAGCCCATAGCGACAGAACGGACCCGCAGATTACAAACGGTGGGGCGCAAGCGGGTGGTGAAGGCGGACGGTACCTACGGGAGTTGGCTGACATCTGTCTTGTTCTATGACCAATACGATAACCTAATTCAGAAGCAGTCTGATAACCTGTTGCAAACCGCGTCGGGCCTGAATGATATTACCACGCTGGTATACCGGGAACAAGGGTTCGTGCCCCAGGTGCTAAGCACGCTGAAGACCCAGAGCACGGGTACTTCCCTGGTAAAGGTGCGTAACCGCTTCGCCTATGATCATGCGGGCCGCCTGCTAAGCGTCTGGCAACAGCATGAGCGTAACGGGCAAATTGAACCCGAGGTGCTTGTCGCCCGTCACACCTACGATGCGCAAAGCCAGCTCGTCCGCAAGCAGCTGCACAGCCGGGATCAGGGCCAAGCATTCCTGCAGTCTGTGGACTTCCGCTATAATCTGCACGGTCAGTTGATGAGTATCAATAAAGCGGATCTGACGACCAACCCAGAGTTAGATGTATTTGGGTTAGAATTAGTGCGGGAGCAAACGCAAACGGGATTGAACAACACCGCCCGCTTTGATGGGGGTATTTCGGCCGTGCGTTGGCAGGCACACAATGCTGCTCGACCCAGTGCGACTGATACGCCCGAACGGGAGCGTAGCTACCGCTTCAGCTTCGATGGCTATGGCCGCTTGATAACTGCCGCGTATGCAGCCAAGAACCAAACTTCGGGTACCTGGTCCCTAGAAGTTGGTGCTTTCAACGAGCGGGTGCTCCGCTACGATGCCAACGGAAACATTAAACAACTCCTGCGCTATACCAAAGACACGGATGCAGCACCAGTCCAACTCATCGATAATCTGACATATGCCTACGAAGGCAATCGTCAAACGGCAATTGACGATGCCAGCGGGAGTACCCGAGGGTTCCGTGACCCGAACCAGAACACTGCCAACGAATATGGCTATGATGGGAATGGCAGTATCACCCGGGATGATAACAAGGGCGTAACCTACACGTTCAACGCCCTTAATAAGGTACAGCGTCAAACCGTTGGTACCAGCTATCTGGATTACACCTACGACGCGTCCGGCAGCGTACTGCAAAAGCGACAAGTGGCCAACGGCGTTACTGTGAAAACGCAGCATTTCATCGATGGATTCGTGTACGAAACGACTCCCACAACCACTGGTTTGCTTTCCGTGCCAACATCGGAAGGCCGGGCTCTCGTAGACCCGGCAGCGCCTGCACGCCTTACGTACGAGTATCATCTGCGCGACCATTTGGGCAACCTACGCGTAGCCTTTCGGGCTCAAAGCCAAACGGAAGAGCTACGCTTAACGATGGATGATCCTGTGAACGAGGAAGGTCCCTACCCCAAGTTCCAGAATGCATCACCGTCCCGGACCGATGCCTTTTCCCGCAGCGTCGAATACGCAGCTGCGGTCACTACTTACCAGCCCGGACCCAGAAACCGCATCCCGGTCGCCGATGGTGATCAGCTACGCGTAGAAGTGTACTGCATGACTCCCAATGGCGTACAGTACAATCGATCAGCACCGGTTGCTGCGGGGCCCACAATGCCAAAGTTGAATCCTTTGTGGGCCCTGCAGCCAACGCTTACGCCTGCGGGCCCACCGACGTTGGATGGAGGCAGTCGGCCGGCGCGTTTCGTCCCAGGAATTCAGCTGAGTGCTACGGGCATGCTGGCGGCCCTGAGCCAGAAGTCGCTCACCTCGCCCGCTTCTCTGCAACCACTGGTTCCGCGGGTGCTCAGTGCTTCCATTGGCTGGACGCTCTATAATGACCAGGACGAAGTCGTGTCTTCGGGCCAGCAAACTGTGCCTGTCACGGAGGACTACAATTGGCGCTTAGTCACGGCTAACCTGCAAGTGCGGCTACCGACATCCAGTATGGGCACGGGTCAATCGCGCACCGGCTATATCATCGTGCAACTGCTCAACGATGGCAACCAGCCCGTTTATTTCGATGACCTGTCTATCATCCATCCCAAAGATGCGGTACTTGTATCTCAGGAGAACCATTACTATCCTTGGGTGCAACCCAAATTGTCGCTACGCCGCCCTGGCCGTGTTGAAGGGTTCAATGTGTTGGCGTACCAGCTGCCATCGGTTACTCATCGCGCAGACGCGCAAGGTCAAGACCCGCTGTGCGCCGTTGG
>NZ_SRLD01000066.1 GCF_004745955.1 Hymenobacter elongatus | reverse complement strand
GCCCTCAACGGACAAGCCGTGCTGAGCACCTACAACTCCGGCCCCGCCGGCACCTGGAAAAAGCTCGGGCCCTTCGAGACAAGTCTGGCCGCCCCCGGCCAGCTGCAGCTGACCACCTCCGGCGGGGTGGCCAATATCTCCGGCATCGAGGTCTGGAAGGCCACGGGCGGGACTCCGACAACTACTGCGGCTAGCGGGGCCACAGGCAGTTTCGCTATCCAGCCTGCTATTTACCCCAATCCTTCGCCCACTGGACGGTACACAATAGAATTTTCCGCCAAGCTTGGTACATCCCTCACCTACACACTGGTATCGCCACTGGGCCGCTTGGTGGCGCAAGGACCAATACGGGTGGCGTCCGACGGTGTGAGCGCCGAGCTGGATCTGTCCCACGTGCCCTTGGCTACCGGGCTGTATCACCTGCGCTTGGTCGGTGCCCAGCCCCAGCAGCAGGTACACTACAGGCTGCTGCGCTGAGCCAGCCGAGCGGCTGTCAGGCCGAAGGTGGTTGTGGGTGCTGGTAAAGCACTATCGCACGCGAGGTTCCTCGGCGGTGCTCGGAATTACGGCTGACTATACGGCAGCTTACCGCCGGAAATACACGCTGAACGTGGAGCCCACGCCTACCTGGCTTTCCACCACGATGCGGCCACCGGCATTTTCCACGATTTTCTTTACCATATAGAGCCCAATACCCGAGCCCTCGACATGGTCGTGCAGGCGCTGAAACATGGCGAATAGCTTCGGTCCGTCGTGGCTCAGGTTTAAGCCCAGCCCGTTGTCACGCACCCGCAGTACGGCATAGTCGCCCTCGGGCCGGCACCAGATGCGCACTTGAGGCATCCGTGTTGGCGAGCGGTACTTTAGGGCATTACTAAGCAGATTGTAGATAATACTGCGCAGGTTTTTTTCGGCGAAGGAAATGGTGGAGCATTCCCGCACGTCTACCTCCACCGCGGCGGCGGTGGCCTCCATCAACGGCCCCAGGTCCAGGCGCACCTCTGTAATCAGGCGCTCCAGATCGACGGCGGCCACGAGGTGGCTATGCTCCTTTTGGAGCTTGGTCACCTCCGTCAGGTGCTCGATGGTGCGCTTGAAGCGGTCCACGGAGTCCTGCATCATATCCATGATCTGAGCCACCGTTCCACCCTCTTGCTGGGGGGCGGGCAGCTCCAGCAGCAGGTTGTGCATCAGCCCCTCAATGTTGCTGATGGGAGCCTTCAAATCATGGGAGGCAGTGTAGATGAAGTTGTCGAGGTCCACGTTGGCCCGCGTGAGCTGCTCGTTGTTTTCCTGGAGTTGCCGCTGGGCTTGGTCCACGCGCTCCAGCGCCAGCTTGTGCTCATGAATATCGGTGCAGGTGCCGATCCACTGGAGGAGACGACCCTGCTCGTCGCGGGAGGGCAGCGCCCGGCCCAGCATCCAACGGTACTGGCCCGCGTGGTTACGGAAGCGGTATTCGACTTCAAATGCTTCCCTGGTGCGCAGGCAATGCTGCCAGCGCGCGTCGGTGGCAGCTATATCGGCCGGATGTATATACTCCTGCCATTGCTCAGGCAGGGAATGATGATTATCGGGGCCGGTAAAATCAAACCAGCGGTGATTGAGGTAGGTTGTAACGCCCTGGGCATCGGCCGTCCAGGCAATCTGCGGAATGCCTTCCAGCGTGCGGCTGGTTTCGGCCGCCGCCTGCTCCACTGCCACGCGTGCCGCCTGCTGGCGGCCAAGTTCCTCGTTGGTGCTGGCAATGACCTCGTTCTGCGCTGCCACCCGAGCCTGAATAGCCCTGATTTCCTGCCGGGCCGACAAATCGGTAGCAATAACCGCCAACACCGGGATATCCTGAAAAGCCAGTACGTTCATCGCCAGCGACAGAGGCAGCAACGAGCCGTTGCGGGCCCGCACCGGCAACTCACCCTTGGCTTTGCCCTGCCAGCCCCGGCTTAGCAGCGTGTGCCAGTACGGGAGAGAGTCGGCGGGAATGAAAAGCTCAAAAGAGCCCCCAATAACTTCTTCCAGCGCCCGGTCGAGCCAGCCGGCCAGGCAGGCATTGCAGTACAGAATGGTGCCATCCTGGCCCAGCAGCATCGCTCCTTCGCTCATCTGCTCAATCAGGGTGCGGTAGCTCTGGTCGGCACCTTCCAGCGTGAAAATCCGCGGACCATCGGCTCCCTGAATAGCCAGGGCGTCGACGGCCCCGGTGCGCACGGCTTCAATCAGCTCCTCGGCTTTCTCCAAGCGGTAGCGCAGCTCCTGGTTTTCGCGGTTCAGTTCGTCTGCTGTTAGTTGTTGTAGCTCACCCATTACTGCTATCCTAGGCCGATGGCACAATAATTCCCAGCGCTTTGAGCACCCGTTCCCGGTCGGAAAGGTCGCCCACGAGGCGGCGCACCAAGCCCGGACTCCGCTTGATGAGTGTCGGAACCCCGATGAGCTGCTCTTCTTGGGCCAACCCAGTTTGCTGATACACATCCACGATGAGCAGCTCGTAGCGGCCCTTCAGGTAGTGCTCACAGATTTCCTTGATGTTGCGCACGGCCCGCGTCGAGTTTGGCGTGGCCCCAGTAATGTAGAGGTGCAGCACGTAACTTGCTTCGACCGGGTCTACCCATTCTTCTGTGTCCATCTAGCGTGGGCTTTTAACATCAATGGGCCGAATATCCAGCCCCACCAGCACCCGCTCCACGTTCGACAAGTCGCCGATAATTTTGCGGATGGGCTCGGGCAGCTTTCGCACCAACGTCGGAATAGCCAGGATCTGGTCGCCCTCGGCCAGCTGGGGGTCTTTCAGCAAATCGATTACTTCCAACGCGTAGCGACCTTTCAGGTATTGCTCGCAGTACTTTTTCAGGTTGGCAAGGGCCGTCACCGACTTGGGCGTTTGGCCGGCGATATACAGCCGCAGCTCCCAGGACTCATCATCCGCGTTATAAAGCGTAGAATCGGCTGTATTTTCCATACTGAGCATACTGGTTAAGAATTAGACTGCCGCTTTGACTGCAGCGGCAGTGGCTGCGTGAACTGGGCTTTCCCCCGGACCAGGGTTTGCTGACGAGTCAGCTCTTCGTCATTAATGCGCCGCAGCTCCTCTTCCACCGTTTCAAATTCGGTGCGCAGGTTGCCAATCGTGGCTTCCAGCACCCGGCGGCGGCGCTCCAGCTCCCGGTCTTTCCGCTGTTGCTCCTGCTGAGCAGTTAGCAGCTGCGCCTGCTCGTGCTGCTGCTGGGCCAGGCGTCCGGCCCCCGATACGATGCCGCCCGGGCCTACCACCACGTCCAGCAGCTGCACGCCCTGATCGGTGACCAGGAACTCCCGGACTTTGTTGGAGTGGCTCATACCCCGCGACTTCAGAATGCTGATGCCCCGGTTCCGCTCCCCGATGCCTTCCAGGTCGCGCACGCTGATCCAGGTATCGACCAGCGACGATACCCCGTCCTCCGTCAGCTCCTGGTGCAGACTACGACCACTGACGAGGGCCGTAAACAGGGCGGTGATATTGTTGACTTTCAGAAAGTCGATCAGGCGCGTCAGCATGCTTTTCACCTCGCTCAGGTTGCCCACCGAAATCAGGTTGCTGATGGGGTCGATGACAACGGCGGCGGGCTTGAAGTCTTTAATTATTTTGTGCAGCGTCACCAGGTGCCGCTCCAGCCCGTTGAGCGTGGGCCGGGTAGCTTCGATGCGGAGCAGGCCGTTGGCCAGGTAGGGAGCCAAATCGATGCTCACCGACTGCATATTGCGCACCAGCTGCTGGGGCGATTCTTCGAATGCCACGAACAGGCAGCGCTGATTCTGGCGGCATATTTCGTGGGCAAAGGTGGCCGCCAGCGTGGTTTTGGCCGTGCCCGCCGTGCCCGTTATCAGCACGCTGCTGCCCTGGTAGTAGCCGCGCCGGCCAAACATTTCATCCAGGGCCGGAGTGCCGGACGACACAATCTGGTTCGATACGGCGTGGTTGAGCAGCAGCGAAGTAACCGGCAGCACCGAAATACCGTCTTCCGTAATCAGGTACGGATATTCGTTGGTGCCGTGGGTGCTGCCCCGGTACTTCACAATGCGCAGCCGGCGGGTCGTAATCTGGTCAATCACGCGGTTGTCGAGCAGTATCACGCAGTCCGACACGTATTCCTCCAGGCCCTGGCGCGTGAGGGTACCTTCGCCCCGCTCGGCGGTAATGATGGTCGTGACGCCCTTATCCTTGAGCCAGCGAAACAGCCGCACGATTTCGGAGCGCAGCACCCCTTGGTTCGGGAACCCGGAAAACAGCGCCTCAATGGTATCGAGCACCACCCGCTTGGCCCCAATGGCATCGATGGCGTGCCCGAGCCGGATGAAAAGGCCCTCCAGGTCATACTCCCCGGTTTCCTCAATCTCCGCCCGGTCGACGTGCACCTGGTCGAGGCGCAGCTTCTGGTCGGCCTGCAGCTTGGGCAAATCGAAGCCCAGGGAGGCGACGTTGGCGGCCAGCTCGGCGGCACTTTCCTCGAAGGTCATCAGCACACCGGGCTCGTCGTGGTCCAGAATGCCGCGCACCAGAAACTCGATACCCATGAGGGTTTTACCGCAGCCTGCGCTGCCGCAAATCAAGGTGGGACGGCCCAATGGCAGGCCGCCCTCCGTTATTTCATCCAGACCTTCGATGCCGGAGGGCGCTTTGGGCAGCGTGGGCAGGCCGGTAGAAGGCAACGTGGTGTAGTCGTGCATGCAGCGGTTTAGTTGGGCGCAGGTAGCAGGTAGCTCAAGCGGGGATTTCCATTTCCTGGGGCAGCCTACAGTGCTTTGCCAGGATGGTTTTTTTTGCCTCACTTTACGCGAAAAGCTGGGCAATAGGTTAGAAAAATCCCGACAATAGCCGCCAGAATGTGTACCCAGCGCCGGCAAGCGTGATTTTAGCCCCCCGTTATGGCGCTCAGCGGCACGGGGTGCAGAATCAGAAATACCAGCTCCCGCAGAATCTCCCCGTCGCTCATCGAGCCGCTTTCCACGCCTTTGCTCTGCAAGTCGGCCCGGCGCAGCAGGTGAATAATGTCGCGGGTACGGCCAAAGTCATACACCCGCAGCGCCTGGCCATATTCCTTCTGGGCAAAGCTGTTCATGATGCCCAGCTTCTTAAAGTCGGCATCGGTAGGCGTGCCGCGCTGGTGCAGCACGAGTAGCTTGGTAAAAAAGCCGAAAAGCAACGTCAGATTCGGTATCAGCGGATTAGCCTTGGGGTTAGCTTCGAAGTACTGCAGAATGCGGTTGGCCTTGAGCACATCGCGCTGCACCAGCGCCCGCTGGAGCTCGAAAATATTGTAGTCTTTGCTGATGCCGACCATCCGCTGCACCAGCTCCTCGTCGATGGGCTGGCCGGGCGGCAGGTTCAGCAGCAGCTTATCAATCTCGTTGGTCAGGCGGCCCAGATCGGGGCCAATATACTCGGCCAGCATGGCCGTGGCCGGCCCCGAAATCTGCTGCTGCCGCGAACGAACGTAGCCCGTCAGCCAGCCCGCCACCTGGTTGTCGTATATTTTCTTGCTGGTCATCACCGCTGCTTTCTCCACCAGCAGCTTGCCCAGCTTTTTGCGCGCGTCCAGGGTTTTGTGCTTGTAGCAAAAAACGAGCACGGTGCTGGTGAGCGGGTTTTTGAGGTAGGCTTCCAGGAACGGAAACGACTTCTCTGCCTCCAGATCGGCAATGCTCTGCGCTTCCTTCACAATCACCACCGACCGCTCGGCCATCATCGGAAAGCGGCGCGCCTGGCCCAGAATACTGGCCACGTCGGTATCCTTGCCGTAGAGCACCACCTGGTTGAAGCCCTTATCCGGCTCGGGCAGCACGTTTTTTTCGAGAATATCGGCAATGTGGTCTACGTAGTAGGGCTCCTCGCCCTGCAAGAAATAGATGGGCGCGTACTGCCGCTGGCGCAGCAGCTGCAGAATTTCGTCGGCCGAGAAGTTGGGCACGGGCGGTGAAGAGTGAAAGGGTGAACTGGCCGGCCGGAGCAAAACGCGCGTTTTGACGCCACTTGCCATTCGTACGGCAAATGTACCACCGCCCTTTTACCTTTGTAGCTTTCCCGGACGCCAATCGTCGCTTGCCCCCGATGGCTGACGCCCGACTTCACTCCTTCTCTCCTTCCCCCTTGGACTTACTAGAAGAACTCCGCTGGCGCGGCATGCTGCACGATGCCATGCCCGGTACGGCCGACCATCTTGCCGCCCAGCAGCCGGTTTCGGGCTACATCGGCTTCGACCCCACCGGCGTATCGCTCCACATCGGCAGCCTGGCTACCATTATGCTGCTCGTGCACCTGCAGCGCGCCGGGCACCGGCCCGTAGCGCTGGTAGGCGGGGCCACGGGCATGATTGGCGACCCTTCCGGCAAGTCTGCCGAGCGGAATCTGCTGGATGAGGATACGCTGCGCCGCAACCAGGAAGGCATCAAGGCCCAGCTGGAGAAGTTTCTCGACTTCACGCCCGGTCCGAATGCCGCCGTCGTGGTCAACAACTACGACTGGTTCAAAAACTTCGGCTTCCTGGATTTTCTGCGGGAAGTAGGCAAACACCTTACGGTCAACTACATGATGGCCAAGGATTCGGTGAAGCGCCGCCTGGGCTCCGTGGAGGCCGAAGGCGAGCAGCGGGCCGATGGCCTGTCGTTCACCGAGTTCAGCTACCAGCTGCTGCAGGGCTACGACTTTCTGCACCTGTTCCGCACCCTGAACTGCACGCTGCAGATGGGCGGCTCCGACCAGTGGGGCAACATCACGACCGGCACCGAGCTGATTCGCCGCCTGGGCGACTCCGACGCCAAGGCCTACGCCCTCACTACGCCCCTTATTACCAAGGCCGACGGCTCTAAGTTTGGCAAGACGGAAGGCGGCAACGTGTGGCTCGACCCCACCATGACCTCGCCCTACCAGTTCTACCAGTTCTTCCTCAACTCGGCCGATGCCGACGTGCCGCGCCTGATTCGGGTATTTACCCTGCTGAGCCAGCCGGAAATCGAAGCCCTGGAAGCCGAGCATAGCCAAGCCCCTCACCTCCGCATTCTGCAGAAGGCCGTAGCCAAGGACGTCACGATTCGGGTGCACTCCGAAGCAGCCTACGAAGCCGCGCTGGCCGCGTCGCAGGTACTTTTCGGGGGCGGCGAGCTGAGCAGCCTCGACGAGGCTACGCTACTCGATGTATTTGCCGGCGTGCCCTATATCGAGGTGTCACACGCGCTGCTGGCCGAGCTCAGCGTAGTGGCGCTCTTGAGCGAGGCTACCAACGGAGTCATTTTTCCTTCCAGAGGCGAAGCCCGCAAAATGATGCAGGCCGGTGGCGTGAGCCTGAACCGCCAGAAAGTAGCCCCCGAGCAAATGGCCCTCGATACGCCCCTGTTGCTCGACAAGTACTTCGTGGCCCAGAAGGGCAAGAAGAACTACTTCCTGCTTAAGCTGGTCTAAACCTCGGTTTCCCTACATCCCTTGCAAAAGAAAAGGCCCCGCCGAGTTGGCGGGGCCTTTTTTGTGTTGGTAGCCGTGCGAGCCGCGCGGTTACCGGTACACTACTTCTTCTTGGCAGGAGCCGCCTTCTTGGCAGCAGCCGGAGCCGCTTTTTTGGCAGGAGCCGCTTTAGCAGCAGTGCCAGCATCACCGGTGGCGGTGTTTTTGGCGTTCTGTACCTCCGTCCGGATGGTCTGGGCCAAGTTCTTCAGCTCCTGCATACCCTTGCGCACACGGGTACCGGCGGCCGAGTTCTGCTTGTCATAGAACTTCTCGAAGTCCGATTCCAGGGAGAGCACGAGGTCTTTCAGTTGGCTATAATTGCTCATGGGAAAAAGGTTGATGGGTGTGGATTGATGTTTTTGAACGGCCCTAATATACAGGGATTTCAAATACAAGCAAGTGTCACACTTTTTTTATAAAACCCCTACTGCGGCTTACAAAGCCCGATTTTGGTCGAAGCAAACCCCATTTCCAGAATATATACTAATTTGAATGTTCACGGAATAGCACAAAAAAACGGCGGCACTTTCCGGAAGGAAAATGCCGCCGTGCGGGCCCTGTTGCCAGCTGGCTTATTCGGCCGTTACCACCTCTGCTTTTGAATATAGGCCCTTATCGAGCTTTTCTGCCACGATTTCGAAAGCCACGATGGTCTGACGGACGTCTTCCAGCGAGTGGGAGGCCGTTGGTATCAGACGCAGCATGATAACGCCCTTCGGCACCACCGGATACACCACGATAGAGCAGAAAATACCGTGATTCTCGCGTAAATCGAAGGTTATTTGGGTAGCGTCGGGGATTTGGCCGTTCAGGAATACCGGCGTTACCGGCGACTGGGTGGTGCCGATATTGAAGCCTTTCTCGCGCAAACCGCTCTGTAAGGCCCGTACGATAGTCCACAGGTTGTCTTTCAGTTCGGGCTGGGTGCGCAGCAGCTCCAGGCGCTTGATGGCACCCACTACGAGCGGCATAGGCAAGGATTTGGCGAAAATCTGGCTCCGCATGTTGTAGCGCAAATATTCAATTACGCTTTCGGGTCCGGCCACGAAGGCCCCGATGCTGGCCATACTCTTGGCGAAGGTCGAAAAATAAAGGTCGATACCGTCCTGAACGCCCTGCTCTTCGCCCGTTCCGGCCCCGGTAGCGCCCATTGTACCGAATCCGTGGGCATCATCGACGAACAGCCGGAACTCGTACTTGTCCTTCAGCGCGAGCACCCCTTTGAGGTTGCCCTGGTTGCCCGACATGCCAAATACGCCTTCGGTAATGACCAGAATGCCGCCCCCGCTTTCAGCCGTCAGGCGCGTGGCGCGCTGGAGCTGCTTTTCGAGGCTCTCCATGTCATTGTGGGTATACACGAAGCGCTTGCCCGCGTGCAGCCGCACGCCATCGATGATGCAGGCGTGCGACTCGCCGTCGTACACAATCACGTCGTGACGGCCCACCATGGCGTCGATGATAGACACCACACCTTGGTAGCCAAAATTGAGCAGCATGCAGTCGGGCTTCTGTACGAAGTCGGCCAGCTCGCTCTCCAGCTGCTCGTGCAGGTTGGAGTTGCCGCTCATCATGCGCGCACCCATGGGCAGGGCCATCCCGTACTCGGCGGCACCGTCGGCATCGGCTTTGCGCACCTCGGGGTGGTTGGCCAGGCCCAGGTAGTTATTTAAGCTCCAGGTAAGCACCTCTTTGCCGCGAAAAATCATACGGGGCTTGATTTCGCCTTCCAGCTTGGGAAAAGTGAAGTAGCCGTGGGCGTAGTGCGAATGGCTGCCCAGTGGGCCGCGATTCGCGGCAATCTTTTCAAAAAGATCCACGAGGGAATGGGTTAAATGTGAAAAGGAAACGAATGAGTAGCTGGGAACTCAACCATTCGATAATGTACAAAGTTATGGCAATCTGCAAAAGTAACCCCTGCGCGCGAGGCTTCCAACTCCGGTAAAATTACCCCGCCCGTTTTACGGAGCCGGTAGAATGGCGTTTCTTTGGGCAAGAATTGATTTTTAAGAACGTCATGTTGAGCAAAGCGAGACATCTCGCGTGCCGTAGTATTCTCATACTGCGCAAAGCCGAAGCATCTCTCCCGCTTTTCTGCCATAGTACTTTGAGTGCTGTAGCGGGAGAGATGCTTCAGCTTTGCTCAGCATGACGTTCGGTTTCCAACAACATCAGCACGCGAGATGTCTCGCTTTGCTCGACATGACAGTTCCGGTTTGTTCCCTCCCTTACGCCTCCCATCCCACCGCATGAAACATATTAAGAAGCTACTGGTCGCCAACCGCGGCGAAATTGCGCTGCGCGTGCTGCGCTCGGCCAAGGAAATGGGCCTCCAGACCGTGGCCATCTACAGTGAAGCCGACCGCCAGGCCCTGCACGTACGCTACGCCGATGAGGCCGTGTGCGTGGGCGGCCCGCAGTCGAGCGAGAGCTACCTGCGCGGCGACGCCATCCTGGAAGTGTGCCGCCGCCTCGGCGTCGATGCCATTCACCCCGGCTACGGCTTTTTGTCGGAAAACGCGGAGTTTGCCCGCATGGTGACCGAGGCCGGGCTGATTTTCGTGGGGCCTTCGCCCGAGGCCATGAACCTGATGGGCGACAAGCTCTCGGCCAAGCAGGCCGTGAAAGCCTACAACATCCCGCTGGTGCCCGGCACCGACGAGGCCATCACCGACGTGGAAGAAGCCAAGCGCATTGCCGCCGAAGTCGGCTTCCCGATCCTGATTAAGGCCTCGGCCGGCGGCGGCGGCAAGGGCATGCGCATCGTGAACAACGCCGACGAGTTTGAGGAGCAGATGCAGCTGGCCATCAACGAGGCGACTTCGGCCTTCGGCGACGGCTCGGTGTTCATCGAGAAGTTCGTGACCGGCCCGCGCCACATCGAAATCCAGGTATTGGGCGACGAGCACGGCAACATCGTGCATCTATTTGAGCGCGAGTGCAGCATTCAGCGCCGCCACCAGAAGGTGATTGAGGAAGCGCCTTCTTCGGTGCTCACGCCCGAGCTGCGCGCCGAAATGGGCCGCTGCGCCGTGGATGTGGCCCGCGCCTGCAACTATACCGGGGCCGGCACGGTGGAGTTCCTGCTCGATGAGAACCACAACTTCTACTTCCTGGAGATGAACACCCGCCTGCAGGTGGAGCACCCCGTGACCGAGCAAATCACCGGCCTCGACCTGGTGAAAGAGCAGATCCGGGTGGCCCAGGGCCTGCCCCTTGCCTTCACCCAGGACGAGCTCACCATCACGGGCCACGCCCTGGAGCTGCGCGTGTACGCCGAAGACCCGCAGAACAACTTCCTGCCCGACATCGGCACGCTCACGACCTACGTGCGCCCCCAGGGACCCGGCGTGCGCGTGGACGACGGCTTCGAGCAGGGCATGGATATCCCGATTTACTACGACCCCATGATTGCCAAGCTCGTCACCTTCGGCAAAGACCGCACGGAGGCCATCGAGCGGATGCTGCGCGCCATCGACGAGTACCAGATTACGGGCATCCAGACCACGCTGCCCTTCGGCCGCTACGTGCTCCGGCACCCGGCCTTCGTGAGCGGCAACTTCGACACGAACTTCATCCGCGACCATTTCACCCCCGCCGACCTCGACGCCAAGCCCGACGAAACCACCGCCAAGCTCGCCGCCGTGCTCACGGCCATGCTACTGACGGAAAAGAAAGCCCCGGCTGCGGCTGGGGATGCGGCGGCTACGGCAAGCGGCTCTAACTGGAAGCGGAACCGGTTGGGGGCGCGGTAGGGAATTAGAAATGCAATGGACTTCACTAGGACTGGCGAGGTCCTTTGCATTTGAGCGGCCTGTTTTGCGGGGAGGCTATATTTTTGTTTCACCTCCCAGTAATTGTAACATATTATCAAACAGTAGAGAATTCAAGATTATAGACTTGTTCCTGAATTAGGAACCGATGCTAACATTCGGCTGTCATGCTGAGCTTGTCGAAGCATCTCTACCGCAATGCTAAGAGCCTATCCAAATAGGCATTATTTTCGGGTATGGCAACGACTCAAGAATTCATCATTTCCGATGCCTTGTTGGAGCGTCTGCGGCCGCTGCTGCCGGTGCATACCCCGAAGGCTCATCCCCTTGGCTGCCATCGGCCGCGGGTGCCAGACCGCGACGCGCTGAACGCCATTTTCTTTGTGCTGCGCACGGGCTGCCAA
>NZ_SRLD01000065.1 GCF_004745955.1 Hymenobacter elongatus | reverse complement strand
CCTGGCTCAACCGCTTCCGCCACCTGCTGATTCGTTGGGCCAAAAAACCCGAAAACTATCTGGCCATGCTCCATTTTGCTTGCGCTCGAATCACCTGGTATAACTGCCTATTTGGATAGGCTCTTAGAAGGCACTTGGAGATTGATAGAAAAGCCCTTTGTGTCATGCTGAGCTTGTCGAAGCATCTCTACCGCCAAAGTAACCTGATTACCGTTGCGGTAGAGATGCTTCGACAAGCTCAGCATGACGGCCAGAACCACTTTTTCTGTAGTTGGGAACAAGTCTACTCTCCGGGCCGGCACGGTGTGAGGACGTAGCTCTACCTCTAGAATCCTGATCTTGCCGGTACTGCCTACTCCTACTGCTATGCCCCTGCTCCCCACGCCTCCGCCCAGCCGACTGTATACCTGGCCGGTTCGGGTGGTGCTGACCATCTACTCCGGCTGCTTTCTGATCGGGACCTACACGCATGCCGCGGGCTTGCTGCGGCTGGGCTGGCTGGCCGCCCCGGTGCCCGTGGCTATCGGCATCTACTGGGATGCTCTCACCGTGCTCGATCCGCTGGCGGCGGTGCTGGTGTGGTGGCGGCCACGGGTGGGTATTGGGTTGGCGGTGGTCATCATGGCCTCCGATATCAGTGTCAACACCTATGTATATCTGGCGGGGTACTTCGGGCCGCCCGTGGCGCACCTGGTGCCCGTGACGCTGCTGGAGCAAGCGCTGTTTGGGCTGTTCGTGTTCGTCACCGCGCCGGGGGTGTACCGGAGAACCAACCGACTGTAGCTGCTTTGCGCCAGGGCCTGCGGCTAGTAGCGCTTAGAAGCTGTTTGAGTTAGCGTAAGAGCCGTCAAACCGGTGTAGCATACTTGCGTCTTGTCGTTGAACGAAAATCGTTGTGCCGGCGTGGCCGATGAGACGTAAGTATGCGTCTCTACATCGTTTCAACTCTAACTCAAACAGCTTCTCAGGTGTATATAATGCTTTCTTCGGACAGCACGCCTGCTCTGGCGTCCGCGCAGTCGGAGCAGGACGGTTTTTTTCTCTGCGTGCTGTTCGCGCGGCTTGGTAGCGCAATCAACCAGAAAGAATCGGGTGGGGCTACAGCTTCGCGTGCACCTGCACGCTGCTCAGCCAGGTGCAGGCTTCGGCCAGGGTGTCGAACATCGCCACCTGGGGCTTCTGGCGGATGGCCCGCGCCAGGGTATCGATGTTGCTGCGGCAGTCGAGCTGCGGACTGACTACCCAGGCCACGTACTCCAGGCCCAGCAGGGTCGTCAGGGGCAGGTAGCTGTCGGCCACCCAGGCCACCAGTTCCCAGCTGGTCTGGGTCACGTTGGTGTTGTCGTTGAGGACCTTGGCGCAGCCCGTGGCTTCGAGGTAGTCCGTGAGCTGCCGGCACGCCTGCTGCACGGCAGTCAGGTGTTGCACGCCCTTCCAGTCCAGATACAACCAGCCGTAGTGCTCATCGTAGCTGGCCTCAACAATCTCGGACTGGAATACGGGAATAAGGGCCATCGGGAGCGGAGATTGGGAGCGGGCAATTCGGGTCGGGCTGCTTCGGGCAACTGGCAGCGGCAGCGGGGTAGCAGTTGTTCTTGTCAATAGACTTGTTCCTGAATAAAGCGAAACGAAAAAAGGACGTCATGCTGAGCCTGTCGAAGCATCTCTCCCGCAACAGTACTCTCAACCATGCGAACGAAGCGGGAGAGATGCTTCGACAGGCTCAGCATGACGTCCTTTTTTATGTCACTTCTAATTCAGGAACAAGTATAATATATAAAACCCTCTATATCCTGTTATGGTTTCCCCCGAATAATCTGAAGAGCCATGGGTGCGTGAGGTTGTCTGCAAAAGTCGAAACGATTCTGCCGGCTCCGACACCTAGCCAGGACGCTGGAAGTAGCAAAACGCGCCCCGCCAGGCCAGCCCCGACGGCGCAGGTGCGTACTCGGCGTTAGAACGCGTCGAAGCAGGGATACCGGCGCTGCCGGAATATCTTGCCGTCTTTGAGCTCAAAGATCAGGCAGAGCTGGGCCGCCAGGCGCTGCCCGCGCACGAGGGGGCCAATCTCACTGGTGATGGTGGCCTCCCAGCGCCCCTCTATCAGGATGCTGCCATCGGCACAGACCCGGGTGCTGTGCACCGCAAACTGCGGATCGTGCAGCAGCTCGCGGCCAATGCGCAGGTTGTCGATGATGTCGGAGAAAGTACGCTGCTGGAGGGTTTTGTAGAGAATATTGGGGTATTCGGTCTGGATTACCTCGGGGTGCAGCACCGCCGCGTAGGCGGCCGGGTCCGTGGCCAGGGCCTCACTGAGCTGGATATAGGTATGGATGACAGCGAGATGCTCGTGCATAGGACAGGGCAGGACGGGTGAAGTAAAGCGTCAAGATAGAGCAAGACCGCAACATTGCGCACAGGCCGGCGGACTTTGTGTAAGGCCTTGAAAAGAGAAAGCAGGGTAAGCAACACGGCCACAGCAGCTCCCGAAACCGTAGAAGGCAGGCTACACCAGCTACTTTCTCACTTTTTACCTTCCGCACTATGTCCCGCTTCCTGTTGTTGTTGCTCCTGTTCGTGTCGGCCGGCTGGGGCCAGCCGCTCGCAGCAGCCCCCGCCGAAGAGCTACCGCCCCGGCCCTCCCCGTTCCGCTTCGTAAACGACCAGGCGCAGCTGCTGAGCACGGCCGACGCCAAAACCCTGGAAAACGGTCTGCGCCGCTACGCCGAGACTACCGGCACGCAGCTGGTAGTGGTGCTGGTGCCCACCCTGGGCGGGCGCGACGTGGCCGACTACGGCCGGGCGCTAGGCGAGGCCTGGAACGTAGGCCAGCGCGACAAAAACAACGGCCTGATTCTGCTGGTAGGGGCTCAGGAGCGCACCATGACGATTCAGGCCGGCTCCGGCTTGCGCAGCGCCATTACGCCCGAGCTGACCGCCCGTGTTATCACGCAGCAGCTGGCTCCGAGCTTCAAGCAGGGCAAGTACTACGCGGGCCTGCGCGAAGGCCTCAACACGCTGATGCTGGCCGCCAACCCTGCTTCGAACCCTCAGAAGAACCTACCGGCCACCACTACAGATGCAGCCGAAGCTGAAGCTGCCGGGGCTATGCCGCAGCAGGAGCAGGAGCAGGAGCAGACGGCCACCGCCCTCCCCGAACCAGCCGCCGCAGCGGCCCCTACGATGCCGATGTCGGCCTCGCCTGCCGAGCCGGAATCTTCGGGCTTCGGGCTAGGAATAGGGGCGCTGTTGGTAGGGGCTTTGGTAATTGGCGGGGCTTTGTGGCTGTTGCTGAAGCTGTTCCGCCGGTTCAGCCGCCCAGCCCCGGCCGCTGCCCCCACGGTAGCACCTTCGAATCCAGCTCCCGATTTCCTGCCAAACCAGCCCCGCCGGGGCCCCGCGCCGGTAGGTGGGCAGCCGCAGCCGCAAGGGCCCGATTTCCTGGGCAATCGGGGCGGTGGCGGCATGGGCAGCGGCATGGGCGGCATCCTGATGACCGGGGCGGCGGCGGCGGCCGGTGCCTACCTGGGCAACCGCATGGCGACGGGTGGTAACGATTCGCATCAGGGCGGCCAGCTCTCGCCGGACAATCCTGCTGCCTCTCCCAACCAGGATGCTGCGGCCGGGGCCGCCACGGGCGGCGGCTTCCCCGCCCTCGACGACTCCGCCCCTGCCGACAACAGTCCGGCTCCTGATTACTTCACGGAAGAAGCTGCTGCCCCCGATTACTTCACCCCCGACGACAATTCGTCCTCCTATGATGATCCTTCCTCGGGCGACTCCGGAGGCGGTGACTTTGACGACAGCAACAACAACAGCGGCTCGTGGTAAAGCCCGCCGCCCGTGTCAAACAGAACAGCCGTTCCGCACCGGGGCGGCTGTTCTGTTTGACGTGGGTTTGGGAGATATACCAGGCCTGACGGCTACTTCCGGAGCATGGCGCGGGCTGAGGTTGCCAAACGGCAGGTTCTGTTTACTCTGACGCCCGGCCGGCCGAAGTATCTCGCATACAGCAGCATTATCCTGCGGGGCGCAGCAACGCGCAGCCGAAGTATCCCTTGCCGGAGTGGTACTCGAAGCTAGGGTGGCGGTAGCAGTACTTCGACAAGCGGACGCCAGAGCAAGGAGGCCTGTTGCAGCCTTGTATGAGAAGCTGTTTGAGTTAGTGAAAAATTTCCGGACCGGTCATGCTGAGCGCAGTCGAAGCATCTCTACCGCTTCGCAGGAGTCGTTCAACGAAGCGGTAGAGATGCTTCGACTGCGCTCAGCATGACCGTTTTCAACAACTCAAACAGCTTCTAAGAACCTGAATCCGCTTCTACTGCTGGCCCTCCATCGTTTCGAAAGGCAGAGCCACCTCTATATTGGGCGTTTTGGGGAACGACAGAAAATGGGTGACGCGTGGGGGTATCTGCCCCGTATGAAACTGGCGTACTTGCGCTTCTATCACCTGGTCTTCGCGCGTGAAACGGTAGTGCTGCCGCTGGTGCTCGCCCCAGGTAGCCACGTAGAAGAACTCCGTAATGCGCGTAACATCGGCTACGTCGCTATAGACGCCGGCCCGTAGCGACCCATCCCGGAGCCGGAGCCGCGTCAGGCGGGCAGCGGCCTGCCGGAAAGCGGCCAAGTCGGGCACGGCTACGGTGTATTCTATCATCACTACCACCGGGCCGTCGTCCGGATCGATGCTGCCTTGCACTTCCGGATCGGGCCAATGACCGGCCGGGGCCAGGTCGAGGCCCTCCGCCGAGCGCATCGGAAACGGCAGCGCCAGCAGCATACTGGCCAGCATCCAGCCGGCCGTGACCAGCAAGGCTACCTCCAGGCTGGCATGGTCGGCCAGCTCGCCCCAGGTGATGCTGCCCAGCGAAATCCCGGCCTGAAACACGAGCATATAGATGCTCACGACCCGAGCCTGCACCCATTTGGGCACGTGCAGCTGAATGGTGGTGCTGAAGCTGGTCATGACCATGAGCCACGCTATACCCGAAACAAACATCACCGGATACAGCCAGTACACATTCGTCACCAGCGCCAGGCACAGATTGGTGCCTACATAAACCAGACTCCCCAGCAGCACCCGCTGGTTGAAGTTCAGCCATTTGCCGGCGCGGCCCATCAGCAGGGCCCCGGTAATGGCCCCCGCACCCAGCCACGAGAGCATACTACCGTAGGCGCCCGAACTCAGGTGCAGCTTGCGGGCAATAACCACCGACAGCAGGCCCCACATGGCACTAGCCCCGAAGGCGAAGGCAAACGTGCGAAACAGCACCGCGTAGATGGCCGGTGAATAGCGCACATACCGCATGCCGGCCCGTAGCGCGCCCGTGAAGTTTTCGGCCGGACCAGTAGTGGCTTCCTCGCTTCGTTTCCAGGAATACACCACCGCGAAAGTCCCGAGGAAGGATACTCCATTGAGCAGGAATACCCAGCCCGAGGAATAATAGGCAATGATAACTCCGCCCACGGCGGGCCCGATAGCACGAGCAATATTGTTGCTGACTCCATTGAGGGTGATGGCAAAGGGCAGCACCGGGCGAGGCACCAGCTCCGTGGTCACGGTTTGCCACACCGGCGCGTTTACGGCTACGCCCAGCCCCAGTAAAAACGTAAAAGCCAGCACGCCCAGGGCCGATACCTCGCCCACCAGCGTAAGGACACCCAGCAAAAAGGCGACGACAGCCATAAACCCCTGAGTGAAGAGCAACAGCTTGCGCCGGTCAATCAGGTCGGCCATGGCGCCGGCGGGCATGCTCAACAAAAAGGCGGGCATGCTGGTCGCCGTTTGCATCAGGGCGACCAGCAAGGCCGAGGTGGTCAGCGTCGTGACCAGCCACACCCCGGCCACGGTCTGCATCCAGGTTCCTATGTTGGATACCACCGAAGCCAGCCAAATAGCTCGAAACAAGGTGTAAGTGAAGGGTGTCCAGAGCGTGTTTTTTGCATCCGGGGCGGCAAGGAGAGTAGAGGTAGGCATTAGCAGTATAAAGGTAGAGGTGCCGGGCTATACAACCAATAAGCCCGGCAACTAGCCTGGGCAAGCTACTTGCGGCCGTGAGGTATAGCCGTGTGGCATTCTTGCCACTGCTTGCGGGCCAACCGATCTGGCGGGGTGGCGGCCACGTGCTGTACCGAGTATCCCGCCCACCAAAAACAGTTCAGCCGCACTTTCCGGCGAAGGAAAATGCGGCTGAAAACAGGCTCACCCGAAGACGATGGATGCGGGTCTTTATTTGTTGCGCGTGGGCGGATCTACGGTAATAACGCCTTTGCGCGGCGCGGCTTTCATCTTCCGCTTCGCCTTGCGACGGGCCGCCCAGCGCCGGAAAAAGCCGGGCTTCCGGTGTTTTTTGCGGCCTTTGTAGCGCTTGTAGTTGGGGCGCGGCACCGAGCCAGCCTCTACGCTGGCTTCCGTGGTGGCAGCGCTACTGATTTCAGGTTCGGCAAAAGCGGGACCGGGGTCGGCCAGCGTCAGGATGACGAGCAGCAGCGAGAGCAGGAGTTTGTACATAGCGAAGACGAAAAAGTGAGGTGTGTTCTTCGCGCATACAACCTGAACTGTAGCATTATCCTGTTCAGTTAGCTTGCCGGGCGAATCCTGCCAGTCCTACTAGCGAATACTATACCAGTATGGAAATGGTATTTTCATCAAACGCAGAAAAGTTCAGGCTGGATTCACTTTACCGGAATAATTCGTGGGCCGCAGTCTGTAATACCCACACCGGCGCTTTTTTTAGAAGGAGTCGAAGCAGTTGTAGGTGCGCTGTTGAATGATCTTACCGTCTTTCAATTCGAAGATCATGCAGAACTGCGCCGCCAGCAGCTGCCCGCGCACCAGCGGCCCAATATCACTGGTAATCGTAGCCCGCCAGTGCGCCTCTACCATAACGCTCCCGTCGGCACATACCTGCGACCGATGCAGCTCAACGTGCGGCTCCACCAACAGCTCCCGCCCCGCCCGGATGTTATCAAGGATATCTTGGAACGAGCGCCGCTGTAAGGTTCTGTTCAACAGGTTGGGATACTCAATCTGCTCCACATCGGGGTGGAGCACTTGCGCATACGCCGCCGGATCTGTTTCCAACGACTCGCTCAGGCTCAAAAATTTTGTGACGGCTTGTAGCTGCTCAGACATAGGAGTGGGGAAAAGAGGTAGAGTGGAACCCCAAGATAGAACAAGAACAGCGTTTGGGGCCACTCCCGCGCAGGGTATCGGTGCCGTTGCGCCGGCCCTTGCTGCTGCCCCAGAAGGGGCAATAGCTCTGGGGGTGGATGGCCACCCAACCTCGTGGGCCACGGCCCGCGCACTACGGGGCAGCTACCAGCGGCAGGCCCAAGCCCGGGCACGCAAAAGCGCTGGAACAACTCACGGACGCTACTTGATTCGCGTGTAAGTTATTCCAGCGCTTTTCTACTGCCTGAGTCTACAGAAAGCACTCGTTAGAGATGCTGTCTGCGGTGGGTCGCTGCTTATCTGTTCCGGGTGGGCCGATCTACTCTGATGGTAGGCTGCGCGGCGCGGTGCTTGCGCTTGCGCAGGGCCTTGCGGCGCAACGACCAGCGCCGGAACACGCCCAGCTTTTTGGCCCGGTGCCGGCTATTGCCCCGGTACGCTTTGTAGTTGGGCCGGGGCATTGCGGCGGTTTCCGTTACAGCGGCTCGGTCGGCCACGCTGGCCGAAGAAGTTGCCTGCGTCGACAGCGGCTCCAGGAGCATGAGCAACGCGCACAAGAGGATGAGTAGTTTTTTGTACATAGCCAGGATTAAAATGTTGAGGATTTCATTCTTCCATCCCAATACAGAGCCTAAGTCCTATTACGAGGACCTTTGACTACCCTAAATTAAGATTTTAGGGGTAAAATATCCTAATTCGTTTTGTTAAATATTTTATTTCGCAATTAAACACAAATTGATCTTTTCGAAGTATATAAACACCCAGACTTTGACAACAATCGGAAGTATATATTTTTATTTACACCTTTTTCGGTCCGCTTAGTGCTGGGCCCACACGAAGCGCGTATGTCGAGGAAGCCTTAAGGAAGTTGCCGCTGTTTGGGGTCCGGCCGGCTCTTTATTCTCCCTCTTTCTCTCCTCTGCTCATGAACATGCACTACATCCGGCGCGGCACTGGCAGGCCGCTATTATTGCTTCATGGGCTAGGCGGTAGCTGGCGTTCCTGGAGCCCTATTTTTGAGACCCTGGCCGCCGAGCGGGATGTCATTGCCGTTGACTTGCCGGGCTTTGGCAACACGCCTCCGTTGAGCGGCGACGTTTCCATTCGTACGCTGGCCGATGCGGTGACTTCTTTCCTGCGCCAGCACGATCTGCTGGGCATCGACGCGGTGGGCAGCTCGATGGGGGCCCGGCTGGTGCTGGAGCTGGCCCGGCGCGGCGGGGTCGTCGGGGCGGTGGTTTCCCTGGATCCGGGCGGCTTCTGGCGGGGCTGGGAAATACCGTTCTTCTACGCCAGCGTGGCGGGCTCCATCCGACTGATTCGAGCCTTGCAGCCCGCCTTGCCCACCCTGACCCGCAGTCCGGTTAGCCGCACCCTGCTCTTCGCTCAATTTTCGGCCCGCCCATGGCGCATTGCCCCTCAGGTAGCCCTGGATGAGCTGCGCAGCTTTGCCGCCGCGCCTTCCTTCGACGAACTGCTCTACACTCTGGCCTACGGGGAACGGCAGCAGGGCGCGCCGGCCGGCTCCATCACCGAGCCGCTGGTCATTGCCTGGGGCCGCCAGGACCGGGTGTGCCTGCCCCGCCAGGCTCCCCGGGCGGTGGCGCTTTTTCCTGGTGCGCATCTGCACTGGTTCGACGCCTGTGGTCATTTTCCGCAGTGGGATGCCCCGCAGTCAACTGTTCGCCTCATCCTGCAGGTTACCGGCCGGGAGCAGCTGCCGGGCGCAAGTTCCGAGGTTACGGCCAGGTCCGGCGTGTCGAACAAGGTGCTCATAGCAGCCGCCCTGGCGGTAGTAGCCGGCGTGGCGTGGCTGGTTAGCGCCCGAAGAAAATAGCCCGCAGCGCCAGTCTAGACCTTTGTTAAACTGCAGCCACAAGCCACCAACCGGCAGACAGCGGCGTTTTTACGCCGGATACTGGCCAAGCTGCTCTATCGGGTACTATTGAGGTGGTCCGGTTAGGCTGAACAGTTTAGGGCGGTAGTTGGAAGAAGGTGTTGGTGAGCGTAATAGGGCATCTGATAACCGATGGCCGAGTGCAGCCGCTCGTGATTACACTAGTCAACATACTCGGCGATGCTGGTCTGCGCGTCCGAGAGGTCGGCAGATACAGGCCACTCGCGCAGTTCGAGCACCTCCGTTTTGAGGCACGACCACAGCCTTTCGGCCTGGGCATTGTCATAGCACTCGCCCCGGCGGCTCTGGGAGCGGACTGCACCGTGTCGCGTCAGCAGGGCGCGGTAGGCCTTGGCGCAGTACTGGCCGCCCCGGTCGGAGTGCACGAGCAGGTCGGGGGTGGGCGGCTGGGCCAAAAAGCCCCGTTGCAAGGCCGTCGTAACGAGCTCCTCGGGCATGGTAGCCATGACGTGCCAGCCCACGACGTGCTGGCTGGCCACGTCCTGCAAGGCACACAAATAGGACCAGTGGCCGTCGGCGAGCGGCAAATAGGTGCTATCCGATACCCACACGCGGTTGGCCTGCGTGGGCGCGGGCTGGCCGAGCAATCGGTTCGGGGCGCAACGCAAGCCGTGCGTCGAGTCGGTGGTGCGCGGGGTGTAGGCCTTGGACTGCAGCGCGCGCAAGCCCCGGCGGCGCATGGCCGTACGCAGGCGCTGGCGGCCCACCCGGTGCCCGTTCTGGCGTAGGGCTACCTGCCGCCGACGCGTCCCGTAGCGGCGTTTGTGGTGCCCAAAGACCTTCCCTAAGGCTGTTTCCCAGGCCGGTGTTGCCGGCCCCACGGCCCGCTGCTCATGGGCCCGCCAAGCGTAATAGCCGCTGGCGGGCACGCCCAACCCCTGGCAAAGTTGGCGCACCGGATGCTGGACCTGCTCGGCGGCGATAAAACGGTAGCGGCTCATGGCGGCAGCGGGGGCGAAAAGATGGCAATGGCTTTTTTTAAACTGGCCAACTCCTGCGCCTGCCGCCGGTTATCGGCCCGCAACTGGCGCAATTCGGCGGCTGTGGCCGGCTCCAGATTCGCTCCCGCGGCGGCGGCGGCCGGGGTTTGCACCGCTTTCTGCCAGTCGTAGATCAACTTGACGCGGATGTTCAGGGCGCGGGCGGCGGCGGATGCCGAGCGGCTTTGACTGGCTAGGCGCAAGGCCTCGGCGCGGAAGGCGGCGTCGTACTTGACCCGCTTGTCGATTTTGTCGGTTGGATGCTGGGGCATGGTAAAGGAAATATACCTCCCAATTCTGTCCCGGTTAACTAGACCACCTCATAGTGGCTGCTTTGTAGTGGTTCGAAGCGCCGATCCGCAGCTCGTGAAGTGGATACATCCTAAGTACGGACTCATAACCACGACCACAGCAACATTTCTTCACGTCTGGACCGGCATCGTACTTATGGTTGAACTTGAAGAACGCACCACCGTTCGCGGTTTTTTAGCTGGTTTGTGGCAGCGTAGTCAGCCGTAAGGCAAGCCCACACCGCAGCCTTTTGTGAGAAGCGGGTCGGGTTCTACCAACCCCTGCTGCCCCGCCACCGGTATGGAGATCATATCTTTACTACGCACTGTTATTCCTTTCTAGCTGTCAATTATTCCATATATGAAACATCTCATGAATGGGCTGTTCTTGCTAGGCTTTATTCTGGCATCCACCGTCAGTGCCGCGCAGGGTATTCTGCTCAAGGGCAAAATTATTGACCAGGTCATCGTACCCGCACCGCCTGGCGCGCCGTGGCCGCCGTACTGGCCTTGCTGCTGGTGAGCGGCGTAGCGTGGTGGAACCAGAGGCTGAACCCCGCCCGCACCATCTCCGCACCAGCGGCAACCGTCGCCACGCGGGCTCCCGTTCACCCGCCCGCGCCTACTGAAACTTCCGCTCCCGCCGCCGAACCGATAGTGACCATTGCCCCGGCTCCGGCAGCAGCGCCCGGCCTGGTAGCGGCCCGCCGCGCCGTTGAGCCCCGGCGCACCACTCGCGTCAGGCAGCGGCCACAGCCACGGCTGGCCGCCGCCCGGCCACCCGCAACGGCAGCACCAGTACTGGCCGACGCGGCCCTGGACGCGCCAGCTGCGCTCAGCACCACTCCCGCCACCCAGGCAACAGCTCCGACCAGTTCAGCCGTAACGGCGGCCGTAGCAACCGACACGCTACCGAACGGGGCCGCCGTGGCCGCTACCAACCAACAGCTGGCCATCGAGGAGCGCACGGCGCGCAGAGCAACCCTGCCACCCGCCCCGGTTGTGAGTCCGCTGCCGGTGGGCGGTTATATTGTGTTGCGCGAGTATCTGCGGCGTGAAGCGCTATTCGTGCCGGAGCCGCCGGCCCGGGAGCTCTCGGGCAGCGTGCGGGTACGCTTCACGGTGATGGCCACGGGCAAGCTCGAGAACTTCCGGATCGTGCGTGGCATGCGCCAGGACTACGACTCGGAAGCCATCCGGCTGCTGTGCGAAGGCCTGGCCTGGCAGCCCGGTGCCGCCAACGGCCGCCGCGCCGACCAAGTGGTAGAAGTCAGCGTGAGCTTCTGAAGCGCTTGGTTTCAGAGGACGCACGGTATTTCGTAGACGGGAGTTCCACACCGACTCTAACGGTCGGTGTGGAACTCCCGTCTGGCCTTGAATTATCTTCCTCACCCCACTTGCGCCTGCCTCACCGCAGCTTTTTATATTACAAGAGTCTCTATGAAGCTGTTCAGGAATCCAATAGAACGTCAGGTCGACCAGCGGGAGGCATCTCGCGTGCAAGGGTAATTTGATTACTACGGCACGCGAGATGTCTCCCATTGGTCGACATGACGTTCTATTGGATTTTAGCGACTAGACTTGTTCCTGAATTAGGACCCGATGCTAAAATTTGGCTGTCATGCTGAGCTTGTCGAAGCATCTCTACCGCAATGCTACTTACCACCGCGGTAGAGATGCTTCGACAAGCTCAGCATGACGGC
>NZ_SRLD01000064.1 GCF_004745955.1 Hymenobacter elongatus | reverse complement strand
GCGCCCCCATCAAGGTCTGAAGGGCCAAACCCCCGCGCAAATCTTCGCCCAAAACCCTACCTTCAACACCTCGTCCATTTGCTTAACAAACCCCGCCTAAACTGTCCAGTTTTTGGGGAGTAGTACAGGGTACAAGGCCTGGCTTCGTGCGTTTAAGCGAAAGTCTATTATAATTTAGCGGTCCTGTGTAAGAGTAGCTAAGTAGTAAAACAAGATAATTTGACTAATTAAATCCCTCATAATGAGTGTTATTAAATATTTGGGGCGCCTCGAACAGATAGATGCCCTAATTTCTCGCAAGGCTACCGGTACACCCGATGAGTTTGCGGATCGGCTAAATCTGTGCCGCAGCGCCTTGATGCACTGCATCAAGGAAATGAAGGAACTGGGGGCACCAATTGCCTACTGTAAGCAGCAACAGAGCTACTACTACAAGGAGAATAAGCGCCTCTTCATCGGCTTTGTAGCTCCCACGACCGCACCCAGATAGGCAAGGGCGATTATACTCCAACGCGACTACTAGCGCCGTGCTTCACTCGTGCTGCAGGGATCCCCAAGTAAAGTAAGCACCGCCTTAATTTTCAGGCTCACGGGTCTGTTTGATGAGCATGTTTTTTTGCATTTATAAAAGAATCTAACCATCTGATGCGAGCCTAACATCCTGCATGAATGAGCAGTAATGTTGGATCAGAGAATGGCATTATAAAATAATTAACCTAAATGTATCCAATCCAGATATAATGGATTGTGTATGCGCAACTTGCCGTCGCAATATTTCTGGTGGCCAACAGTAAATTTGCCGCAAAGCCTGCTTGGCGTACAAGTGGGTAAATAACCGTTAATTAAAAAAGATGAAAAAGCAAATCAATAAAATGGATAAGTTCAACGAGAACAAACTGAAGAGCCTGGAGAAAGTTGTGGGCGGTGTAGCTCTGCCAACTATCACTGGTGTTCTCGACGGCGTTAAGCACAACACCGATTTTCACCTGTAAGAGATAAACCGAATTTCCAGTATAGTTTCTTTCTATTATCTATTTTCCATTCCACTGGATTGCGTAAATAGTTAAAATATTTCAGTGTTAAAACACTTGGAATAGACACACGGTACTGGGAATACGTTGTTTATTGCTTAAAAAAAGCAGCCTTGTACATATTTGTGCAAGGCTGCTTTTTATCGATATGCAAGATAATATTGTACAGAAAAAATGCCTGCAGTATTGCTGATTTAAATTAAGATGATTGCCAAAGTTCGTAACTTAAGTATTCGTGTGATAATGTTATGAAAAAATATGTTTTTCCCCAAGTTGAACAGATACAACAATTTCAATTTCTGACTGATTCATCGGGGATCCTGCTGGACGGCAACGGGCATCTATATTCGTTTCAGGGTAGCTTATTACGCCCGATGGCTGTACCCACCGGCTTCACTATCTCTCACTTCCACTTCACCGCATCCGGCCTTGGGGCCGTGATCGGGAATGCGCCCAGTGGCACACCAAAGGTGCAGGAAGGCAGCTTAGGCGGGCTTGGACTAGTTTTTTTGCTATTAGTAGCCCTAGTTTCAAAGTTCAGCTGGCGCTGGCCTGCCTACCGACTGACGGCTAGTAGCTTCAGCGTAACCTTACTAGCGGTATTAGGTTCTTGCGCCAGCCAGTGGCAAAAATATTCTGCTTCCGACCCAGACTCACGTTTTATAACCCTGATAAATCGGAATCAGGTCAAAAAAAGCGCCTTCCACCATTATCAAGGCAATAAAGGCCAAAAGTCGTTTATTGGAATTACTCAAAATGAAGGTCAGAACTGGCAGGTAAACGAGGTGCCAACCAACTTTTACTTAACGGCCGTTACCGCCATTGGAAATACCTTTACAGTAGGCACCCACGCTAATAACAAGCAGGGTGCTGTACCTATGCACGGTGACGGCGATATTTGGCTGTATGGGAATGATACGCGCTACACGGCATTATTAGCTGATAACACCCCGCAGCACCCTTACGGAATAAGCATACGACACGGTATCAACGGATTTGCGCTGTACCCTCAGGATTCACTGCTATTTGTATTCGGCACGGAAACAATGCCGACGTTTCCCAAAGATGAGATAAGTACTGCTCCGGGTAATATTTACTGCCTGCCAACGAGCCTAAAACCAGTATACAAAATTATCGATGCCCCTGATAGCGCAGCAGTGCATTCTTTGACGAAGTCATCAGCCGGGGAGCTGTGGATAACCCTGGAAAATCGTGTGATGCGCATAATAAACGGTACAACAGAGTATCGAATGCTGGCAACCAAAAAGCTCTGCCGGCTACAGCAGGGAAGTTGGCGGGTAGTAAATCCAGTCGGCCAGCAAAGTTTTGTCCAGGTTGAGTTTGTGCCCGGCACCAACCGGGGCTACGTATTAACTGATAACGGCCAATTACTGATAAGCAATGACAATGGAGATAGTTGGACAAAAACTAGTCTTGGGGCCGTACGGACAATCCATGCTTGGCCACAGCACGCGGCTTTTCTGCAGGGCCCGAATCAGTTGTTGGTTGACTAACTATCGCGTGATAGGAGCCTGATGATTGTCTTACTGAGTTACAACGGCGACGCCGCTACTGCGGAAATAATGGATTGGCTGCAGCATTTGGGCGGCCCGTATCGGCGAATAAATCTCGAAGACGAGGACTTTCGCAATATTACCATCGAAATGACCAGGTCGGGGGGCGTACACACCACGCTGCTACTGCAGGACGGCTCTATACTGAACGTGGCCGAGGTAAGCTGCTTTTTGTTTCGCGGCGGGCTGTTTTCGTTTGATCAGCTGCCGGCGCCTGCCGGACCAGTGCCTCCCGCAGTGGCCGAAGCGCACCAACGGCTCGAGTTTCAAACCATTACAACGTTTTTTTACGAGCAGGTAGCGGCCAAATGCTTGGGCAGTCCCCTGTTGCACCCACTAAACAAGCTCAAACAACTGCAGGCCGCTCAAGCCCTGGGTATCCCTATTCCGGCCACGTTGGTGACCAGTGCCCAGTCCAGGCTTTGTGCCAGCGGGCTGGGTGCCCAGTCTGTGGTACTAACTAAGTCAGTGCAGGAAAGCATCTTCACTCCGGCCGGGGATGCGTTTTACGATCTGAAAGCCGCCGAAATACCGGTGACCGAAGTGCCGGAGCACTTTTTCCCGTCTCTGTTTCAGGCGAGCATTGCCAAAGTCATTGAAATCCGCGCTTTCTACCTGGCCGGCGACTTCTACGCCCTGGCTATGCTCCTGTGCGCGGCCCCGGAGCGGGTGGTGGACTTCCGTACCCAGACACGGCAGATCAGATACTGCCGCTACCAGTTACCCAATTCCCTGACCCGGCAGCTAACCCGCCTGATGCGGATGCTACAGCTCAACACGGGCTCCATTGACCTAGTACGCACGGCCGAGGGCCACTATTACTTTCTGGAAGTAAACCCGACGGGCCAGTTTGGCTGGGTATCAGAATACGGCAGCTACTGTCTGGAAAAGAAGATTGCCGAATACCTACTCCACCAACATGAAGCCTTTGAAAAAAGTACAGTTCGTGCCCGTCAACTATAGGTTTCTGCAAGTCACGAGTTTGGCCGAAGCATACCCGCAAACTGCTCGCAGTGCTGCCTACAACGATTCGGACTTACGCGTAAGGCCATTTTACAAACCTATAGCGTTTTTGCGATGAACAGGCTATATCCCAACTGCGTACCGGTGCTGGGCAAACACCGCGTGGCTCTCTACGACCTGGACCAGCAGCAGTTCAGCGTACTGGCCAAAACGGCGTTGTACGGGCCCCAGGACTACCCCGGGCAGGAGTTTCAGCCGAAGCAAGTAACTGGAGCCGGCTGGCAGCTGCTGGCTCAACACCACGCCCTGCTGCCGGACGCCGCCGTGGCGGGCCTGCCTGGCTTGCAGGCCCCGCCCACGCCCGCAAAGTGGGAGTCGCCGGCCACGATTACCAACGCCATGATTGAGGTGACGACCCAGAACGGCTTGCGCGAGCCGGCCGCCCTGGCCCGGCTGCTGGACATGCTGGCGGAGCTGGTCTGTAAGCATCTGCTGGTACGGGTGGCCGCGCCGCTGTCGCTGCCAGCCGTGGCGGCCCTGGTGCAGAAGGTGGAAGCTACCAACGCCTACTCGCTGCAGCTAGTGCTGCCTTATGACGAAGAGTACTATTCCAACGAGTTTGGGGACCTCATTATAGGGCAGGCAAAAGTGATGTACACCGTAATAGAGAACAGTCCGTTTGATAAGAACATCGAGGACCGGATTTTCTTTTCCCGCCGGGCCTTGGCGCTGAGCTACGCCAAGCATGAAGGGCAGTTTACGCCCAATCATGCCTTGTTCGGGGAGTCGCAAGGGCACCACACTTATTTCAACCGGAAGCTGTACATAGGGCCCAGCGGCGAGCTAAAAAATGCCCTGGAAACCCCGCTGGTGTGTGGTCATCTTCAGGACGTGGCCACAACCGGGCAGCTCCAAGCTATTGTCGACCAACCGGATTTTCAGCGCTACTGGTTTGCCCACAAAGAGGTCTGCACCGTGTGCCGCGACTGTGAGTACCGGCACATGTGCGTGGACAACCGGGTGCCGGAGCAGGCCGCCGATGGCAGCTGGTTTCATCAGCAGGCCTGCAACTACGATCCCTACACGGCCCAGTGGCAGCCGACTGGCAACGGGTGAAGATCCGGAAATCAGTCGTCCAGGTCCGGGGCGGCATAGAAAGCTAAGCATGCAGAAATTTCCGTTTTACCAGCAGCAGGAAACCAAAGATTGTGGTCCGACCTGCCTGCGAATGATAGCCAAATTCTACGGCAAGAACATTTCAGTAGCCACTATCCGAACGCTGGCTGAAACCACGCGCGAAGGATCCAGCTTGGCTGGGATTAGCGAGGCGGCTGAGAAGCTGGGATTTCATACGCTGGGCGTGGGGCTCGACTACGCACAGTTTAGCGAGGAAGCCCCACTGCCGGCCCTGGTGCACTGGGCCGGTAATCATTTCGTGGTAGTGCACAAGGTAAGCAAGGGTCAAGTGCACGTAGCCGACCCGGCCCACGGCCTGCTCACCTACTCGCCTCAGGAGTTTCGGCGCAGCTGGATCGGAGCCCAAGCAGACGTGCCCGGAGCCCAGGGCGTGGTGCTGCTGCTGGAGCCGCTGCCGGCTTTCTATGAGCAGCCCGACGAGCCGCGCGACACCTCCTACGGAGGGCGGGTGGTGCGGGCCCACGTGGGGCGGCACCGCCGTTTTTTTCTACAGTTGCTGATCGGCTTAGTGGCGGCCAGCGGCCTGCAGCTGCTGCTGCCCTTCCTGACCCAGAGCATTGTGGACGTGGGCATCAAAAATCAGGACTTGGGCTTTGTCTACCTAGTGCTGGGCGCCCAGCTGTTCCTATTTATCGGTCGCACTAGTCTGGAAATAATACGCAGCTGGATTTTGCTCCACCTGAGCACCCGTATCAACGTGGCGCTGATTTCGGATTTCTTTATCAAGCTCATGCGCCTTCCCATCGGCTATTTCGACACCCGCCTGACTGGGGATATTCTGCAGCGTATTCACGACCATCACCGAATTGAGCAGTTACTCACCGCCTCATCGCTGAACACGTTGTTTTCGGTGGTCAACCTCGGCATTTTTGGGGCCGTGCTGGCCTGGTACAACGGGGTGATATTTCTGCTGTTTGGGGGCGGGCTACTATTGTACTTCGGCTGGATCAGTTTGTTTTTGCGCAGCCGCAAGAATATTGACTACAAGCGATTTGCCCAGGTCAGCGCCGAGCAAAGCAAGGTGATGGAGCTGATTGGGGGCATGCAGGAAATCAAGCTGCACAACGCCGAGCGGCAGAAGCGCTGGAGCTGGGAGTACCTGCAGGCCCGGCTGTTTCGCCTGGAGGTCAGGAGCCTGCGGCTGGAGCAGATGCAGACCGTGGGGGCTAATTTCATCAACGAGCTGAAAAATATTCTGATCACCACCTACGCCGCCACGCTGGTTATTCAAGGCAACCTGACGCTGGGCATGATGCTGGCCGTGGCCTACATCATCGGGCAACTCAACAGCCCGGTGCTGCAGCTCGTCAGTTTTGCTCACTCCCTGCAGGATGCCCGCATTGCCCTGGAACGGCTGGCCGAAATCCACGACAAGCCCGACGAGGAGCCCGCCACGCCGGCCCGCGTGAGCTACGTAGATCCCGCCGCCGACCTAGTTATCCAGAATCTGTCGTTTCGCTACGCTGGAGCCGTCGACAGCGTGCTGCACGACATCAACCTAGTGATACCGGCCCGCAAGGTGACGGCCTTTGTGGGAGCCAGCGGCAGCGGCAAAACCACACTGCTCAAGCTGCTGCTCAAGTTTTACGAGCCTACGGCCGGCAGTATTGCCTTGGGCGGAGCCCGACTGTCTACCATCAGCCAGCAGGCCTGGCGGGCTCATTTCGGGGTGGTAATGCAGGAAGGCTACATCTTCAACGACACCATTGCCGGCAACGTCGCGCTGGGCGACGATACCATTGATTACCAACGGCTGGTGCAGGCCGTAGAAGTGGCCAACATCCGTGACTTCTGCGAGGGGCTTCCCCAGAGCTACAACACCCGCATCGGGGGCGAAGGTCTGGGCATGAGCACGGGACAGAAGCAGCGCTTGCTCATTGCCCGGGCCGTGTATAAAAGCCCCGATTTCCTGTTTTTCGACGAAGCCACCTCGGCCCTAGACGCGCGTAACGAGCGGGTAATCATGGAAAACCTGCAGGCGTTTTACCGAGGCAAAACGGCCGTCATCATTGCCCACCGTCTCTCGACGGTGAAAAATGCCGACCAAATTGTGGTGCTTGACCAGGGCTCCATTCTCGAAGTTGGAACGCACCGCACCCTGGTGCAGCAGCGTGGCGCCTACTACAACTTGGTGAAAAACCAGCTGGACCTGGAACAGCTGCATCACGCGACGGGGGAGGAGGTGCTGCATGGATAAGGCCCCGCTCGAGTTGCGCTCGGAAGAAGTGCAGGATATTCTGTCCGCCATGCCTGGCTGGCTCATTCGCTGGGGCAGCCTGCTCATTTTTGGGCTGCTGGCCGGGCTGCTGGCTCTAGCCTGGCTGATAAAATACCCGGATACGGTGACCGGTGAAGCCGTGGTGACAACGGAGGTGGAGCCGGTGCTGCTGTACTCGAAAGTGGCCGGCAACCTGAGCCAGCTGCACGTGCGCGAAGGTCAGCAGGTGCGGCAAGGACAGCTGTTGTCCGAAATCAGTAGCCCGATACAGGCCGCGCAGGTCGAGTATCTGCAGCGGCAGGTGCGGCAAGTTGAGGGGTTTCTGTCCAGTGGCCAACGGACGGTTGTCACATTTGCCCCAACCGAGCCTGCCTTTGGCGAAATGCAGCCCACCTACAACCACCTGAAAGCGCAGCTCAGCGACTTTGCCCAGCTGCGCAGCCGCTACTATCAGCAAACCCAGCAGCGGCTGCAGACCTCCGTGGCCCAGCACCGACAACTGGGCCGCATCTATGACCAAAAGCTGGTTATTGCCCGCCGCGAACTGGCCAATAACGCTACCAGCTTCAGCCGCGACCAGCACCTGTTTCGGGAAAAAGTCATCTCGGCTGCCGACCTGGCCGATAAGGAAAGCCGCTTCAACCAGCGCAGCCTTGATGCCCAGAATATTCGGGAGGCATTCGTGCAAAATCAGTTGGCCTTAGCCCAAGTGGAGAAGCAGTTGCAGGACCAGACATTTACCACGGTTGAAGCCGGGCGCAAGCTGCGACAGGGCATTGAGGCTGATATCCGGCTGCTGGAAAATTTTGTGCTGAACTGGCGGCAGAACTACGCCGTGTCGGCCCCCACGGCGGGCCGGGTCGTGTTTCTGGAGAAAGTATCGGTGGGCAGCTACGTGGAGACGGGCAAGCCGCTGGTGGCCTTGGTGGCGCCGGCAGCCCGGGTGCTGGCCAAGGTGCGGGTAAGCGCTGCGCGCTATGGCAAGGTGCGCCCCGGCCAGAAAGTGCGGCTGGAGCTCGACAACTACCCCTTCCAGGAATACGGGTTTCTGTACGGCACGGTGCACACAAGCAGCTACCTGCCAGTGGCCAAAACCTACGAGTTGGTCGTGGCCCTACCCCCGCAGTTGATTTCGTCGTACGGGCAGCGCTTAGCCTACAAACCCAACATGAGCGGTACGGCCGAGGTTATTTTAGAAGACGAGCGCCTGCTGGTCAAGCTGCTGTACTTCCTGCGCAAGCTTAGCCGGCACTAGCCTGGCCGCGTAAACGCAGGTTTTGCTCGGGTTGGGGTCGCACTAAAGTAGGAACAGAAAACAACACTGAGCCTCTTTGACCACAATAAACGAACTGATTTGTCTCAATAAGTGGAGAGCATCAAAAAGTGTGGGGCAATTGGGCTAAGCGGCCATCGGCAGGGCTTCCGCCGGTAGTGGCCGGAAGCCCGGATACTGCTGCCGAAAACATTCCTCCCATTCCTCGTTGAGCACCTTGGTACGGGCCTGTACGAGCAGATGCGCTCCCTTTTTGGTCCACTGCATCTGCTGTCGCTTCACCATTCGCTTGGCCAGCACCTGGTTGACGGCTGACTCCACAAAGCCCGTAGACACCCGTTCGCCGTAGTGATGGCGCTCGGAGTAGTCCACAATAAATCCACTGTTCTGCTCCACATAGGTGTAAAAATCAGCAATTAATCTGCTCAACGGCTTCAACTTGCCATATTTCTTGGCCACCAACGGGTCGTCTTGATGCGTGGCCAGGATATCGTCCAGGTCCATGATTTTTTCCGCCGCCCGCTCCGTGTTGCCGTGCCAGAGGTGCCACTTGATGCTGTGCAAGCGGTCCTGCAGCGCTTTGCCACCGGCCGCATCGACCTGGGCCACTCCCAGCGCGTATTGGTGGAGCACCGTCAGGCGCATGGTCAGGTGAAACCAGTCCAGGATGTGCGTGGACTCCGCGCTCAGATAGCTGGTCAGCGGCCGCAGAACAGCGGCGCCATCCGTGAAAAATTCCACCGATTGATTTGCCTGTAATCCCTGCGAGCGCAATACCTCGAACACCCGTCGTCGCGGCTTGGCATCGACCTCCTGCACGAAGCCGAAGCATTTGGCGGTCCCCTCTGCGGGAATGCTTTTGCCCGCAATCACCTCGAAACAGCCTTTTTTATGCCAGTGCCGGACGTAGCCGCCGTCGAGGCCAACCACCAGCGGGCGGGGCGGGCACGGCAAGGCCTCGCGGTCGCGCTGACAGACGCCCTGAAAGGAGGCCACTTCCGCGGGCAGCTGCTGTTCCTGGGCTTCGACCACGGCGTGCAGGTGTTGTTGGATGGTCGTACCCGATAGCTTCGCACTCAGGGGCAGCACGTCCTGGAGCAAATCGGCCGTTTTCTGGTAGGGAATCAAACTGGCCCACTTGGTTTCCAAATACAGCCGCTCCGGCGTAACGTGTTGTGGGAAGAGGCGCTGGAGCGGGCTAAAGGTTTTGGGTCCCGCCTCGGTGGGCGGCAAGTAGTAGCGCGGGCTGTCGACCGTCACATTCCCAAACAAGGTTTTCAGCTGGAGCGGGTAGCTGCCTTTCTTGCGCAACCCGCTGGGCTGCTGCACCTGCAGGTGCGTCGCTACCTGCTGCCCAATCATCTTTTGCTGAAGGCGTTGCAGCAGCTCTTTTGATTCGGCCAGCGTCAGGCCCACGCTGGCTAAGCTCAGGTCCTCCCGGCTCCAGGTGAACACGTCTTCGAGGATGGGCTCGTCGCCCTCCGACGGACAAGCCACCAATTGTAGTTTGAAGTTCATGGGGCTGGGGGGTAAGGATTACAGCAAGGCTTTCACTTTACGAACCGTATTGATGGCCACGTCGCACAGCTTCGCCGTGTTACGTACGCTCAGGCCCGCGCGCAGCTGCCGGGCGACGGCCGCATACTTTTTTAGAAAGACGTCTTTTTCTTCTGTAGTGCCTGCCGGGCGGCCAATAGAAATGCCTTGCCGCCGCGCTTCGTCCATGCCAGAGAGAATGCGCTCGCGCAAGGTCTCGCGTTCCAGGCGGGCGAATTCCGCCAGCAACGTGAACACGAACTGAGCGACCGGATTGCGCTTGCCGTTTTTAAGCGTTTCAATACCAAAGTTTTGGACGTAGATGCTGATGCCCAACTGGGTCAGCTCCTCGACGATTTTCAGCACTTCCACCGTGGAGCGACCCAGGCGCGAGACTTCGCTCACCAATACTTTCTGAATGGCGCCCCGGCGGCTCAGCTCCAATAACTGCTGAATCCCTTCCCGTTCCTGATTCCTTTTAGCCCCGCTAATCTTCTCCGCAATCTCGGCCACGACCTAGACGGCCTGACTCTGGGCCACGGCGCGCAGGTCTTCCACCTGCCGCTGGTAGTCTTGCTCCTTTTTGGAGACGCGCACGAAAATAACCGCCTGTTGCATGGCGCAAAGCTACCCGGACTGTATCAAATAAACCACTTGGTTTTCTTAATACGAATTCGGTCCGGTGGAAGGCGCGAAAAAGTAGTCGTAGCCGCCCTGCGAATACAGAAAATCAGGATTACCCTTAAGTTGATACACTTTCGCCAGGCGTTCGTTGACGAGGCCCTTGTCGAAGTGCTCCGGCCGATAGGTCCAGAACCAGGTCGGCATGTCGTCCTCCCGGATATCCTCGCCGGCCAGTAGGCGGTCATGGGCTTCGTAGGCCCAACTGAACTGGTCGAGCGTCCGCTGGTTGTAGCCATCGGGACCGCCGACCTCCTCGGGTGGGCAGGCCCGGCGGCCACTCACGCAGAACGGATGGGCGGACAGGGCGGTCGGGGACAGCACCTGTTCCTCGCGCACCTGGTGGAGCCAGTAACCGCCGAAGTCGTAGGTGTAGGTGAACTTGTCGTTCGCCTGCCATGGGAAATCGCCCAGGTGAACCCGGCGGGCATCGTCGGCAAAGGAGAGGCCGCCGGCATACGAAATCCCGTATTCCTTGCCCCAGAGCTTGAAGCGGTGCAGGTGCCAATTCTCCCAGCCCATCACCACCTGGAAGACGTGGTGTAACTCGGCCAGGGTGGTGTTGCCCCGCACGAGCACGCGCCGGCAAATCTGAGGGCTGATACCCAGCAGATGAATCTTGAGCTGGTAGACCGCCGCCAGGTGGTCATCGCCGACGGCAGAAGGGAGCACAGCGGGTGGAGGCATGGCGTTCACCAACAGAGAGGGGCTCCCAAGTTAAGCCAGCAGGTGGTTGAACCCGACTGCCCCACACTTTTTGATGCTCTCCTATTTACGCCGTTTGTCGGGCGACGCCCCGCTCTTTTTTGCTGCCATCACAGAAGAAATATACGTCCTTCTTCTCTCCGGCTTGATTAAACCACCTCACTTTATGGTTTTGATTGTCTAATATTTATATTCTTCTGCGTGCATTTAATCGAGCTTATTTTAATCACTTTATACCCGTATTTGCTATATTCAAAATTAATTGCTGTACTACCAGAATTTGCGGAGAATGACCCCACAGAATCCCTTCCTTGTTCTACTGATCCTGTTTTTCCCTCATCAATTTCATAACTTACCCTGACAGGCGTAGTAAGCAATCTGTTCCATCCAAGTTTTTCAAGATATTTATACTTAACATCAAGTGACACAGTATCGAATGCAATTAAGTTGATATCTTGATATAGATAGCTTTTTAATTCAAATTGAAAGGCGTGTTTCACTGAATTTTTATTTGTGTTATTTGCATTTAAAAAATCACACCCAAACGTTTTCATTTCAATAAAATAAAAATTTTCTGCATCTTTTCCTCCAAAAGCGATAAGATATCCCTCTCGGCTGTATATACTATTATCTGAGCTATTATTTTTTTGACAAGAAAAAATAAAAATAATCAATAATAATAAGAACACTGGTTTGATTTTTTTCGGTGACATACTTTGATGCTTGAGAATTGTTTGTTAAAGTTCGAACGGCATAAGCTTGACTTGGGTGTAATTCAAATCTTCGCTTGGCTGCTTTTGAGTAGTTGGGTGACGAGGTCGAACTTTCGGCTTTTGTAGGCTACGCGTAGCCGTAGCAGATGGTCGCAACCGTGGTTGGCCCAGCGCTGGCCG
>NZ_SRLD01000063.1 GCF_004745955.1 Hymenobacter elongatus | reverse complement strand
GTTTCCGACCCCACAGCTCGCTGCAGAATTTAACGCCCGATCAGGTCATGGCAGCCGCCAGTACTGTCGAGCTTCAAACCGCCTGATTCTCTACTTCAGGCCGGTCCAGCAATTGGGAGGAGGTCAAGAACGCCTGATTTTCTACCGCAGACCGGTCCAGTAATTGGGAGGAGGTCACGTTGACTAAAATAGCCCGCCGAAACTGTTCAACTTTTGGGGAGTACTACAGTAGTACTTTCTGAGGCTCTTAGCTGGCCGGCGGGAGTGGTGGCGCGGTTTTCCTTGCCATTGACGCACAGCTGCCGCCTAGCTAGCGACCCGGCGCGGGCGCGCAGCGTTTGCTCCAATTCCTTTGGGTTCAAGCGTTGAGGCAGCCGCTCCAAGGTGTCCTCGGAGGGGATGCCGTTGGCAAAAGGCAGGCCCAGCTCCGTGCGCAAAAAGGCGAGTTGGGCACGGCCGTAGTCACAAATTTCCAGCAAATCGTAGCAGCCGGCCAACGCACTGCAGAGTAACAGGGCCAGGACATCAACTAGTTGATGCAAGCACCGGCCCTGCACACGCGGGTTCGTCAAGTGGGTGAAGGAGGCGAAATAGTCCATCCCCGAAACTCACCGGCAACAGGCTTACTTTCTTTTGGTGCGGAAGCCCTAGCGGTAATACGCCTACCGTGCACCTGCCGCTTACTTACGATACACGCCCGGCCTGGCCACGTTGGTAAAACGAATAAAATTTGGTGAATCAGTCCTGGTTTGCCGTTGTACTTAGGAAAAAATCAAAAAATATGCGCGTGGGCGGGGTGTGTTTGAAAATACGCCAATAACGTGCGCGGTTCTATATTTTAGGAAGCAATGATGCTGGCCGGCAACTGGTGGCCGGGTGTGGCGGCCGCGCCGGATGCGCGGTGCCGACGCTTGGGTGCACTGAAACGCTGGACCGGGGATTTGGTACAGCGGATGACCCGGTTGGTGTAACATTCTTTTGGATGTGCTACCAAGCTGGCACTTTTGGAACAGTGGTAATAGGCTGCTGACCAGATTGTCGGACGGAACAGCGCTTCCGCTGCCCATGACCCCGCCCCCAACTGCTATTCCCGGCCCTGTTGGCCGGTAGTTATTTTCCCGGTTCCGGCAGCTTTGCCCAGCGCTACTCTCTCTTCACTACCCTGGTTTTTTTATCAAAATTATATTCCATATGCGTCACAAAAACAACAGCTTACGTGCTTCCATTGCCACCAGTATCGGTCTGGCTTTTCTGATTATTCTGGTGAAGCAGCTGGCGATGCTGCCCTGGTGGAGCTTCACAGTCGTGGTGTTTGCCTTGGGCCTGGCTTTGCCCTACCGCCGCTGGAACCTGCCGGTTTTCGGCATCGGGTTTCTGGTGGGCTTTGTGGTGTGGGCCGGTGCCAATACCTTATATGGCGTGCTCTACCAGGCCGAGCTGTTCGATAAAGTCGCCAGCGTGATGGGCCTCCAGAAAATCGTGCTGCTGCTGGCTTCCGGCCTCATCGGCGGCCTGCTGACCGGCCTGTCGTTTCTGGCTGGCAAAAGTGTCGTGTTCCAGTCCAAGCCCGAGGTGGGCGGCATCGTACCGGCCAAGTAACGGGCGCTTCCGCGAGTAGGTTCTAGCTTATCACTGATACCATCACCCCCATGATTTTTGTAGGCGAAGGCGGTTTATTACAGAGTACGCTCCTGTTTACGCTTCAAAGCAACGTGCTCATCGACATGGTATACAGCCCCACCGATGAGCTGGCGGCTTTTTGTGCCAAGCACCAGATTCCGTTCCGGAAAGTGGCCAACATCAACGACGAAGTCGAAAGCCTGGCGGCGCTGGGCACCGACAAGATTGTGTTTTCGATCAACAACGGCTGGCTATTCCGCAAGCCGATACTGAGCCTGCCGGGCTTCCGTTTCTACAACATCCACAGCGGCCTGATTCCTAAGTACCGGGGCAAGCCCGAAGTGTGCATCATTTTCGCCCTGCTCAACGCGGAAAAGGAATACGGCGTGTCGCTGCACGAAATCGACGAGAACATCGACACGGGCCATTGTCTGGCCATCAAGAAGTTTCCGCTGCATGCCCACACCACCTTCGAAGATGTGATGGTGCAGTGCCTGAAAAGCTGCGAAGCCATCTTCAACGAGAACCTGGAGCATATCGTCCGGGGCCAGGCCTTCGAAGCGCCAGTGTTGCCCGAAGCCACCAGCAAGCTCTATTCCTACAAAGACCTGGTGAAGCTGGCCGAGCACAAAACCGCGCCGGCCTACGCCAACGCCACCGAATTCGGGCTGTTCGAAATGTGGTTTTCAAAAGCCCACACCCTTATCAGTCAGCTCTAGGCGGCCTTTTTCTACCCGCCGCCTATCCGTTACGTCCTTTTTCGACACCCTTGTCCACTACGCCCTTGAACACTTTCGCTACGCTTACGCACTACCTGGCGCACTATGCCAGCGCTTTTCCGGCGAAAGTAGTTTTTACTTATCTGGATGAGGAAGAGGCCAACACCTGCGCCATTACCTACGCCGAGCTGGACGAGCGGGTAAACGCGCTGGCCCTGCACCTGGCAGGCCGTGGCCTATCCGACCAGCGCGCTATGCTGCTCTACGCCGAGGGGCTGGAGTTTATCGTCGCGTTTCTGGCCTGCCTGCGGGCCGGGGTTACGGCGGTGCCCATGTTTCTGCCGCGTGGCAGCAAGCACATGGTGCGCCTCACCACCATCATCGATGACTCCCGGAGCAGCGCCATCCTGACCAGCGGCAAGTACCGGAGCCGCATTCATACGGGCTTGCCCGAGCTGGGCATGCCCATTATTGCCACCGATGAAACCCTGGAAGCCGTGGCCTTCCAGGAACGGGCACCCGCCCTGGATACGGCCGCCAACGCCATTGCCTTTATTCAGTATACCTCCGGCTCGACGGGCCGGCCCAAGGGCGTGATGGTGTCGCACCAGAACCTGCTGCACAACGAGCAGCTGATTCAGCAGGCTTTCGGCTGCGACGAGGATTCCATTATCGGCTCGTGGCTGCCTTTTTACCACGATATGGGCCTGATCGGCAACATTCTGCACACGGTGTTTACCGGCGGGCGGGGCGTGCTGATGTCGCCGTTTTACTTTCTGCAAAAGCCCCAGCGCTGGCTTCAGGCTATTTCCGATTACCGCGTAACCCACAGTGGCGGCCCCAATTTCGCCTTCGACCTGTGCGTGGATCGGGTGGAAGCCCGGGAGGTCGGTCAGCTGGATTTGTCGTGCTGGAAAGTGGCTTACAATGGCTCGGAGCCGGTGCGTGCCGAAACCCTGGCCCGCTTCCGGACCCACTTCCGCAGCACCGGGTTTCAGGCCAACGCGTTTTACCCATGCTACGGCCTGGCCGAAGCTACCTTGCTGGTATCGGGGGGCAAAACCAGCCCCGAATACCGTACCCTGGCCGTGGATGCCGAGCTGCTGCCCGCCAACCAGCTCAGCCTGATTGACCCCGCCGAGCCCACGGCCCGCATTCTGGTGGCCTCGGGCCGCGTGGCCGATGGCATGCACGTGCGCATCCTGGACGGGGTTTCCCAGCAGGAAGCCGGCGAGCTGCACATCGGAGAAATCTGCATTGCGGGCGAAAGCACCAGTGCCGGCTACTGGAACATGGACAACGAGCGGATTGCCTTTGCCGCCGATACCACCCAGCGCTATTTCAAAACCGGCGACCTGGGTTTTTTCCACCAGCGCCACCTTTACGTTACCGGTCGCCTCAAGGAACTGCTCATCATTCGGGGCAAGAATTATTATCCCTACGACATCGAGTTTTCGGCCAGCACGGCCCACGAAGCGGTGGAGAAAAACGGGGTAGCGGCTTTCCCGGTCGAAATTGCCGGCTACGAAGAGCTGGTAATTCTGGCCGAACTGAAACGCCAGCATGCCCGCACCACCGATACGCTGCCCATCATCAAGGCCATTGAGCACAAGGTGCTGGAAGAAACCGGCCTGCGGCCCTACGACGTGGTGCTGGTGCAGCCCTTTGCCATTCCGCGCACTTCCAGTGGCAAGCTCCAGCGCGTGCAGTGCGCCCTGAACTACCGCCAGACGCACCTCACGGCCCTCGCCCAGACCCGGGAAATGGTCATCATCGACGCGGCCGACTACGTGCTGCGCCTCAGCAAGGCCAAGCAGGACGGCACCGCCGAAAACATCCAGGACTACCTGAAACTGGTGCTGGCCAGCAAGCTGCTGCACTGCCCCGCCGACCAGATTGACGTGAACCAGGAGCTGACGGCCCTGGGCATCGACTCGCTACGCTCGATGGAAATCGTGAATACCCTGAACCGTGACCTGGAAATTCAGCTCGATGCTACCCAGCTGTTTCAGGTGAACACGGTGGCCGAGCTGGCGGCTAAACTTGAATTATCCCTGTGGCTGAATAGTAAACAAGAGAACGGTAAAGAAATAATCTTATAGTCTTATGAAGATCCTGGATATCATTAACGAGCTGAAAGCCAGCAAGATTTTTCCTAAGCTGGACGGTGAGAACCTGAAGCTGATGGGGGAAACAAGTAACCTGCGCAAGGAATTAATTGATGTTATCAAGGCCCGCAAGGGGGAGATTGTGGATTTCCTGCGCGAAGCCACTAAGCAGTCTGTGTACCAGCCGATTCCGGTGGTGGCGGAGCAGGCCAGCTACCCGCTCTCCAACGCCCAGCAGCGCCTGTGGGTGCTCAGCCAGTTTGAAGGCGGCTCGGTGGCCTACAACATCGTGAAGGGCTTTTTTCTGCAGGGCAGCGTTGATAAAACCAACCTGGAAAAGGCATTTCAGGCCACCGTGCAGCGCCACGCCAGCCTGCGCACCGTGTTCCGGGAAGTGGAGGGCGAGCCACGCCAGATTGTACTCGACCAGATCGGCTTCGAAATGGAGCACGACAACATTGAGCCCGTAGCCAACAAGCGGGAGCGGCTCGAAACCGAGCTGGCCCACCTCACCAACCTGCCCTACGACCTAAGCCACGGCCCGCTGCTGAAAGTGAAGCTGATGCAGCTTTCGGATACCGAGTTTGCGCTGTTTTTTGGCATGCACCACATCGTCAGCGACGGGTGGTCGTTCGGCGTTATCGTGCAGGAGGTGATGGCCTGCTACGAGTCGTTGTGCAAGGGCGAAGCCGTAGACACGGCTCCGCTACCGGTGCAATACAAGGACTACGCCGCCTGGATGGCCGCCAAGCTGACCGGCGACAGTGGCGAGAAATACCGTAAATTCTGGGTGGAGCGCCTCGGGGAAAACATCGACCCGCTGCAACTGCCTACCGATTTCGCGCGCCCCGAAAATAAGGGCTACAAGGGTTCGTTGACCAAATTCAGCTTCGATGCGGCCCTGTATCAGCGCATCAACAGCTTCTGCCGGGAGTCGCACACCACGCTATTTAGCCTTCTGCATACCACGCTCAACCTGCTGCTCTACAAGTATTCGGGCCAGAAACAACTGGTGGTGGGCACGCCCGTATCGGGCCGCAGCCACTACGACCTCGAAAACCAGGTGGGCCTGTATGTGAATACGCTGGCCCTGAAAACGAGCATCGCGCCCGAGCAGTCGTTTGCCGCCTACCTCAAGGAAACTTCCCAGAGCACGTTGCAGGCGTTCGAGCACCAGGATTACCCCTTCGATAAGCTGGTGGAAGAGCTCAACATCGTGCGCGACCCGAGCCGCAACCCGCTGTTCGACGTGATGATTGTGCTGCAAAACACGGCCTACGGCGACGGCAGCCTGCAAATGAGCAAGCAGTACGGCTTCTGCCTGCTGGAGCTGGACCAATACTTCGGCGACGGAGCCGGGCTGGCCACCGTTCACCAGGGCGCTAAGTTCGACCTGAGCTTCAGCTTCAGCACCGAGGCCGGCAACCAGTTTGTGGTGGAAATCGATTACAGCACCGAGCTGTTTACAGAGGCGAAAATCAACCGCTTCTTCCAGGCCTACCTCTCCCTCATCAACCAGGTAATGGCCGCCCCCGACCAGCGCGTGGGCGAGCTGCAGCTGATTCAGGATGCGGAGAAAGCCAAGATTCTGACCGAGTTCAACGTGCCCATCGAGGGCATCGACGAAGCCAGCATCATCCGTCTGCTCACCGAGTCGTTCCAGAATCGGGGCGAGCAGGTGGCCCTCATTACCAAAGACCAAACCCTGACCTACCGGGAGCTGAATGAGCGCTCGGACAAGCTGGCCGTGTACCTGCGCGCCAAGCTGGGCAACGCCGATAATCCCTTCGTGGGCATTCTGATGCAGCGCACGGCCTGGACCATCGTCAGCGTGCTGGGCATTCTGAAAGCTGGGGCCGCCTACGTACCCGTCGACCCCACGTACCCGCAGAACCGCATCGACTTCATTCTGGAGGATGCTGACCCGCTGCTGATCCTGAGCGACACCAGCAGCCGCCCGCTGATTCCGGCCCTCTACCAGGACCGCGTCATCAACCTCAACACCGAGGAAGCCGCCATTCTGGCTACCGAAGGCCAAGTGGCCGATGCCGGCGACCTGCGCGAGAAAACCGCCTACCTGATTTATACCTCCGGCTCGACGGGCAAGCCCAAGGGCGTGCAGATCTGCCACCGCAACGCCATTGCCTTTCTGAAATGGTCGTGCGTGGAGTTTGCCGCTACGCCCTACGAGCTGCTGTACGCGGCCACTTCCTACTGCTTCGACTTGTCGGTGTACGAGTTCTTCTTCCCGCTCATTCAGGGCAAGAAAATCCGGTTGCTGACCTCGGCCCTGGAGATTCCGCAGTACCTGCCCCAGGATCGGAATATTCTGGTGAACACCGTGCCATCGGTGGTGCGCAACCTGCTGGAAGACAACGTGGACCTCTCCCACGTGGTAGCCCTGAACATGGCCGGCGAGCCGGTGCCCAAGAAGTTCAAGAAGGACCTGGACTACCGCCGCATGGAAGTGCGCAACCTCTACGGCCCGTCCGAAGACACCACGTACAGCACCAACTACCGCTTTGCCGACGACGGCTACGAAATTATCCCGATTGGCGTGGCCGTGGGCTACACCCAGATGTACATCCTGGACGAGTCGCGCAACTTGCTGCCCGAGGGCGTGGACGGCGAGATTTACCTCAGCGGCCAGTCCATTGCCAAAGGCTACCACGGCCGCCCCGACCTAACGGCTGAGCGCTTCATGCCCAACCCCTTCGCACCGGGCCACACCATGTACAAAACCGGCGACATCGGCCGCTGGCTGCCCGACGGCCAGGTCGAGTTCATCGGCCGCGTCGATGACCAGGTGAAAGTGCGCGGCTACCGCATCGAACTGGGCGAAATTCAGTTTCTGCTGGAGCAGCAGGAAGGCGTGCAGCAAGCCGTGGTGGTGGTGAAAGACATTCAAGGTGAAAAAACCATCGTGGCTTATTGGGAAGGCAGCAGCGAGCAGTCGAACAAGGAGCTCAAAGCGGCTCTGGGCAAGAGCCTGCCCGCCTACATGGTGCCTACCTACTGGGTGAAGATGGATAAGATTCCGCTGAACTCGAACGGCAAAGTCGACAAGAAACTCCTGCCGCTACCCTCGCAGAAGGGTGCCGAAGCTGCGGCCCTGGTAGAGCCTACCACCGAGCTGGAAATCCGGTTGCAGCAGCTCTGGAAAGAGGTGTTGAACAAGAAGGACGTTGGCATCCGCAGCAACTTCTTTGAGGTCGGCGGCCACAGCTTGCGTGCCACGCGCCTAAAGTCGCTCATCCTGAAGCGTATGGGCAAGGACATTTCCCTGAACGAGCTGTTTCAGTACCCCACCATTGAGCAGCAGGCGAGCTTGCTGGAGCGCAAAAACGAAACCCGCTTCCGCGAAATCAGCCTCGCCGACCACAGCCAGTTCTACCCCGTTTCCTTCACCCAGGAGCGTCTGTGGGTGCTTACGCGCTTCGAAGATGCCTCGGTAGCCTACCACATGCCCGCCGCCTTCCGCGTGCAGGGCACCCTGGACGCGGCCCTGCTGGAGCAGGCTTTCCGGCAGGTAATTGCCCGCCACGAAAGCCTGCGCACCACCTTCACCGAGCACGAAGGTGCGCCCGTGCAGCTGATTCACGAGGCGGCGGAAATCAACTTCGCCATCCGGACGCTGCCGGTAGCCGCCACGAGTTCGGCCACGCAGGTCGAGGAGCTGTTGCAGCAGCAGTGGAAGCAGCCGTTCGACCTGGAAAAAGGCCCGTTGCTGCGCAGTGTCATCATCGATATTGCCGGCCAAGAGCAGATTCTGTCTTTCTGCATGCACCATATCATCAGCGACGGGTGGTCCATCGGAGTGCTGGTGAAGGAAGTACTGCAGGCCTACGAAGCCCTGGCCCAGGGCCAGGAAGCGCTTTGGGCTCCGCTCGCGCTGCAATACAAGGATTTTGCGGTGTGGCAGCGCCAGGAGCTGTCCAGCGAAAAGCTTGACAACCACCGCCAGTTCTGGCTGGGCGAGTTCAGCAACCTGGGCACTACGCTCAGCCTGCCCGCCGATTTCGACCGGCCCGCCATCAAAACATACAGCGGCGGCACCACCACTGTGCTGTTCGACCCGGCCCTCTCAGCCCCGCTCAAGCAGCTGGCTAACAGCGCCGATTTGAGCCTGTTCATGGTGCTGCTGGGTGGCGTAAATGTGCTACTGAGCAAGTATTCCGGCCAGCACGACATCACCGTCGGCACGCCCGTAGCCGGCCGCGACCATATCCAGCTCGAAGACCAGATTGGCTTTTATGTCAACACGCTGGCCATTCGCAACCAGCTCAGCGCGGAGCAAAGCTTCCTGTCGTTGGCCCAGCAGCAGAAAGACAAGCTGCTCAACGCCTTCGAGCACCAGGTGTATCCGTTTGAGATGCTGCTGGCCGACCTGAACCTGAAGCGCGACTTATCCCGCTCGCCGCTGTTCGACGTGATGGTGATTATGCAGAATACCGAAGCTTCGAAAGCCTCGCAGGCGTTGTCTTCGGCCCTGCACTTCGAGCGCCTGGAGCTGAACACCGGCGTCACAAAATATGACCTGACGTTCTGCTTCTCGGAAGAAGCCGACGGCCTGCGCCTCAGCCTGGAATACAACACCGACCTCTACGCCCCAGCCACTATCACCCGGATGGGACAGCACCTGACCACGCTATTTGGGCAGGTAGCCGCCAACCCGGCGCTGGCCCTGAGCGAAGTGAACGTGCTGGACGCCCCCGAAACGCAGGCGCTGCTGGCCCTCACCGATAATACTGCCGTGGCTTTCGACCAGAACGCTACGCTGGTGAGCCGCTTCCAGGCCGTAGCCCGCACCCACGCCCACCGCGTGGCCCTGCGCCTCGGTGGCCAAGACCTGACCTATGCCGAGCTCGACGAACGCTCGGGCCAGCTGGCCCGCGTGCTGCTGAGTGACTACGGCATTGGGGCCGAAACGCCGGTAGCCCTGCTGGCTGAACGCAACGAGTGGCTGTTCATCGGGCTGCTGGCCGTGCTCAAAGCCGGTGGTGCCTACGTAGTGCTCGACCCCGCTTACCCCACTGCCCGCCTCGAATATCTGGTGCAGGACAGCGGCAGCCAACTCATCCTGACAGACGGTTCGCTACCCAAAAAAATCACCGATTCCGGGGTCAATGCCCAGTGGCTGGATATGACGACGGTCGCATACAGCGGCGCAGCCGTGGCGGCCGCCATCAAGCCCACCCAACTGGCCTACGTGCTCTACGCCTCTGATGCTTCGGGCAACCCCCACGGCATTCAGGTAGCACACCGCAACGTGCTCAGCCAGCTCGACAACGCCGGCAATCTGTTCGGCTTTAACGCCCACGATCGGTGGGCTCTCATGCCGGCCACCGGCCTCGACTTTGCCGTGTGGGAAACCTACGGCAGCCTGCTACATGGCGGCACGGTGGTGCTGGTGCCCCAGGAAACGGCCACTGATGCTACGGCTTTCCTGCACTTCCTGCGGGAACAGGAAATTACGGTGCTCACCCAAAACACGGCCGCTTTCCGCCACCTGACTACCACGGTGAGTAAGCAGCTGGCCGAAACCCCGCTGGCCCTGCGCCGCGTGCTGCTGGCCGGTGCCGATTTGCTGCCCGAAACGGTGCAGGCTTGGCAGCAGGCGTACCCTACCTGCCGGTTCAGCACGCTCTACGGCAGCCCCGAAACCACTGGCTTCAGCACTAACCGCGAACTGACGGCAACGGAAATCGAGGTGGGCACGAGTCGCCACCTCGGCCGTGTGCTGCCCACGCTCAGCGCTGTGGTGCTCGATGGCAACCTGCAGGCTGTGCCACTGGGCGTCATCGGGGAGCTGGGCGTGAGCGGTGCCGGCGTGGCCCGCGGCTACCACGGCCGCCCCACGCTGACGGCTCAGCACTTTGTTGAAAACCCCTTCCGGGCTGGCGAAACGCTGTTCCGCACCGGCGACTTGGTGCGCCTGCTAGCCTCGGGCGAGCTGGAGTATGTGGGCCGAACCGATAATCAGGTCAACCTCCAGGGCCAGCGCATTGAGCTGGCGGAAGTGCAGGCCGCCTTGCAGCAGCTGGAAGACGTGCAGGAAGCTACCGTGCTCGCCACCCGCACGGCCACCGGCGAGCTGGAGCTGACGGGCTACTACGTACTGAGCAACCCACTGAGTGTCAAGGCTATCAAGAAGGCGCTGGCTGCCCTGCTGCCCGCCACCCTGGTGCCGGCCTCGCTCATTCGCCTCGATGCCTTTCCGCTTACGAGCCAGGGTACCATCAACCAGGCGGCGCTGCCCAAGCCCCACGATGCCAACGACGAGCCCCTCACGGCCTACGTGGCCCCGCGCAACGACGTGGACGCCCGCCTGGTGATTATCTGGCAGAATATCCTGGAAACCGAGTCCATCGGTATCAAAGACAACTTCTTCGACCTGGGCGGCCACAGCCTGAAAGCGACCCGTGTGCTGTCCAAAATCCACGAGGAATTTGGGGTAAAGATTGACCTCAAAAACCTGTTCGTTGAGCCTACTATCGAGCATTTGTCCAACTACATCGACGCAGTGAGCTGGATGGAGACCGAAACCGTGGGCGCGGAGCAGGACGAAGCCGAGTTGATTTTCTAAATAGCTGACCTAGCCTCCCGGCCGCCGCGCTGACTGCGCATGGGGAAAGGGAGGGCAGCCCGGCCCGGCGTCTCTGGCGCCGGGCCACCGGCTTGCCCGTTTCATAGGATTATCCGGCCAGTGTCGGCCTGTTTTATTTAACTGCTTCGAATAAGATTGAACCAGGTTGCCCGCTTGCTGGCGAAGAACGGGAACAGGCCTCGGTTTTTTGCCTTCACCGGCCGCAGTGCTGTTATCTGGGTCGACAAGAATACCCTTCGCTACGCTAAACATATACTGCTATACTAATGGACGTTTTAGATCTACTATTGAATTTACGGGCTAAGGGAACAACTATCACCTTGGACGATACCGCGAATACGCTTCGGCTGCGGGGCAAAACCGAGAACCTGACAGCCCAGGACAAAGACCTCATCAGAACGCACAAAACGGCGCTGATGGACTTTATCCGCACGGAGCGCGTGAAACAGAAAGACTACGCCACCATTCCGCCGGTGCCCGCCCAGCCCGACTATGCCCTCTCCGACGGCCAGCGCCGCCTGTGGTACCTGAGCCAAGCCGACGAAAATGCTGTGACCTACAACATTCCCTCGGTACTGGAGCTCACTGGCCCGCTGGATGCCGGGCTGTTTGAGCACGCCATCAACAGCGTAATTGAGCGGCACGAAATTCTGCGGACGGTATTTCGCGAAAATGCCCAGGGTGAGCCCCGGCAGCATGTTCTGTCGGCTTCGGAGCTGGCTTTTCGCCTGCGCTATTCCGACTTGAGCGCCCATCCCAATGGTGATGACCAGGTACGTGCCGAGGTACACCAGGATCTGGCCGTGGCCTTTCACCTGGGCCAGGGACCGTTGCTGCGGGCCAGCCTGTTTCAGCTCGCCACCGACCGCCACGTGTTCTACTACAACATGCACCACATCATCAGTGATGGGTGGTCGATGCAGTTGCTGACCAAGGATGTGCTGACGAGCTACCTGGCCTTGGTGCAGGGGCAGGAAAATGTGCTGGAACCGCTGAAAATTCAATACAAAGACTACGCCGCCTGGCACCTGCAACAGCTCAGCGGCGATTCGCTGCACACGCTGGAGAACTACTGGAAGGAGAAATTTACCGGCGAGCTGCCCATTATGCAGCTGCCCAGCTCCAAAACCCGCCCCGCCCTACTCACTCACAACGGGGCGTTCCACACCATCGCGCTGGATCAGGCCACTACGCACCAGCTGCGCCACCTGAGCCAACAGCTGGGCGGCACCTTATTTATGGGCCTGCTGGCCTGTCTGAAAGGTATGCTCTACCGCTACACCGGCCAGGAAGATATGGTTATCGGTAGCCCCATTGCGGGCCGCGAGCATAGCGAGTTAGAAGATCAGCTTGGTTTCTACGTCAACACCTTGGCTTTGCGCACGCAGTTCAGCGGCCAGGATAGCTTCGAGGCGCTGTTCGAGCGGGTGAAAGCCACCACGCTGGGCGCTTTTCAGCACCAGCTCTACCCCTTCGATCGGCTGGTAGAAACCGTGGGCTTGCGCCGCGACCCTAGCCGCAGCCCGCTGTTTGATGTAATGCTGAACTTGCAGTCGGCCGACGCAACCTCGACGCGCGCTGCACAGGAGGCCAACAGCCTGGCTTCGGCCGATTTTGTGATTTCGCAGGAAGTAGCCAGCAAATTCGATCTGTCTTTCCGGTGCCATGAGCAGCCCGATGCGCTTTCCATCCGCATGGAATACAATACCGATGTGCTGGATTCATTCTTCATCGAGCAGTTCGGCCGCCATTTCACTGACTTCGTTGCGGCAATACTGCGCGACTCCACTCAGCCCGTCGGTCGTATCGATTACCTGAGCGAAGAAGAAAAAAACTCCCTGCCACTGACCAATACTGAAACGGACTTTGCCTCTTCCACCGGTTCACTTTTGGCGGAATTCGGGGCGGTAGTTTTGGCGCATGGGTCGCGGGTGGCGGTGCGCGGCCGTTCGGGCAGCCGCCTGACGTATGCCGAGCTCGACGCGCAGTCCTCGCAGCTGGCC
>NZ_SRLD01000062.1 GCF_004745955.1 Hymenobacter elongatus | reverse complement strand
ACAGGCCCTCTCTCAGGCTATCGACTGCATTACCAGCCGGGACGCCCGGAACTGGTTTGACCACTGCGGCTATCACACACAAGCCGGCAAACGATAAGGATACATGGTTCACGAATCTGCTATAGCAGACGAATTTGTAAAGAAAACTTCCTTTTCTGCGTAAGGGAATGGAGGTCGGGGGTCTTGGGGTCGCTTGGGATTAGCTGAAGAAGTCGACCCGCGTTGCAAAGTGAGTGGTATGGTATTGCCTGATTGCTGCCATATTCCTGTGATTCGCTGACTATTTAGAGAAATTTAACCTCTAAAGTTGGCTACTGTAGGCGTAGTTAACTTTATAATGACACTGTCTTGCCGCAATACGATACTAGCAACAGATAGATTTAGGATGCCTTGAGCAGGAACATCCAACGTAGCGGTAAGCTGCCCGTTCGGTGCCTCAGTAATTTTGAACAAAACCTGCAACGTCTCTCCAATTATTCCAGTCCATTCTCCTTCTAGAGGCAAGGGAGCTAACTCTTTATTTTTCGCTGATACAGCTTCTACAGAAATCAGTGCAATTAGTAACAAGATCGTACGGACACCAGTCAAATTAAACATGTGATTACTAATGTTTTTTAGTTGGGAGAAATGCAATATATGGAGAGCATCAAAAAGTGTGGGGCATTCGGGTTAAGTAGCGGCTTGCTGAGTTAAGCCTAGCGCCTGATGATTATTATTGCCCCACACTTTTTGATGCTCTCCAATTCACGCCTGACACAACGCACAAAAAAGCACTGGCTGACCGGCCAGCGCTTCTATGAAAGAGTTGGGTAAGGACAAGCTACTTCCGTGGCGAGTCTTTTTGGTGGAGTTCATCCGTTGATACCGGTCGGTTTTTCCTGGCCTTGCCGATTTTGGCTCATCTGCTCGCACAAGGTGGCAAGCTGCGCTATCGACTGGCCCATAAACCGCCGCATGCGGCGCAGCTGGCCGAAGCGAATCAGGGCCCGGGCGCTGGCCACGTAGCCGTAGCGGAACTCCAGCGTCACGAGGCACGAGCGGGTGTCGACGGCCTCGATGAAGCAGAACAGAAAGGAGTTGGGGAAAAGCCGGAACAGCGAGATTTTCTCGACGTACTCCATCCGGTCGGCATCTTCGAAGCGCTGCACGGTCTGGAAGTCAATCTGGCCCCGGTTGAGGCTCACCTTGTAGCTGGTGCCCAGCCGCCCGGCCTTGGTCAGGTCGTAGGTCACCTCCCTGACGCCGGGCATCCAGAGGGCCCGCAGCCGGAAATTGCTCAGCACCCGCAGCGCATACGCGGCCGGCACCCGCACCGTGCTCAGCACCTTGAGGGCATTGCCGTCCACGCGCCGCTGCGCGCCGGTTTCGGCCGCCGGGTCCGGGTTTTGCAGCAGCACGCGCAGGGGCGACAGATAGGCGTAGCGGTAGCAGATTTCGCCCAGATGATCGTAGAGGCAGGTGCCGCGCAGTAGGCGCGTCCAGGAAAAGCTGCGCGCTACTTCGGCGGCGGGCTGGGTTTCGAGGTAGCCCTCGGACAGCAGAATGTACTCGTTGCCGGTCACGTTATTCTTCAGCAGCCGGTGCACCACTATCACGTCGCGCCCCATCAGCTTGGTAAACTCCCGGATCTGGGCCACGCTGACTTGGCCGAAATGCACGATGATTTTGATGGTCAGGTCGTGGGCCCGCAGGGCCGCGCTCAGCTCCGAGTCCAGGTCGCGCTCCACCAGGCGCAGGTAGTTTTGAAAGTCGAGAAAAATGCGGCGGCACTGCGTCACGACCTCCTGCACGGTGGGCGGCGCGCCGAGCCGATAGAACAGGATGGCGTCGCCCTGGATTTCGCTCACTTCCATGCTCAGCGTGTTAGCCTCTATCAGTATCTCCAGCAGGTCGGCAATGAGCTGGGGAGCCAGCACGCTCCCCGATTCCTGAATGAAGCGCGTGAAGCCGCTGATATCGGGAATGAAGAGCAGCGCGGGCACCATGCCATCGGCGGCTACCTCGGCAGTGGTAGCGGTAGTGGGTCGGCGGCCGGCAGCCCGACGGGCCGCGCGCATATCGTCCAGTAAACCCATAGAAAAACCAGAAAGAAATCAGAAGTGAAGCTAGCGCCCTATACGCAGGGCCTGGTGTAGCGGGTTTGGGCAGTAGGTTGCTTTCGCGTTACCTTTGTGCGAAGTAACGAAGCTGGCTGCGTAGTTCAACGGATAGAATAGGCGTTTCCTAAACGCTTGATATGGGTTCGATTCCCGTCGCGGCTACACCTATAGTTTGTTGCAGCACCGCCCGGCACCAGTTAATGGGCCGGGCGGCTTTGTTTAAGCCAGCCGATGCCATGGGCACACCTGAGGTGGCCTATTGGGTTTTACTCCAGCCCAATGGCACGCGGCGGGGTGAGTGGGCGTAGCGCCCCGGATTTGGGACCTATGCCTGCCCCGGCAACCTAAGGCTCAGCAATACAGGCATATATTTTTACAGAGCTGAACAGTGGGTTGAGCGGGCAGCAAAATATTTACAACGACTAGCCGACACGCGCAACAACTTCTTTTGGTCGGGCTAGTATACCCTCAAGCTTTTACCTGCCTGAGGCCGCATACCGCCTCAGTTTATTGGCCTTGCTCAGGCAGAGTCCCCGGTGCCGCTGCATACCGGCTACCAATTCAGGGCGGCTTCTATCCTACGCTTTACACCTATTGCTCCTGATGCCACCCCTTAGCGACGATGTGCTGGTTCAGCGTTTGTATGCCCGCGACGAGGCGGCCATGACGGTGTTTTATGACAAGTATGGCCGTATTCTCTACAGTGTTATCCTGCGCATCGTGCGCCACGAAACGCTGGCCGAAGATGCCCTGCAGGAAAGCATGATCAAGATCTGGTACTCGTTTGACTCGTACGACACCAACCGGGGCCGTCTGTTTACCTGGGCCCTCAATGTGTGCCGCAACGCCGCCATCGACCACCTTCGGACCCGGCACTACCACGAAAAGCAAAAGACCGATTCCCTGGAAAAAAGCGCGGCCAGCTACCAGGTAGCCAGCGTGGGGTTTCAGCCCGAGCACATTGGCCTACGCGAGCTGGTGATGGCCCTGAAGCCCAACGACCGCAAAATCATTGACCTGCTCTATTTCGGCGGCTTCACCCAGGCTGAAGTAGCCGACGAGCTGCAAGTACCGCTGGGCACCGTCAAGACCCGCGCCCGGGCCGCCATGCAGGCCCTATCCAAGGCGGCCCGCTGAGCCCGCGTTCTTCCTGCTTTGCCGGCACCTCCGTGACCTGCTACCTGCCGTGGTAGCCACTACTTTACGACCACCATTCCGGGAGGCAACACCTGCTGGCCAGACTGCTGAATAGCCTGATTTCACCCCCGAAATGTGAACCAACAAGCTGGTCTATATATGATTTATAACTATTACTAGAGTACTATTAAAACTAGATTTATTTCCGCAAATTTGCCCCGCGCCCGGCTACGGGACATCTGCTCTGCTCTCTATTACTTCCTATTGCTTTCGTTTGAATTGAGGCGGCTTTTGTCGGCTCAGCACCTGTGCAGTACCGATTTATTACTTCGGCAGCTCAGGGAGCTACAGCTATTTTTGTCTGCTTACCTCCTGCGAGCTTCTCAGGCAGCTCCTTCTACTTTGTTATACCACCCATGCCGTTTTTCCTGATTTCTCACGCTCTTAGTCAGGGCGGTAACGCGGGCGTTGGCTTTTCGGCTGTAGCACGACGCTAGAGCTATTTTTATCCACTTTTCCCCTCTTTTTCTTGTATGGACGAGTACATCGGCATCGTTAAACTTTTCGCGGGCAATTTCGCGCCGCAAAACTGGGCTCTCTGCAACGGGCAGCTTCTGGCCATCGCGCAGAACTCAGCCCTTTTCTCCATCGTGGGCACCGTGTACGGCGGCGACGGAATGAACACCTTCGCCCTGCCCAACCTGAACGGCCGCGTGGCCGTGGGTACGGGGCAGCTTGCGGGCGGCGGCAACTATGACCAGGGACAGACTGGCGGCGTGGAGAGCGTGACGCTGACCAGCAATGAGATGCCCAAGCACAACCACCAGCTGGTGGCCAACACGACCCTGGGCAATACGACTGCCCCGGCCGGGGCCCTGCTCAGCGTCCCGGCCGCCGCCGTCGCTAGCAGCGGCGACGAGGTGACGGTGACTGCCTACGCCAGCACCGCCGCCACGCTGGCCCCCATGAACCCAGCCTCGCTGAGCCTGGCCGGCCAATCTATGCCGCACGAAAACCGCCCACCCTACCTCGCCCTGACTTACATCATCTGCACCCAAGGCTTGTACCCTTCGCGGAGCTAACCCGGAGCCCAGGCCCGCCGCAACGATATTTTCTCCTTCCTTTCCCTTTTCGACTTTCTTTCTATGGACGAGTACATCGGCATCATCAAGCTTTTCGCGGGCAGTTTCGCGCCCAAAAACTGGGCGTTCTGCAACGGGCAGCTCCTGCCCATCGCGCAGAATCAGGCTCTTTTCTCCATCCTGGGCACTATGTACGGGGGCAACGGCACAACCACCTTCGCGCTGCCCAACCTGAACGGCCGCGTGGCCGTGGGCACGGGGCAGCTTGCGGGGGGCAGCAATTATGACCAGGGACAGGTAGGCGGCATGGAAAGCGTGACGCTCACTTCCGCCCAGATGCCCGCGCACACCCACCAGCTGGTGGCCAACACGGGCCCGGGCAACACGACCGCCCCGGCCGGGGCCCTGCTCAGCGTCCCGGCCGCCGCCGTCGCTAGCAGCGGCGACGAGGTGACGGTGACTGCCTACGCCAGCGCCGCCACCACGCTGGCCCCCATGAACCCCTCGTCGCTGACCCCCACCGGCGAATCGTTGCCGCACGAGAACCGCCCGCCTTACCTGGCCCTGCCCTACATCATCTGTCTGTACGGCGCTTTCCCTCCGCGGGACTAATACGGCAAGGCTTCCGGTCGGCCGCCTGGCAGGCCCGATATTCTATCCCTGCTGGTCGTTAGAGGCACTGTTCGGCTTGCGGAAGCCGGACAGTGCTTCCTCGTTTATCCAACCACTGTTAAATAGCACATAGTCAATACATAACCATTCAGCTACCCCTTTTCTTTCGGGCTTTCAGGCTATTATTCCCTAGTACCTTTGCCCACTGGTTTATCCTAAACGCACCGGTTAAACCCGACTTTCATCCCTTTTTGCCTCTTCTACCTTTCACTGCTACTTATGAACCCACTTTTCCTCCCTGGGCCTTATCGGGGCGCACAACTAGCGGCCGGGAACCAAGCCCGCCGAAGAGCAGCCGGCCGGGCGTATCCGGGCTGGCTGCTGGCCCTGCTGCTGCTGCTGGCCACCACGGGCCGGGCCCAGACGGCGGCCACCAAAATCTACTGGGTGCAAGGCAGCGCCACGCCTGCCGACGACCGGTATAGCTCCAGCAACCTCGACGGCACCGGGCAAGCAACGCTGGCCTCCGGCAACTCGGCCACCACGTTTTTCCAGCCGAACTCCCTGTGGGTAGATGCCGCCACCAATGTTGCTTACGTGGGCGACGGGGCCGTTGCCGGCAGCACGGGCATTTCGCGCTTCAACGCCAGCACGGGCGCTTTCCTGAGCACCATCGTGGCTGGCGGCAGCACTTTTGCTTTCAGTGGTGTGCAGGTAGCAGGCACCAAAATTTACTGGGTGCAGGGCAGCAACACGGCCGCCGACGACCGCCTGTGCTCGGCCAACCTCGACGGCACCGGACAAGCAACGCTGGCCTCCGGCAACTCGGCCACCACGTTTGCCAACCCGAACGCCCTGTGGGTGGATGCGGCCAGCGGGGTTATCTACGTAGGCGACGGGGGAAATGCCGGCAACACGGGCATTTCGCGCTTCAGCCTGACGGGAACCTACCTGAGCACCATCGTAGCGGGCATTTCCGGGATTAGCATTAACGGGATCCAGGTAGTAGGCAGCAAGATTTACTGGGTGCAAAGCAGCGCCACAGCTTCCGACGACCAGCTGAACTCGGCCAACCTCGATGGCACGGGCAAGGTGACGCTGGCCTCCGGCAACTCGGCCACTACCTTCTTCAACCCGCAGGCATTGCTGGTTGATGTACCCAACAGCACCATCTTTGTCGGCGACGGGGCCAGCAGCACCAGCAGCACGGGCATTTCGCGCTTCAGCCTGACGGGAACCTACCTGAATACCATCGTAGCGGGCGGTCTACAGAATATTAACGCTTTTGGCTCGAACTCATTACCGGCTGTGGCTCCCACGGTAACGACGGCGGCTGCCACCTCCATCACGCCGACCAGCGCGGTGCTGGGCGGCAACGTAACCGCCGATGGCGGGGCCACCATATCTGACCGGGGCGTGGTGTACGTGGTTGGCACTGGCACCCCCACTACCAGCAATACCAAAGTGCAGAATGGCACGGGCACGGGCAGCTTCTCGCAGAGCGTGACCGGCCTGGCCGCCAGCACCCAGTACACCGTGCGGGCCTACGCCATCAACTCGGCCGGCACCAGCTACGGCAGCAGCATCACCTTCACCACGCCCGCGACCCTGAGCACCACCGGCTCGCAGACCAACGTGAGCTGCTTCGGCGGCACCAACGGCAGCGCCACGGTGAGCGTGAGCGGCGGTACCACGCCCTATACCTACAGCTGGAATACGACGCCGGTGCAGACCACGGCCACGGCCACGGGCCTGAGCGCGGGCACCTACACTGTGACTGTGACCGATGCCAGCAGCGCCACGATTACGCGCAGCTTCACCATCACCCAGCCAACCTCGGCCGTGACCGGCACTACGGTAGTGACCAACGTATCCTGCAACGGCGGCTCGAACGGCGCCATCAACCTGACACCCAGCGGCGGCACTTCCCCTTACACGTTCCGGTGGAACAGCGGGGCCACCACCGAGGACCGCACGGGCCTGAGCGCCGGCACCTACTCGGTGACCATCACCGATGTCAACGGCTGCACGGGCACCGTTAACACCACCGTTACCCAGCCGGCCTCGGCCCTGACCCTGACCAAGGCCAGCCAGACCAACATTGCCTGCTTCGGCGGCAACACCGGCGCGGCCAGCGTGAATGCGGCCACCGGCGGCACGGCTCCCTACACCTACGACTGGACCCCCGGCAACCCGGTCGGCGACGGCACCCGCAGCGTGACGGGCCTGACTGCCCAGACGTACACCGTGACCGTGACCGATGCCAATGGCTGCACAGCCACGCAAAGCTTCACGCTTACCCAGCCGGCCTCGGCCCTGGCCACCACCGGCTCGCAGACCAACGTGACCACCAACGGCGGCAGCAACGGCACGGCGACGGTGAGCGTGAGCGGCGGCACGCCCAGCTATACTTATAGCTGGAGCCCGAGCGGCGGCACAAGCGCGACAGCCTCGGGCCTGAGCGCGGGCACCTACACCGTGACCGTGACCGATGCCAACGGCTGCACCACCACGCGCAGCTTCACCATCACCCAGCCGGCCCCAGTGACGGCCGCGCCGGTGGTGACGAGCCCGCCCCATGTTAGCCTGACGAACGACAATACGCCCACGTACGCAGGCACGGCGCCGGCCAACGCCACGGTGAACGTGTTCGTGGACGGCACTTCCATCGGCACGACCACAGCCACGGCCGGCGGCACCTTCGCCCTGACCCAGCCCACGGCCCTGCCCGACGGCACCCACACGGTGAACGCCACGGCGACGGCCGCCGGCTTGGCGACGAGTGGCAGCAGCAACACCAACGGCTTCACGGTGGACGCGACGGCCCCGACGGTAGCCATCACCTCCTCGACCGGCACCTCGGGCAGCACGACTTCGACTTCGCCCATTGCCTTCACAATTACCTTCTCGGAAAACGTGTCGGGATTTGTGGCTGGTGACGTGACGGTGAGCAACGGCTCCGTTTCGGGTTTCGCAGGTTCGGGCACAACTTATACCTTCAATGTGACCCCGACGGCCAACGGCGCGGTAACAGTGAACGTGCCGGCCAACGTGGCCCAGGACGCCGCCGGCAACGGTAACACGGCCGCCACGCAGTTCAGCATCACCTACTCGCAACTCGTAACGGCCGCGCCCGTGGTGAACACGCCGGCCAACGGCAGCCTGCTCACCACGACCACGCCCACCTACGCGGGCACGGCCCCAGCCAGCTCGACGGTCACCGTGTTCATCGATGGCTCGGCCAGCGGCACGACCACGGCCACGGCCAGCGGCAGCTTCTCGCTGACCCAGCCTACGGCCCTGAGCCAGGGCAGCCACACGGTGCGGGCTACGGCGCAGACCAGCGGCTCGGCTGTGAGTGCCGACTCCAACACCAACACGTTCACGATTGACACGGTACGCCCCACGGTAGCCATTACCAGCACGGCCAGCAACCCGACCAACACTTCGCCGATTCCGGTGACCGTGACCTTCTCAGAGGCGGTAACCGGCTTTGTGGCCGGCGACGTGACGGTAAGCAACGGCTCGATTACCGGCGGCCTCATCAACGGCTCGGGCACCACCTACTCCTTCAACGTGACGCCGGCCGCCAACGGCTTGGTGACGGTGAACGTACCGGCCAACGTGGTCCAGGATGCGGCTGGCAACGGCAACACCGCTGCCTCGCCGTTCTCCATTAATTATACCGTGCCAACCACGACGGTGACCTCCATCGTGCGCAACGATGCCTCACCGACCAATGCGGCCACGGTGAGCTACACGGTTACGTTCTCGGCTAGCGTGAGCGGGTTGTCGGCTTCCAACTTTACCCTCTCTACCTCAACGGCCATGGGTGCCAGTGTCACGAGCGTTTCGGGCGCGGGCACCACCTACACGGTAGTGGTCAGCACTGGTTTCAGCGACGGTACGCTGGGCCTGAACCTGAATAACTCGACCGGCGTTTCGCCCACGGTTTCCAACGTGCCCTTCAACGGGCCGCTGTACACCATCGACAAAACGGTGCCGGCGGCTCCAGTAGTTACAGAACCCGCCAATGGCAGCGTGACTCGCAGCACCCAGCCAATTCTGCGGGGTACGGCCGAGGCCAACACGACGGTAACGGTAGTCGTTGATGGCACTGCCGTGGGGACAACTCCGGCGGATCTGGGCGGCAACTGGGCCATCGGCCAGCCGACGGCGCTGGCCAACGGCTCGCACACGGTAGCGGCCCGCACCACGGACGCGGCCGGCAACACGAGCCCGAACAGCAGCACCAACACGTTCACCGTGGATACGGTGAGCCCAACGGTAGCTATCAGCAGCACGGCCAGCAACCCGACCAACACCTCGCCGATTCCGGTAAGGGTGACTTTCTCGGAAATCGTAACTGGCTTCACGGCTGGTGATGTGACGGTCAGCAACGGCACGCTTTCGGCCTTCTCGGGCTTCGGTGGTACGTACACGTTCAACGTGACGCCTACCGCAGCCGGTACCGTGACCGTAAATATTGCAGCCAACGTGGCAACCGACGAAGCGGGCAACAGCAACACTGCCGCCCCGCAGTTCGCCATTCAATATACCGTGCCCGTTACGGCAACCTCCTGGACGGGCACCAGCAGCACGGATTGGTTTGCGGGCAGCAACTGGACGGCCGGCGTGCCTACCAGTACGCTCGATGCCACCATTCCCGCTGGTATGCTCCGCTACCCCGTGCTGACTACCGGCCCGGCTGCGGCTAAAAACCTGGCTCTGGCCAGCACTGCTTCGCTCACGCAAAGCGGCGGCACCCTGGACCTGAAAGGCAACTTCAGCAACGACGGAACCTTCACGGCCACGGGTGGCCTCGTGAGCCTGAGTGGCAGTGCCAACCAGACCATCGGGGGCGGCAGCCGGACCAGTTTCTGGGACCTGACCGTAGGCCCGGCGGGCGCTACGCTCGGCGGCACCACGGACATGCAGCGTGTGCTCACTCTCAATGGCAACCTGACTACCAGCAACAACCTGTTCACACTGCTGTCGTCTGGCACGGCTACGGCCATGGTGGTCAATACGCCTGGCAGTGTGGTGGGCACCGCCACGGTGCCGCGCTACATCAGCCCGAGCCTGAACAACGGCCTGGGCTACCGCCACTACAGCTCGCCGGTGGTAAGCACCACGGTAGCCGACCTGACCACCACGGGCTTCGCACCAGTGGTCAACGCCGACTACAACACGCAGGGCAACACGGTGAATCCATTCCCGACCGTGTACGGCTTCGACGAGTCGCGCATCGTGGGCACCAGCGCCACCACCCAGGACTTCGACTACGGCTACTTCTCGCCCACCAGCCTGGGCTCGACGCTCCTGCGGGGCCGCGGCTACACGGTGAACATTAATGCCAGCGAGAAAGTCGACTTAGTGGGCACGCTCAACTCGGGTACGGTGCCGGTCGGTGCCCTGACCCGTGGCAACCAGGCCAACTCGGGCTGGCAACTGCTGGGCAACCCCTATCCTTCGCCCCTGGATTGGAAGCAAGCCCGGCTGGGCCTGCCAACCGGCGTACTAGATGCCGTGTACGTGTACAAGTCCAGCGACGTGTATGCGGGTACTTACCAATTCTACCAGAACGGGTTTGGCACCTTACCGAATGGTATCATCGGCTCGATGCAGGGCTTCTTCCTGCGCGTGAGTCAGCCGGTGGCCTCGTTCAACTTCCTCAACAGCTGGCGCTCCACAACCTACGAAGCAGCCAGCTTCGACCGACCTGCCGCCGACACCCGGCCGGCGCTGCAGCTGGATCTGGTGAGTGCCCAAGGGCCGCGTGACCCCGCTTACGTGTACTTCGAGGAAGGCGCTACTCCCGGCGTCGACGACCACTACGACGCGGAAAAGCTGCCTAATACCACCGGTCTGAACCTGGCCTCGGTGGCCGCGGGCACTGGCTTGGCCATCAACGGCTTGCCTTTCCTGCAAGCCACAACCCTCGTGCCGCTGACGGTGGGAGTACCCGTAACGGGCACTTACACGCTGCAGGCCGCTTCGCTGGCCAACTTTGGCACGGCGGCGGTGTACCTGCTCGATGCCGTAACGGGCCAGCAGATTGACCTGAAACAGCAGACCACTTACAGCTTCTCGGCCAGCAATGCCGCCCTGATTACGGGCCGGTTCTCGCTGAGCTTCGGGGCGCTGCGCCCCCTGGCTACCAGCAGCAGCGCGCTGGCCGCCGGAGTGGCGCTGTATCCAAACCCAGCCAGCAAAATGGCCTGGGTGGAGCTGCCCGCCGCACTGGGCCGCAAGCCCGTAACGGCTACGCTACTCGATGCGCTGGGCCGCGTGGTACGTACCCAGCAGCTACCGGCCAACGGCAACAAGGCCCACGCCTTGTCCTTGGCCGAGCTACCGGTGGGCGTATACTCGTTGCGGCTGAGTACCGAAGCCGGCCTGGTAACCAAGCGCCTTATCATCGAATAAGCGCTGTTGCCTACCGCACCAAAAAGCCCCCTGAAATTTCAGGGGGCTTTTTTTATGAATATCTGCCCACACGATTTGCGGTGGGGAGGAAGCCATTCGGAGAAGCTGTTTAGAAAGTCAAAAGAACGTCATGCTGAGCTTGTCGAAGCATCTCGCGTGCACTGGCAATTTGAATTACTACTGCACGCGAGATGCTTCGACAAGCTCAGCATGACGTTCTTTTGACCTTCAGCGACTTCCTAAACAGCTTCGTAGTTACGATCTGGAACAGACGAGGTGTTGGCAGAAAAAGCACGTATTTTTTCGGGGTGCTTTGCAAGCGGCTGCAGCACCCACTCTTGCGTACAATTTTCTGGTACGCCGGTCGTTTCCTACCCTTGCTGTCAGCTTCCCTATCTTTCACCTCACCTTTACCCTGTATGACGCGCATTATCCTGGCCGACGACCACACCATTCTGCGGGAAGGCATTCGGGCTTTACTGGTCGCCGAGCCCGATTTTGAAGTAGTGGGCGAAGCCGCCACCGGCCGCCAGCTGCTCGACTTGCTGGCCACTACCCCCGTTGATGTGGTGCTGCTGGACCTGACGATGCCGGATCTGGACGGCTTTGCCGTGCTCCCGCTGGCGCGGGCCCAATACCCGCAGGTGCGCCTGCTGATACTTTCTATGCTGGAGCACGAGCGCTACGTAGCGCAGGCCCTCGATGCCGGGGCGGCGGGCTATATCCTGAAAAACGCGGCTATTACCGAGATTCTGCACGCCATTCGGACGGTGGCCGTCGGGCAGCCATTTCTGTGTACTGAAATAGCGCTGGAGCTGCTGCGCAAGCTCACGCTGAACACGGAAAAGCACTGGGACGAAGGGAGCGAAGGGCGGCAGCCAGAACTGTCGGCGCGGGAGCTGGAGGTACTGCAACTCATTGCCGAGGGGCTGACCAACGCCGAAATTGCCGACAAGCTCTTCACCAGCAAGCGCACCATCGAAACCCACCGCCAGAACATCATCGAGAAAACCCAGGCCAAAAACACCGCCGCCCTCATCAAATTCGCCGTCAATAGCGGACTGGTGAAGTAAATAAGGAGCTAGTTCGGGCGACGAGTCGAACACTTATTTTACGGGGGCCACTACTTTGCACTCCGCATAATTGCCCATTTCTACTTTTGAGGCTGCAGTGCTTTTTTAGCAAAACAAACTAACCGAATTGCCTTCAACCGTTCAACGGCGTGTTTACCAGTCGCAACTCGTCCAGCGCCCAGAGTTATGGAGTAGAGTATCCGAAGAGAGGGCACCACCTAAGCGAGGCTTTCTACGCACGTATAGTAGCATGCTGATCGTAACGCGCTCCTAACATGCCTGGTCGTAAAAAAAACACCACCCGTTCGCACGACTCCAACCGCCCGAACTGCCCTACTCCCCAAGGTATCCTCATTGCCGTTGGAGGTCATGAAAATATCAGGAGAGGAACCTGAAAAAGGGTCCAATCAGGATCAGAACCGCAATTTTGTACCCGATGGCATCCTGACCCGCTTTGTTGAGGAGCTGGCGGGCAACGACCCGCTGGTGGTGGTGATTCCCACCGCGTCGTCGGTGCCGGATAAAGCCGCTGGCGACTACCTCGCGGTATTTGGGCGGCTGGGAGTGAAGCGCATCAAGATTCTCGATGTTCAGGAGCGGGCCGATGCCAACCACGAAGATGCCCTCAGGCTGGTGGATGAGGCGGCGGGCTTCTGGTTTACGGGTGGCGACCAGCTACGCCTGACCGCCCTTCTGGGCGGCACCAGCGCCGGCGCAACGGCCATGTCGACGCCCATGATTTATGAGGGATGCAATGATGCCGGTATGCGCAAGGGCGAAATTGCTATTACGACGGGCCTGCAGTTTATCCACGATGTCGCCATCGACACCCACTTTGTAGCCCGGGCCCGCATGGCCCAGATTATTGCCACCACCCCTACCTGCCTGGGCCTGGGCCTGGAGGAAGACACCGCAGTAATTGTGCGTGAGGGCTACAAAGTGGAAGTAATTGGCAGCGGCCTGGTTACTATTCTGGCAGGAAGCAGCTGCACCGCACCCAACATCTACCAGATTAACCGCACTATGTAGCCGGGGCGCAGAGAGCGGCCAGCAGGCGTTCTAAAAAGGGTTCATCCCAGGCCAGGCGCTTGCGTTTATTCTTGATACTGCGCTTGGTCGGGTCCTGTTTGAGCA
>NZ_SRLD01000061.1 GCF_004745955.1 Hymenobacter elongatus | reverse complement strand
TTTATGGGCCGAAACGCTTTTTGACAACTCGCCCAAGGACACCGTCCTGCTCAAAATCCCGCGCCACCAACTCCACATCTGGCAAGAGGCCCTGGCATGGGCCGCGTAGGGCTAAAGTCAAGCTTAGAAGCTGTTTGAGTTATTAAAAACGGTCATGCTGAGCTTGCCGAAGCATCTCTACCGCTTCGTCTGAGCCGTGCAACGAAGTGGTAGAGATGCTTCGACTACGCTTTGCTTCGCTCAGCAGACCGCCTATTGAGATAGGCTCTGGGTGAGCCAGCTTCTGCTGTAGCTTAAATCCTTGCCTGTGATAAAGTCGGATCGAACAAATGTTTAATTATTTCAATATTAATTATTCATTTAATCATCTACATTCATCCATTCCTTTTTCTCACTCTTTATCTTCAGTAGTTATGAAAAACAGTAACGCAGCCATGCTCTGGGCGTGTACGCTTTTGCTGGGAACGGCCGGCAGCGCCGCCGCTCAAGGCAACACGAGTATCATTCAGCAGGTTGGGAGCACCAACACCGCCGAGGTAACCCAGCCGGGGCGGGAAAGTAGTTCGACCGGCACCCAGGCAGGCAACCTGAATACCTTGCGGGTAAACCAAAGTGGGGCTTTCCATACGGCTACCGCTACGCAGGTCGGCAACCGCAATGCTATTATTCAGAATCAGGAAGGAGCCTCTGCTACGGCTACCGCCACGCAGGTGGGCGAGCTGAACAGCATTCGGCAAACGCAGCTGATCGGGCCGATTAACAGAGCAGTGGCGACCCAAGTGGGTGTCAGCAACCAGCTTACCCAAGACCAGGTAGGACTAGGAAACGATGCCACCGCAAACCAGGTTGGCAGCCGGAATACTGGCCGACAGCTACAGCAGGGCCGGGTGGGCGTGGCCACTATGCTCCAGATCGGCGACGACAACGATGCCGCTCAAAGTCAGGGGGGCTTGGCCAACACGGTCAGCCTTGTTTCGGTTGGCAACAACAACCGCTCGTCGCAAACCCAGAGCGGAGGCAATACCGCCGCCGGCAACCAGACGGGCAACGAAAACCGCCTGCTCCAGATTCAGGATGGTTTTACCAACGTGGCAACCGCCACGCAGGCCGGTGACCGAAACCTGGCCGAGCAGCGGCAAAACGAGGGTTCCGTCAGCCAGAACACGGCTATACTAGAGCAGGACGGCGACGACAACCGCGCCTTTCAGACCCAGGGCGGCGGCCTACTCACGGCCGCCAACCAGGCCTACATCGACCAGGATGGCGACAGCCACCTGGCACGGCAGCAGCAAAGAGGCATTCTGAATACGGCGCAAACCTACCAGGGCGCAAGCGCGCAGTCCAGCACCACGGTGCAAACCGGCGACCGGAACCAGGTCATCGTTAAGCAGAACCATCCGTAGCTCTGCTTCGGCAAGCAAAAGCCCCGTACCGCTTCTCGTTGTGGAAGTGGTACGGGGCTTTTTTGCTTACGGGCGGTAGCGGCGCTTGGCCTCTCGGGTCCCGAGCAACGGTTTTAGCGCTCGAGCTGCTCGGCTTTTTCAGCCAGCTTTTCCCACTGATCGTTCACGCGGTTCAGCTCCTTTTTCACCAGCTCAAACTTCACCGTAGCGTCTTTCAGCTGCGCGGCGTTGTTGTAGATGTTGGGGTCGGCGAGCTGCTTTTCGTAGATACCCAGCTCCTGCTCCAGGGCCGTAACGCGGGCTTCCACTTCCTTCAGCTCCTTATTGACCTTTTTCAGCTCCTGCTGGGCGGCTTCGCGCTCCGAGTTGGATACCTGCTTTTTCTCTTCTTTCACCGGCTTTGGGGCCGACGGCGAAGGCAAACCCGCTTTCTTGGCGGCCTTCTCCCGGTCTTCCTGCCATTGCTCATACTCGGCGTAGGTGCCGGGGTATTCCTTGAGCTGGTAGTCTTCGATAAACCAGATTTTGGTCGCCACGTTCTCCACGAAAAACCGGTCGTGGCTGATGACGATGAACGTGCCCGCGTACTGTTCCAGAGCCTGAATCAGAATGTTCACCGACACCATATCCAGGTGGTTGGTCGGTTCGTCGAGCAGCAGGAAGTTGGCTTCCGAAATCAGGGTTTTGGCCAAGGCCACGCGGCTTTTCTCGCCACCGCTGAGCACTTTGATTTTTTTGAAAACCTCCTCGCCCGTGAACAGAAACGAGCCCAGCACCGAGCGCAGCTCCATTTCGCTGCGCTTCGAGCCGGCTTCGTTCATCTCCTGAATAATCTCGTTCTCCATCGTCAGCGACTCGAGCTGGTGCTGGGCGTAGAACGACATAATAACGTTGTGGCCCAGTTGGTGCTTGCCATCGGTGGGGGCCTCGGTGCCGGCTACCAGGCGCATCAGCGTCGATTTGCCCTTGCCGTTGGCCCCGATCAGCGCGATTTTGTCGCCCCGCTCGATGTGCACATTCGTATCGCGGAAAATCAGCTTCTGGTCGTACTTCTTCATCACGTGCTCCATGCGCAGGATGTGCCGGCCGGGCTCCACCTTGAACTGGAACTTCATGTTGATTTTGGCCGCGTCGCCGGCCACGTCCTCAATGCGCTCCAGTTTGTCGAGCGCCTTCACGCGGCTCTGGGCCTGCTTGGCCTTGCTGGCCTTGGCCTTGAATCGCTCGATGAACCGCTCGGCGGCCCGGATCTGGGACTGCTGGTTCTCAAAAGCGCCCTTCTGAATAAGGTTGCGCTCCTCTTTTTCCTCCAGGTAGTAAGTGTAGTTACCGGCGTAGGGCACCAGCTTGCCGCCCAGCACTTCCACGGTGGTATTGGTGGTGCGGTCCAGGAATTCCCGGTCGTGCGACACGATGATGACCGCGCCTTCGTAGCCGGCCAGGTAGTTCTCAATCCACTTGATAGAGGGCAAGTCCAGGTGGTTGGTGGGTTCGTCGAGCAGCAGCAGCGAGGGTTTCTGCAGCAGGATTTTGGCCAGCATCACGCGCATGCGCCAGCCGCCCGAAAACGTCTTTAGCGGCTTTTGCAGCTCCTCAGTAGTGAAGCCCAGGCCTTCCAGAATTTCCTCGGCCTGCGCCTGCATGGTGTAGCCGCCCAACGCTTCGAAGCGCTCCTGCGCATCGGCCAGCTTCTCCACGAGGTCGTCGTGGTAGTTGTTCTCAAACTCGACCAGAATCTGGTCAATTTTCTTTTGAATCTCCAGCGCTTCCTCGAAGGCCTGCATGGCCACCGTCAAAATGCTTTCGTGGGTGTCGTAGCTGAGCAAATCCTGGTTCAGGAAGCCCAGCGTCACGTCCTTGCTCATGGAAATACTGCCGCCGTCGGGCTTGTATTCGCCCACCAGCACACGCAGCAGCGTCGATTTGCCCGTGCCGTTCAGCCCGATCAGGCCGATTTTGTCTTTGGGCTTGATGTGCAGGCTGGCCTTGTCGTAGAGGGCGCGGGAGCCAAAATGAAAGTCGAGGTCGTTAATGGAAATCATCCTACTTTGCTATGAAGATGCAAAGGTAACTCATTCAGGTGAGGCAATAAGTTGCCCGGGCAAGATATGTCTATGTCGCCCTGTGCTCCCATACAGCACTCTCCCACCGGCTCTCATCCGCAAAAGATACGGCAAAACCTATTCCCCACTTTGTACGGCCTTGCGTATGAGGCTACACCAGGCTTCACGCACACCCCGCTCATGCACCTTCCTCAGCAGTCCCTTATTCCCAGCAACGAGGAAGACCGCCTGCTGGCTCTCAGTCGGTACCAGATTCTCGGGACTACGCCGGAAAGACTTTTCGACGATTTGGCGGCGCTAACGGCCAAGCTGTTCAACACGCCCATCGCGCTGGTTTCTCTTGTAACGGATGACAGTGTCTGGTTTAAGGCCAACTTTGGGCTGCCTGATGCTGAGCGCATAGCCCGCGCCGAAAGCCTGTGCTCAGTAGCTATTCTGCGCAACGAAGCCACCATTTTTGAAGACCTGACCCAGCAGCCCTGCGCCCTGGTCGAGCCCCAGGTGCTACAAGCCCTGGAGCTGCAATTCTACGCGGGCTACCCCTTGCACACGCCCGACGGCTTCAATATCGGGGCCCTGTGTGTTATTGACCGGGAACCCCGCACTTTTCTGCCCGACGAAGAGGCGCTGCTCCAGCACCTGGCTACCACCGTGCTGCTGCTGCTGGAACTACGCCGCACCAGCAGTGGCCCCGCAGAAGTGGTGGGGCCCGCCTGGGAGAAGATCTACACCGCCATTCCGCCCTTGATTCATAGCCTGACGCTGCTGGCGGAAATTGGCAGCACCGGAACCGCCGTCGACGTGCACGGCACCTTGGTGGGCACTACCGCCATTCACCACGAAGCCGGGCAGCTCACGGTGTTAATCAACCGCACGATCAGCGCATTATTGGCCGAGTACCCGGCGCGACCATCCGCCAGCTGATAGCCGCGCCCGTACCTTTACCCGACGAAAGGCCCCTGAAACTGCGGGGCCACGCGCTTTTTCGAGGCTTGCTCGTAGGCGTAGGCCAGCCCCAGCAGCGGTCCTTCGCCGTAGGCTCCCCCCACGAACGATAACCCAACTGGCAGTCCGTGGGCCAGGCCCATGGGCACGGTGATGTGCGGATAGCCAGCCACGGCCGCCGGCGACGAAAAACCCGGGCCGCCGCCGCCGTCGCCATTGATCAGGTCGATGCAGCGGGCGGGGCTGGTGGTAATGGCGATGATGGCGTCGAGCTTGTTGTCGCGCAGCACGGTATCCAGAATTTTCCGGCCCCCGTCGCGGGACTTCCGCACCGCCTCCTGGTACTTGGGCGCGCTCAGCCCTTCCAGCTTCTGCGACCGTTCCAGGGTTTCCTGCTGGAAGAAAGGCATGGCCTTGGGTTTATTCCGGGTGTTGAAGTCGATAACCTCCTGCAGGTTTTTGACGCCAGCTCCCGCCCCGGCCAAGTACTTGTTCACGCCATCCTTGAATTCATACAGCAGCACGTCGTATTCTGCATCGCCCAGCTCATCTACCTGCTTATCCACTTCTACCTCCACCACGGTTGCCCCCTGCGCCTTGAGCAGCTCCAAGGCTTGCTGGAGCAGCGCAATTCCCTCGGACGCACCTTTCAGGTGGCTTTTTTCCACGCCCAACCGCTTGCCCTTCAACGCTCCGGCATCCAGAAACCTGGTGTAGTCGCTCTGGGCTTTGCCCGTGCTGGCCTGGGTAGCGGCATCGGCCGGATCGACGCCGGTGAGGGCTCCTAGTAGCAGGGCCGCGTCGCGCACGGTGCGGGCCATAGGGCCGGCCGTGTCCTGAGTGGCCGAAATCGGGATGATGCCCGAGCGGCTCAGGAGGCCCACCGTGGGCTTCACGCCCACCAGGCCCGAGCACGATGCCGGCGACACGATGGAGCCGTCGGTTTCGGTGCCGATAGCCACGGCGCACAGGCTAGCGGAGGCCGCCGCCCCCGAACCGGCGCTGGAGCCGCTGGGCGTCCGGTCCAGGATATAGGGATTCTTGGTCTGGCCGCCCCGGCTGCTCCAGCCGCTGGTAGAGCGCGTGGAGCGGAAGTTGGCCCACTCACTCAGGTTGGTTTTGCCTAGCAGTACTGCCCCGGCCTCCCGCAGCTTTTTCACGATAAAAGCATCCTGCTTGGCTTTGTGGCCCGCCAGCGCCAGCGAGCCGGCCGTAGTCTGCATCTGGTCGCCAGTATCGATGTTGTCTTTAATAAGGACGGGAATGCCGTGCAACGGCCCGCGCAGCTTTCCGGCTTTGCGCTCCTTGTCCAGCGTGTCGGCAATGGCCAAAGCGTCGGGATTGAGCTCGATAACGGAATTGAGACGCGGACCTTTCTGATCGATATCCTCAATACGCTTCAGATACAGCTTGGTCAGGGAGCGGGCCGAGTGCTTGCCGCTACGCATCATCTCCTGCAGCTCGGCGATGGTGGCTTCCTGCAGCTCGAAGGAGTCGGCGGCCGGGCTGGTGGGATTGACAGAAGCAACGGGACCAGTGGCCGTAGCGGCGGCGTCGAGCGACAGGGTGGTAAGAGCGACACCGGCCAGGCTGCTGGTGCGAATGAATAGTCTTCTGTTCATGAATGGGGCGTTTTGCGGTCAAGATAAGACGCCCGTCGTTTGTTTCAAGCTTCGTCCTACCAAGGTCACCCGCACGGCCTAAACCCACCCTGGAGCGGTTTCGGGTTCAGTGTATGGGGCAGCAGTAGCGCGAACTGTGTAGTTCGCGCTACTGCGCCGATAATACGACTGCGAACAGCGCGGGGACGCGAACTACACAGTTCGCGCTACTAGCCATTGCCCCCGAAACCGCTCTGGCGCCCCGCTTCCGGTGCGGCTTTGGGCTTGTTGCGCTGGCACTTTTCGCCGCAGTATTTCACCTCGTCCCAACTGTTGCGCCATTTCTTGCGGTATTCGAAGGGGCGGCCGCAGGTCAGGCAAATTTTGGTGGGCAGATTGCCTTTCACCAGGCGGGCAGGAAGTGAGGCGGCAGAACGAGACATAGAGGCTGTTTAGAAAGTAAAATAGAACGTCCTGTCGACTACTCTGCGCATCAAGCAGAATAGTCGACATGGCGTCTTAGCGTGTTTCGAGTTACTTTCTAAACAGCTTCATAAACAGAAAGTATAGCTTCTGGGGCAACTGCCAGCCATACGAAAGGGTTTTGCCGGCCGCGCAGTACGCTGCGGTGCTGGGAAGGCTGTTTGTCGCGACTCAGCTGATCAGTGAGCAGCTTTAAGAGCGCGTTTGGGAATTAGTGAAAACCCCATTTGTGTCATGCTGAGCTTGTCGAAGCATCTCTACCGCAGTGGTAATCAGAATTAGTTTGGCGGTAGAGATGCTTCGACAAGCTCAGCATGACACAAAAATCAAAACCCCAAACACGCTTTACGGCTGCTCGCTGATGGTTTGGGCCAGCTTTTGGGGGGCTCCGATACTGTTCAGCAGCCCACTCACCAAGCCCTGCCGCCAGAGTGAAAACACCGAAACCCGCTGGTCGCGCCGGCTTTGCATAGATCCCAGCTTGAGCTTGTCCGGACCCAGGCCGCGCGGGTTCTGGTCCCGGATAACGATGCCGTTGAGCAGCGTGGAGCCCACTTTCGTCAGCAGCGTTTTCTGGTCGGGGCCACCGGCTTGGCTGAGTAAGGCCAGCTTCAAATCGGAATATTCGGCCCGCATGGTGCCCGTTATCTGCTGGCGGTTGCCAGTGAACCGTACCGTGGCCCGGCGTACGGTACCACTCTCGAAACGCGCCAGCCGGGTAGGCTCGGTCATGGTGTTGAGTAGCGTGATGGAGCCGGGACCGAATGTACCCTCCCCGCTGTGCGCACCAGCGGGGTCGAGCAGCGGAATCCGGACGGCTATCCGCACGTTCCAGCTATTTTGGAGCCACCCCGAGGCCTGGCCCACCAGCGGCGCAGCCGCCGTCATCAGGCGCGGGTCGTTGGTCAGGTTGGTCAGCGTGGCGTTGATGCGGTTGAAAGTGATACTGCCCTCGCGCTGAGTTTTGGGGCCTATGTACGAGGTGCCGATGGAGCTGTTGGCCAGCACCACGCGGCGCACGTTCAGCCGCACCGGCAGCTTGGCCAACGATTCCTGGGTAACCATGGAAAACTTAGGATTGAGCGGAAACCGGCCGTCGCCGGCAATCAGGACGCGTACGTTGCGCACCTCCACTTGCCGGGCCAGCAGTGCTCCGCGCCGGGTCAGTGCGCCAAAATCGAGGCCGGTAACCGCTAGTACCGGTGCCCGAACGGTGATGTGCGGCGTTTGGTGGCGCTTGTAGCGAGCCAGCGCCGTGGGTGTCATGGTAGGGCGCAGCGTGATGCCGGTAGCGCGCAGCACCCCGGTGCGCGTGATCAGCTCCGTGCCCTGAAGACCCAGCCAGTACACCGGCGCAGAAACAGCCGTTTGCACCCGACCCGTGCGCAGCTCCCAGCTTCGGGCATACCAGATTCGGGAGGCATCAGTAGCTCCCGCCGCCGTTACCAGCATATCATCGGCCCCCAACCGGATGTCCTGCACCTGCGGCTTGGCCCGTATGCCCAGAAGACGGAGCGTGCCGCCGCTGACGCGCAGGTGAGCTACTGCAACATGCCGCAGGTAAGAAGCCAGCACGTGGTGCAGAGCCGGCGGTGGCTGTGTGGGTGGGGTAGCCGCCAGCCAGGGTTTCACTACACTCACGGAGTCGAGGCGCACCTCTCGGCGACGTAGCGCCTGGGCACTGAGGCCGGTCAGCCGCAAGTGGGGCAAGGCCAGCCGAACCCGCACCACCGGCCCTGGCTGCTCCATGGCCCGCAACGACCAGACGCGCAGGGAGTCGACGGTGAGTTGCTGACGCTGGGAGGAATACCGCACGGCACCCACTCGTAGCCGGTGCTCGGCCACGGTACCCAACGCCCCACTCACCTGCACTCCAAACGAGGAAGCGTAGCCCAGGCGCAACGTATCGGTGGCCCCGGCGGCACTTAGCAGCACATCCTGGGCCGTGAAGCTGGCGCGCCGGACGCTGGTCTGCGGCACCCGGCCCGACCCGTAGGCGGCTCGTACGTTCAGCACGCTCACGTAGCCAATCCGAAGCCCCGGAATGCGGGCGGGCAGCTGCTCGTGCAGGGGTTTGGCGTTGGGGTTGGCTTTCGGCAGCTGTAGTGCTCGTAGCCGGAGGCCCGCTACCCGTACCGTATCGATGGGCACGAGGGTGCCGCGCAGCAGCGCGCCCAGGCCAACCCCCGAAATCCGCACTTCTTCAATGGTAGCCAGCAGGCGCGGCAAGGTAGTTTGCTGCCAAAGCTGGTTATTTTTAGCGGGCCGTAGCTCTATGTTTTGTATGCGCATGGCACGGCTCCAGAGGCTGGTGTGCAGCTCGCCAATGCGCAGCTGGTAGCGGCCCTGACTTTGCTCGGCCACTTGTTTTTCCAGCATGCGGCGCAGCCAGGGGTCCAGAAATGCCACAGCTATGCCCACCAGCAGCAGCAACGACAGCACCATACCACCGGTCCAATACCGCCAGCGGCCCGGTTTTTTTCCGGTAGGCACCAGGGGTGTATCCGCAGTTGGGGCGGCTGAATTTAGGTGCACGGAAAAGAAAAAGCGGCGAAAAAAATCACTTTAACGCGCAACCCATAGATCAGGGTTTTGGATAACAACGAATTGTTCAGTTCGTCTACTCTATGCTTGAATGCGTGTCTGCTTTGCCCGCATTGCCACAAAAAAGGCTCCCCTACAGGGAGAGCCTTTCTTGTAAACAGTAGCCTTAGAAGCTGTTTGAGTTAGCGCTGAAACGATGTCTCGTCGGCCACGCCGGCACAACGATTTTCGTTCAACGATAAGACGCAAGTATGCATCTCTACACCGGTTTGATGGCCCTTACGCTAACTCAAACAGCTTCTTAGTTACTCGCCCAGGCGCTGGCGCAGCTCACGCACCTGCCGCTCCAACTCCAGATTTCGGAACGTGACCTTCACTTCCAGATCAGCGTAGGCGCGCTCCAGGTCCTGCTCGCGCTGCCGTAGTGCCAGCTCCGTGAGCTTTTGGTCGTGAATATCGGTGCAGGTGCCAAACCACTGCCGGATCTGGCCCATCGCGTCGCGCTGGGGCTGGGCCTGACCCAGAAACCAACGGTAGGTGCCGTCTTTGGCCCGAAACCGATACTCGATTTCATAAAACTCGCCGGTAGCCAGCGCGTGGCCCCATACGTGGCGGGCGCGCTGCTGGTCGTCGGGGTGGAGTAGGTTGTTCCACATATCCGGCCCCACCCTGTCGGCCAGCCCGTAACCGGTAAAATCGACCCAGCGTTGGTTGAAATAGGTATGAAAGCCCGTGGGGTCGGTGAACCAGACCAGCTGCGGGATGAAATCGGCCAAAAAGCGGAACTGCGCGTCCGCTTGCTGACGGCTTTGCTCTTCGCTCGACATAGATTCGGAATTCAGCATCATGGCAAAAAATCAACAGAGCTGAGCTAGCTGAAGCTCCATTCCCGACTGGAAGTATAAGTTAAGCTGGCTCTGCACGCCGTTGGCCGAGCGCCGTAAGCGCGTTATCAGAGCCCGGGTATCTTCCTGCACCAATTGCAGCTCCAGGTAGGGCCGGTTCAGCAATTCGTCGCGCTGCACCGACCACTGGCCCCGGTCATCATGCTGGGGTGCGTATACCTGCACCGTACCCGGCTGCAACGACAGCCTGGTAGCCTGCGCCAAGGCACTAAGCGGGCTACTCTGGTTCAGGACGCGCTCCTCCACGCACCAGTCCCCGGTGAGGTACTCATCCGGCAGCTGCTGCAGATTGACGTCAAATAAAGTTTCAGGCATTAAGGCAACAAAAGGCATCCGTGAGACGAGGAGCCGCCTTCATCTTGCCTTCCTGGCCGGTTGGCACCAGCCAGGATACGGCAGATAGTTAACTCCTCCAAATTAGTAGTCTGCCCAACACCAGGGAAGAGGCAAAGTTCCTTTTATGAGCTCACGCGCTAGTAGCTGCTTGGTGTTGCCTGATTGTCACCGCGCTTTTTTTCATCTGGCGGGGAGAAGGCAGCGTTTGCCTGGCTTCGTTTCTGAAGCAAGCGAGGCTGCCTCCTCGCGGAAGCAGCCTCGCTGTTGAAATAAAAAAGAACGTTAAGCCGCTACGGATGGGAGCGTTTCCTTCATCTTTTTGAGGCGGATGACGCTGAGCTTATCCAACGTCCAGATGACGGGATACGTGGGGTCCAGCTCCCACCATTTCACTCCGAAGTTGACCCGGCTGGGCAGCTTGTGGTGGTTGTTCTGGAATAGCTCGCCCCCAGTCAGGAAGTCAAAAAACAGGGAGTTGCGCGACTTATCGTTGTTGTCGAAGTTCTGATAGCCGTACTTGTGGCCACTCCAGTTTACGATAGCGCCGTGCACGGCTCCCATCGAGAAGTGAATGGGCAGCAACAGATAGTGCCACCAAGTGGTAGCGAAATTGACGTAGAACAGCACGTAGAACACGCCCCAGCCCACGCGGGAATACCACTTATTGCCGAACTCCTCGAGGGCCGTCCACTCCGGATAGTCGCCGGCAAACCGCTCGGCTTCCTTCGAGCGGCCATAGAGCACGTCCTGGTAGATGCCCCGCGTTTTCCACATCATGGTGAAGGCGTTGGAAGAGTAGTGCGGCGAGTGTGGGTCGCGCTCCGTGTCGGAGTAGGCGTGGTGCATGCGGTGCAGCAGCGCGTAGCCCCGGGGCGACATAAACGACGAGCCCTGCCAGATATACGTCAGCAGGAAGAAAGCCTTCTCCCAAAACTTGTTCATCGTGAACATTTTGTGGGCGGCGTAGCGGTGCTGGAAAAACGACTGCGTGAACAGCGACAAATACCAGTGAGCCAGAAAGAATGCGAGAATAGCCATAGCGTCGGACGAGCAGAAAGGTGTGACCACAGAAGGAGAAGAAACGACCAAGCAAGCACACCGAGCGGGCCGTGGTATTCAACCTGAATTTGCCGGGGAAAGGTACGCAATAAGTGAAGGCCAGCGCACAGCAGCCCTCCGTGCTACGTAAAGCCAGCCGGCGCCCGAAAGTTTCATGCTTGCCTGGCGGGTACCCGTTTCATATGTACACAGGCGGTTCCGGATAACGGATGCTACGCCTCGGCTTACGTCACTCTAACACGGCGCGCACCGGCCCAACCCGCAAACGTAGCGGCAGCCAGCCAGCCATTTCCTTGGGAAATTCCCACCCGGCTTAACCCTACGTCCAATTCCGGAGTTTAGACAGGTATGCTCGCCATTACGACTCTTCTTGCGCCGCACTATGCGGCCCGTATTAACCGCATCATAAAAGGGCTGGAAACGGAGTTTGGCCTCGACGACGTGCAGGCTACCCCCGATCCGCACATCACCTACCAGCTGGCGGGTGTACGCAAGCTCTCGGCTCTGAAGGCCGTGCTGCATGAGGTGGCCCGCACCACTCCGCCCTTCGAGGTGCATACCACGGGCCTGGGCGTGTTTCCGGGACCCAATCCCGTGATTTATATCCCGGTGCTGCGCACAGATGCGCTCAACCAGCTGCACCAGCGCATTGTGCGGGCTACGGCACCGCTGTGTTTGCGCACCGATAAGTTCAGTGGTCCCGACTGCTGGCTGCCGCATATTTCCCTGGCCCTGCACGATACGACACCCGAGCTGCTGGGCCCGGTGCTGCAATACCTGAACAAGCAGACGTTCAACCTGAAGCTCACGCTCAACAACCTGGCGATTCTGCGGCAGCAAGGCGACTTATTCCTGCGCGAGGAAGTATTCGACTTCGGCCCCGCTGCTCCCGCCCCGGCAGGTGCCATGCCCGAGCCGGGCGTCGCGGTGCTCCAGTCTGGTCGCTAAGCCGGCGGCTGCCAGCAGTAAGTAGCACGCCCAGAACCTTCTCAGGCGGGCCGCGCTAATTTTGCGGCTCGGGCGCGGCATTTTGACCGGCGTCCCCGACCTTTACCGCTTCACTTCTCTTTTCCTGTATGTATAACGCCGTACTCATTCTGCACTCCTGGAGCCGCTGGCTGGTGATAATTTTTGGCCTGATTGCCATTTTTCGCGCCCTAAGCGGCTGGCAGGGCCGCCGCGACTACCTAGGGGCCGACAACGGCATGGGAGCCGCTTTCGTGGGCTCGATGCACTTGCAGCTGCTCCTGGGCTTGCTGCTGTACGTGGGCCTGAGCCCCTACGGCCTGAAAGCCTTCGAAACCGCCGGCGGGGCCGTGATGAAAGATCCTGAAGGCCGGTTCTGGGCCGTTGAGCACATGGCCACGATGATTCTGGCCGTGGTAGCCGCCCAGGTGGGCCGTACGCTGTCGAAGAAAGCCACCGACCCGGTGCTAAAGCACAAGCGGGCCTTCGTCTGGTTCACGGTGGCCCTGCTGCTGGTGCTGCTCATGATTCCGTGGGGCATCTGGAACCCGGCCCGGCCGTTGTTCCGCTTCTAGCCTCGGGGCTGGCAAAAAATAACTATGCTACTCGTAACGGCTTCTGAATTTATTCGGGGGCCGTTGCTGTTTCTACGCTTGTGTATGGCTTCCGGAAGCTACTGGCGAAAAGAAGTAGGGTTGAGTTATAGTTTCTTCTTATAATCTTGCGTAGTATTATTGCTACACTACTTCATTTTGCAGCACTCTTTCGTTTCCCATCCTGTGCAAAGAACATCTCCTTCTTCCCGCTTTTCGCGGGATGAGTTTTGCGCCTTAATTGATACCCGGCTCCAGGAGCTGGAATCGAGTCAGGATGCGCGCCGCAAATACGCGGCGGTACTTGTGGCTCTGCGCAGTAGCTTCGACGCCTACCAGCAGACCCGCCGCCAGAAAGGCTGACGTTCCGATTTCTACTAGTGCTTAGTCAGGAGAGTTTTTTGAACAAAAAGGCAGATTGGACGTTGCTTTTGGATGGGAAGACCACTCACACCATTTGTCCTGTCGTCGACTGACCGCCAGACTATTGAGGCTTTAACCCGCAAAGGCCGCCACGCCGGGCGCACGGTCCAACGCGGGCGGATACTGTTGCGGCTGGCCGACGGGGGCAGCGGCTACACGGTGGCCGACGAGGTGGGCTGCTGCGTGCAGACGGTCTACCAGGTGCGCCGCCGCTACGTCGAGCAGGGGCTGGCCAGGGCGCTCGGCGAGGCCCCGCGCCGCGGCGGGCCCCGGCGCTTTGACGGGGCGGCCCGCGCCGCGCTCACGGCCCTGGCCTGCACGCCGGCCCCATTGGGGCACAGTCGCTGGACCCTGCGCCTGCTGGCCGATAAAGCCGTGGAACTGTGCCTGGTGGAAACCATTTCCCACGAAACGGTGAGCCAGGTGCTTAAAAAAACGAAATACAGCCCCAGCGCCAGCAGCACTGGTGCCTGGGCGAAGTGAACGCCGCTTTTCTGGCCCGCATGGAGGACGTGCTGGCCGTCTACGCGCGGGCCTACGACCCGTACTTTCCCGTCATCTGCTTCGACGAACGCCCCTGTGTGCTGCACGGCCAGCCCGTCGAG
>NZ_SRLD01000060.1 GCF_004745955.1 Hymenobacter elongatus | reverse complement strand
CAGGGCAAACAGGCGCAGCAAATAGCGAAATTTAAGGGTCGAAATTTTGCTGCACTTATAGTAGCGGTTAGCAAGCTGCATAACAGGAAGTTACGCCCATTTTCTTGACTCCTTCTTCCTAAGCCCCCAACTGAATATTGATAACGCCGGCAATGGCATCGGAGCCGTATTGGGCGGCGGCTCCGTCGCGCAGCACCTCAATGCGCTTGATGGAGGCATTGGGAATGGTATTCAAATCGGTGCCGACCGAGCCCCGGCCCACGGTGCCGTTGATGTTGACCAGCGCCGACGAGTGCCGCCGCTTGCCGTTCACGAGCACCAGCACCTGGTCGGGACCCAGGCCGCGCAACGAAGCCGGATCGACGTGGTCGGTGCCATCGGAAATGGTTTGGCGCGACGACTGGAAGGAAGGAGCCACATAGGTCAGAATCTGCGACACGTCGGTTTGGGCAAACAGCTTGATTTCACGGGCCGAAATAACGTCCACGGGGGCCGTCGTCAGAATATTGGAGCGCCCTTCGGTAGCCCGGGAGCCGGTCACGACCACTTCGCTCAGGTCGGTGGCCGCATCCAGCAGCCGCACGTCGAGAACCGTGCGACCATCTACCGCTACCTGTTGGCTGGCCGCGCCCACGGCCGAAAACACCAGCGTAGCCGCAGCGGGCACCCCGATGCTGTAGCGTCCTTCGCTGTCGGTGGAAGTGCCGTTGGTGGTGCCTTTTTGCAGCACTGTGACGCCCGGCTGCGCCGAGCCGCCCGTGCCGGTTACGCGGCCTGTAACGGTCAGAATCTGGGCACTCGCGCGGCCCGCCAGCGTAAGCAACACGAGTAGCAGCGCGTAGCTGAAGAGTAGGCGTTTTTTCATACAACCAAGAGTATAAGTGGTAAAAAATCGACTCGAAAAAACAAATACGGGTGTTGTATGCTCCATCACAGGGTGCTTCATGCAGCATTTGTTTCAAAGCAACTAAATATAGTACTATACCAATTAAAAAAAGCAAACAATTGCTTATCTACTATAGCTTCCCACCGACTAGGGTATTGCGGTGGTAGAAATACTTTGACAGGCTTCTCTCAACGAGTTGAGCATGATGCAGAACTTTTAAATACGCTCTAAGCTGTGTAAAGAGTAAATAGAGAAAATAGCAGGCTGAGCGCAGTCGAAGTACCTTTACCGCAGTTACCACAGTGGTAACCAGAAGTAGTTTAGCGGGAGAGATGCTTCGACTTTGCTCAGCATGACGTCCAAAGCAGGCAAAATATCCCAGCAGCACTACAGCCCACACCTCCCAGTCAGCTACTCGCACTTCTGGTGCGCATAGCGACTGAATACGTCGAGTGGGCTCAGGTTAAAAACCATCAGCAGCCTACTACCGCCACCATTCGGCGCTGTAGGCACCGTCTTCCACATCCATGCGCTGCCCGGGGCGCGGGAGCAGCAGCGCTGCCGGTACTTGTAGCGCGGCGGCGGCCTGTAGTCGCCCCATGGACTCCGTCCAGCTATGAAAAGCCATGTTGAACGTGCCCCAACGCAAGGGCAGCAAGAGCGCACCCCGCAGCACCAGATGGGCCCTCAGCGCATGCTCGGGTCCCAATGAATATCGGTCCACAGCTCGTCATAAGCCCCGATTTCGAGCATGGTCAGGTCAAACGGACCGTACGCCGCCCCGATTTCCTGGAAGACGGCTTCGTACGGGCCAGAGTCGCCGCCGAAAAAGGCGCGGTGCGTGGGCCCCAGGATGCACTAGGAAGCCCAAAGCGTAGTATCCCGGCTCAGGCAGCGGACGGAGAAATGGCGCGCCGGTGTAGCAACCAAGGTATGCGTGTGGCCCAGCGTTGCTTCCTGCCACCAGTCCAACTCGGTTATCTGCGCGGCCGGCACGCCCCAGCGGCGCAGGTGGCCGCCCACGCCCAGCGGACAAAAAAACGGTACGCCGGTGCGGCCCAGCACCCGAATGGCGTCTTTGTCGAGGTGGTCGTAGTGGTCGTGGGAAAGAATGATGGCATCCAGCGCGGGCAGCTCCGACAGCAGCAGCGGCGCGGGAAACAAGCGCTTGGGCCCCACCACCCCCGACGGCGACGCCCGCAGCCGCCACACCGGGTCGGTCAGGAACCGCTTGCCATCCAGCTCAATCAGCGTGGAGAAGTGTCCGAACCACGTTACGCGGAGCGCGGAGGCCGGCACAGGCGCGGCTAGGGCGGTCACATCGGCCCGAAACGGCCCCAGCGGCTTGCCTGGCTCCCGCTCCTGCTTGCCCTGCAGCCAGTGGCGGGCCATCAGGCCGTAGTCAGCCGACATGCCGGTGGGCACCGTGTTCAGGTATTTCTTGCCGTTGAATTGAGAAGGGTTTTTCATACGCGGAGCCCAGTGAATGTCCTGCTTGTTAGTGCAGGAAGAATTAGCGCTGACTTTAGTGTAACGCACTTGGTGCCCAACAAAAAAGCCGCTTGGCGCACGAAGCGCCAAGCGGCTTTTTCTGGTGTAATCAGTGAAGGGAGCTACTGCAGCTGGTACTCTACATCGAGCCGGACGCGGACCCGAATTTTACGCAGGCTCACGGGCGATGCATTGGCTTCCGGGCTGCTTTCTTCCATGGCAGCAGCAGCAGCCCGCATCTTGTAGGTGGCTGTTTCACGCTCGGCGGCCGGAGTGGCTGCCACCACTTCCTGCACTAGCTGCACCGGACCCAGCTTTGCACCTACCTGCTGAGCCATGTGCTGGGCTTTGGTGCGGGCATCGGCCAGGGCCTTGCTCATCACCTCCAGCCGAAAAGCATCGAGGGGGGCGCTTTCCAGGTTGCTGACCACTACATTATCGGCCCCGCTTTGCACCAGCTTCGGAAGTAGCTCATCCAGCTGGGCTGGCTTGTCGATAATGAGCCGGTACTCCTTGGTCAGCGACACGGTGGTGTTGCCCACCTTCGAAAACCCATTCCAGCCATACGCCGACAGGTTATTGAGGGTGAGCTTTTCGGGCGCAATGCCAAAATCGCGCAGTACGGCCGTTAGGCGCGCCTGTTGCTCTTTAGCCCGCTCGTTGTCCTTCACGTTGTCGGAAACGCGGTACGTGAGCAGCAGTTCGGCCCGCTCCGGCTCCAGATCCTGCCAGGCGGCTCCCCGCACCAGAATCCGGCGCGGCACCACCACCTGAGCTAGTACCGGCCCCAGCATCCAGGCCCAGCAAAAGAGCAGCAGAAGTCCCTTTTTCATAGCCTTAGCCGATGGCCTGCTTCAGATCCTCAATCAGATCTTCCGCGTCCTCTATTCCCACGCTGAGCCGAATCAGCGAGTCGGACAAGCCGGCGGCTTTGCGGGCTTCGGCCGGAATGCTGGCGTGGGTCATCGTGGCGGGGTGGCCCGAGAGGCTTTCCACGCCGCCGAGGCTTTCGGCCAGCGAAAACAGCTGAAATTTCTCCAGCACGGCAATGGCGTCTTCCTTCCGGTCGCCCTGCAATACGAAGGAAATCATGCCGCCGAAGTCGTTCATCTGCTTGGCCGCCACATCGTGGTTGGGGTGGTCGGCAAAGCCGGGCCAGAACACTTTTTCCACCTTGGGATGGGCCTTAAGGTACTCGGCCACTTTGCGGCCGTTTTCGCAGTGGCGCTGCATCCGGATGTGCAGCGTCTTGAGGCCGCGCAGCACCAGGAAGCAGTCCTGGGGGCCGGGCGTGCCGCCGCAGGCATTCTGGAAGAAGCTCAGGCGCTCGTGCAGCTCGTCGTCGTTCACCACCACGGCACCCATCACGGTATCAGAGTGGCCGGCCATGTACTTGGTGAGCGAGTACATCACCATATCGGCACCCAGCTCCAGCGGGGTTTGCAGGTAAGGCGTCGAGAAGGTATTATCGACTACCAGCAGCGCGCCGGCCTTTTTGGCTACGGCCGAGGCGGCGGCAATGTCGATGACGTTGAGCAGCGGGTTAGTCGGCGTTTCGACCCAGATGAGCTTGGTTTTGTCCGTCACCGCCGCTTCCACGGCCGTCATATCGTGCATGGGCACGAAGTGGAATTTGATGCCGTAGGTGGCGTACACTTTCGTAAACAGGCGGTAGGAGCCGCCGTAGAGGTCGTTGGTCGAAATTACCTCGTCGCCGGGCTGCAGCAGCTTCACGATGCAGTCGATGGCGGCCATGCCGGAAGCAAAGGCGAGGCCGTGCTTACCGTTGTCGAGGGCGGCCAGCGCGTCCTGTAACTGGGTGCGGGTGGGGTTGTGGGTACGCGAGTATTCGAAGCCTTTATGGTCGCCGGGCGAGCGTTGCACATAGGTCGAGGTCTGGTAGATAGGCGTCATGATGGCTCCCGTGGTGGGGTCCGGGTGCACGCCGGCGTGGATGGCTTTGGTACCGAATTTCATGGAGTATTCTTTACGGAATCAGAAAACAAGGTGGGCACTCGCAGTGAGAGTACCAAAGGTAAGAAGGCCGGCGAGAGAAAAGTTTTCCTCGCGGCCGCCTTGGGCTGCACGACCAAGGCACCGACGGCAAGGCAGCCTTTCGCTCCCTTCTTTCGTTCTACCTTCGGGCCGGTTACTTCTCGCCAGCCCGTTTGCTTGTCTGCTGCCTATGGCTTTTATCAAAGAGCTTTTCCAAAAAAACCTCTCCACGCTGCTTTCTATGGGCATGCTGGTGGCCATGCCGGTTATCGGCAGCTCGTCGCTCAGCTACCTGCTCTACCGCAACCAAGAGCTATTGCAGCGCCTCTCGCCCACACAAGTACTGCTCTACTTCGTGCTTATTGGCGTCACAATGGCCTTTGCCCTCACTCCTACCACGTTTGTGGCGCTGGTCACGGGCTTTTACTTCGACTGGGTGGGGCTGCCGGGTATGGTGGTGGCCTACGCGCTGGCCGCGCTGGTGGGTTACGAGGTGGCCTCCCGCCTCGACCACGGCAAGATGACTGCCTTTCTGAGTCACTTCCCCAAGGCCGCCGCCGTGATGCGCGAACTAAAAAACGACAGCCTGCAGCTCATCATTCTTACCCGCATTTCGCCGGTACTGCCCTTCGCCCTGATGACCTTTGTGCTGGCCGTAATGCGCATCGACCGACGACGGTTTATGGTGGGTAGCATTCTGGGAATGCTACCGCGCAGCTTGTTTTTTTACTGGCTTGGCACCAAGGCGCAGGACGTATTCCTGCTGGTGCGCAGCCCCGATACCGGCACAGCCGGCAAGCTGCTGCTGATCAGCTTGATTGTCATCTCTCTTTTCGGCCTCTACTACATTTTCAACCGGGCGCTGAAGCGAGCATTGGGTAGAAGCACAACAGATAAAGAAATTTATTAAAACTGACTTTCAGCGTTTTGCGCGCCCTGGAAGTCTTTTTTAGGAATAATTCTTTCGCCTGGCTTGCGTCCCGTGATTTTTTGCCCCTATCTTTGCACCTCCTAAACGGGAAAGATGGTTGTGTAGCTCAATTGGATAGAGCATCTGACTACGAATCAGAAGGTTTAAGGTTCGACTCCTTACACGACCACAGAGTACTTCTGAAACACCCTGCAAGTCAATCACTTGCAGGGTGTTTACGTTTATAGGTAAAACAACTGCAGGTTTCTCCTTAGTGTGACGAAGTCAGCGGCCTGTTTGCTCGTTGTACATTTAACCCTAAGCCGGCTCTGTTAGGGCAGTCCAAAGCGATGCCTGAATAATCTTCTCAATAGCTACTCATTCCACACTGCTACCTGTTTCCGAAGGTCTGTAAGTGAGCCCATGAGAGTAAGCGCGGTTACAATGACTAATGCTGTTTTCATGATTGGGGTCTCGGCGTAGAAAACGTTAAGCCCTAAGAACATCGAACCCTCAACCAGTTCAACTGGTCCCACGAAGCCCTTGACTGCCTGCTAGCTGGCGGGAACATTCAGGAAGGCGACGTGCCGACTTGGTTCTGGTCCTTTCGGCCACTGCTAGCGGAAGCGCTGCAGCTAGCAGCTTTACCCAAATGCCCCACACTTTCTGGTGCTCCCCAGTGGGGCCGCGCTGTCGGCGTAAGGAAACGGCCTCAACCGAACGGCACTTGCATCTTAACGCTAGAGCCCTGCCGCCGCAACGCGTCTGCTCAGGCCCTGACTGGAATCAGCGGGGTACGAGCGTTTCAAAAACTAGCTTGTTCCAGCAGCAAAAAGCGCCCCCACCGGTGGGGCGGGGGCGCTTTCACGGAGCTAAAGGCCGCGGTTACTGTCCTTTGTAGCGCAGCCGCCACACGGTGCCGCCCGCGTCGTCGGCAATCAGCATGGAGCCGTCGGCGCCTTGCACGAGCCCGAGGGGGCGCCCAAAAACCTGTGGCGTCCCGGTTTGACCAGGGTTGACGTGCCAGCCGGTCACGAAGTTTTCGTAACCGCCCACCGGGGTGCCCTGAGCGTTCATGCGCACCCGCACCACTTTGTAGCCCGTCCCGATTTTGCGGTTCCAGGAGCCCCGGATGGCCACGAAGGCGTCGTTGCGGTACTCGGCGGGGAAGGTCGTGCCGCGATAAAACAGGACCCCGATGGCCGTTTCGTGGGCCTTAAACAGCACCGAGGGCGTGAGCGTGGAGGCCGTGAGCGGGCTGGTGGCTGTCACGCGTGGGTCCAGTAGGTTAGGAGCCAAGTAGGCAAAAGGGTAGCCGTAGAAGCCGCCCTGACGCACAGCCGTGAGGTAGTCCGGTACCAGCTCGTCGCCCAGGCCGTCGCGCTCGATGCAGGTAGACCACAGCTGATTCGTCACCGGGCTGATGGCCAGGCCCTGCGGGTTGCGGATGCCGGCCGCGTAAGTGACCCGGCCCGTGCCGTCCAGGTTGTATTCCTCAATCGTGGCCCGGCGGGGGCTGTCTTCCGGGCCGTGGTCGACGGCCGAGCCGATGCCGACGTAGAGCTTGTTGGTGCCGATGACCAGCGCGCGGGCCGGATGCTGCCCGCCCCCCAACAGCGGGGCCACCATGGTGGGGGCGCCGGTAGCCTTGGTCTGGCCCGACGTATACGGGTAGCGCAAAAGAGCACCGGTCGACGTGACGTAGAAGAAATTGTCTTTGAAGGCCATGCCGTAGGGCACGAAGAGCATGCCGCCCACGTCCCAGACAAACGTTTCGTCGACGGCGCCGTCGTTGTTGGTGTCGCGCAGGACGCTAATCTGGTTCATGCCGCTTTGAGCCACGAAGATGTCGCCATTCGGGGCCACGGCCAGCGCGCGGGCATTGGGGACTTTGGCGAACAGGTTAATGGCAAATCCCTGCGGCACCTGAAAGCGGGCCCCGGCCGGCTGTTCCATGAGCACCTGCGGCCAGTTAACGGCCGAGGCCGTGGGGTCGGGGGCCGGCAGGTCGCTGAGGCGCACGGTAACGTTGGGCGCGCTGATGACGTCGGTCGGCTGGTCGGCGTTCGTCAGGTCGGGCTCTTTCGGGTCGTTGTCGTTGTCGTTGTTGCAGGCCGCCAGGCCCAGCAACAGGGCGGCGGCGAGGAAGTAGTTTCGCATGGCATGGGACGACAAGGTAGGCGTGAAAAACAACTATCTAGTGCCCGGCCTCCTCTCCTTGAACTGAAACAACCTTCGCCGGTAAGGCTTGCTTAGGTCAGCTTGCGTACGCTGGCTGGCAGGAGAAAGTTGCCGGCATTTCCGCCTGATAACCTGAGTTTTACGGTCTGCGCTAGGCGGGCCCACCCGGGTGCCCGGCAGCCAGCTGCGGGGCCGCTACAGTTATGATTCCGCCCCACCGTCTGTCCCTGATTTTCTCGCTCGGGCAACCACCCACGCTGACCACGCTGGTCGCCCTGCTGCGCGAAAACCAACCGGAACACTCAGCCCCGAACCTCACCAGGGCATCATCTCCGGCATGGAGGAGGCGTGGCGGTAAGGCAAGCAAATAGGTCGACCGCTGGGAACCACGGAAGACAAGGCCGCCTCTCTGAAAAAGTATGCGGCTGTGCCCAGGTAGCTACTTCGCTGGTCCTGGAAGACGGCGCGCCCGTATTAGTGGGCTGCGGCCGGCAGCCCGAACTGGCCCATTTTTTCCTCCACCGTGTTACTTCGCTTATGACCCTCGCCCTCCGCCCCGTGACCCCGGCCAGCCTGGCCACGCTGCTGCCCCTGATGGCCGCTTTCTACCAGCACTTCGGCTACGCTCACAACCCCGCCGCGCAGCAGGCGCTGGCCGCCGAGTTTGTGGCGCACCCGGAGTGGGGGGCGCTGTATCTGCTGGACGATGCCAGCCAGGCCGTAGGCTACGTGGCCATCACTTACGGCTTTACGTTTGAGCGGGGAGGCCGCTATGCCCTCGTAGATGAGCTCTACGTGCGCGGCGTGGCCCGGGGCCGGGGCGTGGGCCGCGCCGCGCTACAGCTGTTGCAACACCTGGCGCAGTCCGCGGGCCTGGTGGCCTTATACCTGCAAACCGAGCCGTACAATGCCCGCGCCCAGCAGCTCTACGAGTCGGTGGGCTTTGTGGACGACGGGCGGCGCAACCTAGCCTGGCTTAGCGGGGTGGTTCCGGTGAAGGCGTGAGTTCTCGTATCACCGCTGATTGAGCCAGTAGATGGTTGGCCTTGATTAAAAGTTTAGTCTAAAAGTCGCGTTTGACGAGCAGGAACTACGCAGGTTCTTGCTCCCCTCAAGTTGTGGTGCTAGCCGCGGGGAAGCCATCAAGTGTCGGTCAAGCTGAGTAAGCCCTGCGAGCTAAAAAGCCGAACCGGATAGGCCCGACCCATTCAGCCCCCGCTCAAACGGGCGGACACTGTAGCGTTGTCCGATTGTTGCGGGAGCATTCAAGAGACTCTTCTTCCAACGGAGCGGATTCACCCGCTCCCCTCGTCGCGGCGCGCTCGGGCCTGGGCGGGACGGCGGAGGCAACGGGCCAGCGGTTTCAAGTTGTTAGCTCCATACGTTTTGTCACACTTGGCCGGTGCGGTTGTATCAGGGATAATTCCGCACGGTGCGGAAGGCTGAACAACCCCAACATGAACCGTTTCCGCACGGGCATTACCTATGCCTACCGCCGCAACATTGGCTGGCAAGACCGCACCATTCGAACCCTACTGGGTGTCGGCGCCACTGCCGGCGCCGTGTACTTTTTCCAGCGCAACACTCCGGCCGCGCTGGTACTGGCCTTATTCGCCCTGGCCCAATTCGGGACGGTGTTTTCGGCCCGGTGCATCATCTGCTATTTCGCCGGCCAATGCACCATTGACCGCCGGGAAAAAAGCCGCCTGCACGCCCAAGGCGTGCCGTACGAAACCCAACCCGCCTAAGGCCATGAAACAGCTACTTCAGACCACCCACACCCTCCAGGCCCCTCCCCACAAGGTGTGGGCCGCCATCAGCCAAGCAACCGGGGTCCACGAGTGGCTGCCCGTGATAACCGCCTGCCGGGTGGAGGGCAACCAGCGGATTTGCGCCACCGCGCAGGGCGAGATGCACGAAACCATTCTGCGCGTGGACCACGACCACCGCCTGTTTCGGTACGCCATCGACCAGCAGCCGCTGCTGCCAGTGGAGAACTTCGTAGGCACGATGCAGGTGCGGCCCCACGGCGACCACACGCTGCTGCTCTGGGACGGGGAGTTTTCCATGCCCGACGAATCACAGTTTGCGATGGTCAGGCAAGCCCTCGAAGGCCTGTACGCGGCCGGGGCCCAGGGACTGGAACGCATTTCCCAATGAAACAAATACTTAGCTCCATCGCCCTGTTGTTAGCGGGGTGTTTTTCAACCACCTCCCGCCCCGTGAACCCCACCGGTAATGCCCACCGCTTTGCGGCAGACTATTCGAGCTTCCAGATGAACATTGAGGCCGCGGGCATCGACCGGATTCCGGCGGCGCACTGGGCGCACGACACGCTGGTGGTGGACTATGCGTACTTTTCCGAAGGCGAGCAGCGGCAGGGCCGGATGTCGCTGGTGTGGCAGCCGCCAGCCAACCGCTTCGAAGGAACGTGGCGCACCCAGGCCGACAACGGGAACGTGTACCAGGGCCCCTTGTACCTGGTGTTCCAGGAAAACGGCGAGGCCACCGGTCAGTACATCTTTCTGGGCACGCCCTATCGCATCACTCTTTTCCTTGCTGCCCCAACAGCCCGCTCAATCCGTTTCGCGGCGCCGCGTACGACGACGCGCTGGACCTCAACTTGATTGCCCGGGCCCTGGCCGGCGACCACCAGAGCCTGAGCGACTTAGTGAAAATACACCAGCCCTACATCTACAACGTGGCGCTGAAAATGCTCAACCACGTGGCCGATGCCGAGGACCTCACCCAGGAGATATTGGTGAAGCTGGTCACGAGCCTCTCGCTATACAACCCCGTTAAAGGCCGCTTCCGGACGTGGCTGTACCGGATAACCTTCAACCACTTTCTCAACCTGAAAAAACAGCCCTACGAACAGGCAGTGCCCAGCTTCGAGGTGCTTTTTTCGTACATTGACAACACGCCCGACGCGGTCCTCACCCCAGACGAAGAACAGGACCTGTAGCTGGCAATCGAGGAAAGCAAGGTAGCGTGTCTGGCCGGCATGCTCATGTGCCTGGAACGCGAACAGCGGCTGGTGTACATCGTGGGCGAGGTGTTTGAAATTGACCACCAACTCGCCAGCGAGATTTTTGCGGTATCGCCCGCCAATTTCCGCCAGAAGCTCTCCCGGGCCCGCAAAGACCTCTACCAATGGATGCACAACCACTGCGGCCTGGTCAACAAGGATAATCCGTGCCGGTGCCCCAAAAAGACCAAAGGATTTATCCAGAACGGCTGGGTGAACCCGGTGAACCTGAAATGGCACCGCCACTACACGCACACCATCCACGAACTCGCGCAGCAGAACCTGGAAGCCGTGCTGCTGGACGTGGACGACCTCTACGCCCGGCTCTACCAAGACCACCCCTTCAAATTACCGCAAACCAGCCAAGACATCATCGAAGCCGTCATTGGCAACGACAATTTGCGCGAGACATTTAAGCTGACCCGCGAATAATTCCGCGCTGAGCGCCCGCTTACTGCCGCACCCAAGGGTGCCGGTGCCGCAAGCCACGCCCCCCTGCTCTACTTCGAAACGCTTAGCGTGTGAGCTGGTCCCGTTGGAAAGCCCTGGCCCACCGCCTGGCCCGGCCAAACGCGGCCGGTGGCCCCGACGGCACCTTCCCGCCCGAACTGGAGCAGAAGCTGGGCCACCTGATTCGCTAGGCTGGCCATTCCGACCCGGCGGCGACCTAGACGGCTTACATGAACGCCGCCAGCGCGGCCACCAAGCGGGCAATTTCCGGCCCCATCTCTTCCGGAAAAAAGTGCTTGGACGGCAGCTGGTGCACCTGCGGGAGGTGGGCCGCCTGCTGCACCATTTTGCCGAAGTGCTCGAAGTCGAGGAGCGGGTCTTCCGCACCCCAGATGGCCTGCACGGGGTAGGGCGGCTGGTCGACGGCGCGCTGGAGCAGGTCCTGCAGCTCCTGGGAGTGGTCGAAGTGGCGCATGATTTTTAGGAAGGCCTTGCCCCCGTCGGCGCGCTTGAGCAGGTCGACGTAGGCATACACTTCCTCTTTGGGCAGGTCTTCGATATGGCTCACGCCCATGGCTTTAAACAGCAGATACCACGTGGGGTGCTGCAAGGTGAGCAGCTCGGCCTCGCCCAGCACCGGCAGCTCGAAGGGGCGCATGGGCAGCGGCTTCTTAAAATTCACCACGTCAAAGAACATGTTGAGGATGGTGAGCGAGCGGATGCGCGCGGGGTGCTCGGCGGCCAGGGCCAGCCCGATGGCTCCGCCGATGTCATGCACGACCAAGTGATAGCCGTCCTGCAGGCCCAGGGCCTCGGTGGCGCGGTGCAGGAAGCGGGCAAAGCCGCGGAAGGTGTAGTCGAAGTCCTCGGGCCGGTCCGACAGGCCAAGCCCCGGCATATCCACGGCAATGCCGCGCAGGCCCTGGGCTTCGAGGCTGCGCAGCATTTTGCGAAACAGGTAGGAGGATGTGGGCACGCCGTGAAGGCAGAGCACGGGCTCGCCCTGCCCGTAGTCGAGGGCGAAGGTGCGCACGCCGTCCACGTCGAAATAGCGGCCGGAGGCTTCGTGGCGGGCAATTATCTGGTCTACGGTGGTAGTGCTCATCAGTAAGTCGGAAAAAGCCGGTTGATGGAGTTAGACTTTGGGCAAATCGGGTCGCAGGGGCGTGTCCAAGTTCAGGCCCTGCTCCTGCTGGGCCTCGGGTGAGGAGCCGGCGGGCGGCACGCCCAGGGCCAGCTGCGCCGCGCGCCAGCCCAGCTTCACGTCGGCCCAGGCGTGGCCGGGGGCCTCGTGGCCGTAGGCGCGGTAGCGGCCGGGCGGCACCGGCCCCTTGGCTTCTACAGCCTCGCGGATGGCGACGGCCCACTGGTCGAACTGCGCCATAAACGGGTCGTCCTGCACCATATCTTCGGCCTGGTCGTCGGCGTACTTCTTGCCGTAGCCGGTTTCGGCGTACTGCCACAACTGGTCGGGCACTTCCACGCCGCCGTAGCGGCACTGCCACACCAGGGGCGCGTAGGTGTCGCGCATGTTTTCGAAGGGCTCCTGCGCGGGGTCGAAGTAGGCTTTGTGGCGCAGGATTTTGGGGCGGCCCGCCGCGTCCAGCTCGTCGCCCCCGCCGTCGCCGTAGCAGAAGAAGGCGGCCGTGCGCCCTTCCAGGTGGTTGAGGCTGAGGTTTTCCCATTCCGGCGTGTGTTCCAGGGCCATGGCCTTTTCGGGGTTTTTGTGGTCGATGAGGCGCTCGTCCGGGTTGCCGCCGTTCATGCACACCAGCCTATCAAACATCAGCTTGAGCGTGGACGAAGGCCCGTACCAGTTCACCGGCCCGATGATGCACCAAGCATCGGCTTGGTCGAGGCGGCTGTACAGGTCCAGGTTCCACATCAGGTCGGGTTCGCGCAGGCTGTTTTTCTCATAACAATTGCAGGGCCACACGCACAGAGCCATGCTGGTGCTCACGCAGGCGTTGCAGCTCTGGATTTTGGGGCGACCGTACACGTTGCCCAGGTCTTCGGTGTCGATGTCCCAGGTGGCGGGCAGGCGGTCGGCCAGGCGGTTAAGCAGGGTGCGGGCCTTGCTGTCCACGCCGGGGCAGTTGTACTCGCGGCGGTTGGAGCCGGCAAGGAGCAGCACGCGCAGGCGATGCGGTGGAGTGGGGAGAGCAGTCTGATCAGCTGGGGTGGCCATGTGGGCGAAGGAATAAGGTGAGGTGTTAGCGCGTAAGAAAGATGGCCTGGGACCGGACCAGCGTGCGGGGCGGGCAAATAGGCCGGGCTTTTACTGGTACGCGGCCGGACGGGACGGGGTCGGAACAAAACGGAGTTTTGTCGGGTGGCCGACAACTCAAGCGAGAAGGCTACCGGGTTAGCCAGGTTGGGGCGTCAGGTTCGTGCCAATCCCGGTATTTGGTGCAGCTTTGTTGGCTAGTTTATCCATCCTCAGGCTTTCCCTCCCGCCCATGTCCACTCCCCTCGTTTCTCCCCTGGCCGCCGATGCCAACCCCGAAGTCGCGCAGCTAGCTACTTTCTTCAACGAAACCCTGGGCTTCTGCCCCAACAGCGTACTCACCATGCAGCACCGCCCGGCCGTGGCTACAGCCTTTATTGAGCTGAACAAGGCCGTAATGGCCAACCACGGCCGCGTGACCAGCGCCCTGAAGCGGCTCATCGGCTACCTCAGCAGCCACGCGGCCGGCTGCCAGTACTGCCAGGCCCACACCATTCTGGCGGCCGAGCGCTACGGCGCCGAGCAGGAGCAACTCGACCATATCTGGGAGTTTGCCACCCACCCCGCGTTCAGCCCGGCCGAGCGGGCGGCGTTGGCCTTTACCGTGGCCGCCTCAGCCGTACCCAACGCCGTAAACGACTCCCTTAGCGACGAGTTGCGGGCGCATTGGAACGAGGGTGAAATCGTGGAAATTCTGGGCGTGGTGAGCCTTTTCGGGTTTCTCAACCGCTGGAACGACTCGATGGGCACTACCCTGGAAGACGGGGCGGTGGCCGCCGGCCGGCAGCACTTGGCCGGCCGGGGCTGGTCGCCTGGGAAGCATGCCTGAACCGGGGCCTGAAGTGGCGAGCAGATTGTTGAGTACGGCCGATAATCGGGCAGATTATCGCCAAAAAAGACGCGGCCGCCCGGCTGCGTCTCGGGCCCCAGCGTATGCAGGCAGATGGTTACCCGTCGCTTTGTGTTATCCTCCCTCGCCCTGGTCACTGTCACCGCGGCCCTGCCCATTTCCCTGTCCGCCATGAGTTCTGCTCCCATCCGTCCCAAGCTGCTGATTTTCGACGTCAACGAAACCCTGCTTGACCTAGGCCAGCTGCAGCAGGCCGTCAACCAGGAATTCAAGTCCGAAACGGCCTTCAAGCAGTGGTTTGCGCTGCTGCTCCAGTATTCGCTGGTCGATACCGTGACTGGCAGCTACCACAACTTCGGGCAGATTGGCGACGCGGCCCTCGACATGCTGGCCCAAGCCCTGGGCCAGCCAGCGCGCCCGGCCGCCCGCAAAAAAGAGCTGCTCACCCTCATCACTGAGCTGCCCCCGCACCCCGACGTTATTCCCGGTCTCACGGCGCTGCAGAAGGCGGGCTTCCGCATGGTCACGCTCACCAACTCGCCCGATGCCACGGTGCAGAAGCAGATGGCCTACGCCGGCCTCACCGGCTTTTTTGAGCAGCTGCTCAGCATCGATTCGCTCAAGCGCTACAAGCCCCACCCCGACACCTACCGCACCACCTGCGAGCGGCTGAAGGTGGCCCCCGCCCAGACCATGCTGGTAGCCGCCCACGGCTGGGACACGGCCGGGGCCCAGCTGGCGGGCCTGCAGGCCGCGTTCATTGCCCGCCCGGGTCAGCAAATCTACCCGCTGGCCCCCGCGCCTGCCCTCACTGGCCCCACCCTGCCCGACATCGCCCATCAGCTGTTAGGCTGAGCCCGCTGGGCCAAAAAGCCTGCCGGGCCCGGAATAGCTACCTTGCGGCCATGAACAACCGCCTGCTCCTACCCCTGGCCACGCTCGTGCTGGCCCTGCCCCTGGCCAGCCGCGCCCAATCGGCTCCAGCCCGTACGGCCGCCCCACTGGCCGTGGGCACCGTGGCCCCGGCTTTCAAGGGCGTCGATGCCGCCGGCCGGCCCGTAGAGCTGAAGCAGCTGCTGAAAAAGGGGCCGGTGGTGCTCTACTTCTACCGGGGCCAGTGGTGCCCCTACTGCAACAAGCAACTCAGCCAGCTGCAGGACTCTCTGCAGCTGCTCACGGCCAAAGGGGCGCAGGTGGTGGTGATAACGCCCGAAACCCAGGAGAATATCGGCAAGACTGTAGAGAAGACCAAGGCAGCCTTCCCCATCGTGCAGGACCTAGGATTCGTCATCATGACGGCCTACCACACGGCCGTCACCGTGGACCCGGCCACCGTGCTCAAGTACAAGGGCTTCGGAGTCGATTTGCAGAAAGCCAACGCGTCTGCTGATGACGTACTGCCCGTGCCGGCCACCTACGTCATTGGCCGCGATGGCCGCATCAAGTTCGCCTACTTCAACCCCGACTACAGCCAACGCGTGTCGGTGCGCCGGGTAGCCGCCGCGCTCTAAGCCCGCCCTACTGCATCTTAAAAGCCACAGCGAGCACTGCTTGTATCCGCATACTGCTTCTTGCCTTGCGTACTGCTCCTACACACAGCAGCTTATCCAGATGCTGCCTTCTGCAACAGCCACGAGTGCTCTAAGTACGTTGTTCAGGAAGATTTCGCATATATTTTATTAGCCTTCTTGACTTTTCGGTATTGGCTGTTGAGGGTTTGCCGGGCGTCTGCGACCGTGAATTGCCACTGGATTTTGACGCTCTGGGCCTGGCGCTCCCGACTCCAGCAATAGACCTGGTAGGCCAGTTGGGCCTGGGTGGGGATGCGCCGTTTCAGGCACTGGCGGCTCAGGGCCGAGAAGTCGAGTTCAATCTGGTTGAGCCAGGAGCCGCACTTGGGCGTGTAGTACACCTCGAACCGGTCAGCCAGGCGCTGGGCCAGGGCGGCAGGCAGACAGTCGTAAAAGGTGCTTAGGGCGTGGGTGTTGAGGTTGTCCTGCACGAGCCGGATTTTTTCAGCCTGGGGGTAGCGGGCGGCCAGTCGCTGCATGAACTGGGTGTACTCGCGCTTGGTACGCTGGGCCCGCACCTGGTAGAGGCGCTGGCCCGTGAGCGGCTCGACGGCGGCCAGCACGCAGCAACTGCCGTGCTTGGTGTACGCGTAATGCTCCTTGGCGGGTTTGCCCGGCTGCGGGGCCAGGCCCGCGACCACGTCGCCGAGCAAAAAGCAGGGGCGCTCGTCGAAGCAGACCACGGGAAAGCGCGGCTCGTAGGGGCGGGCGTAGAGGGCGAGCAGCGCTTCGAGGCGCTGCAGGTACTGGCCGCTGACCTGGCCGATGCACCACTGGCGCTTCAACTGGGGCTGGAGCGCGTTTTTTTAAGAATGGCGTGGGCCGACGCCGCCGAGACCTGGCGGCAGTAGCCCAGTTCGACGGCCTTGCCCGCCAGTAGGCGCAAGGACCACTGGCTGCGCCCGTCGGGGGCTTTGCTACAGGCCAGGGCCGTGAGTTTGGCCCGCTCGTCCCCCGTGATTTGCAGGGGCCGGCCGCTGCGGGGCTGGTCGGCGAGGACGGCCAGGCCCTCGGCAGCAAAGCGTTGCGCCCAGCCCGACACGGTGCTGTACTTCACGCCCACCTGCCGGGCCACCGCACAATAGCTCTGCCCGGCGTGCAGGGCCAGCAGCGCCGTGGCCCGGCGGTACGCTTTCACGGCTACGGTGCCGCGCGTGGTCAATTCCGTCAGGTGCGCTTCTTGCGCCGAAGTCAGGGTAACGTGGGATTTCTGCATGCCCAAATATAACCCGTAATTTACTGAACAGTGTACGTAACTCTACTTTGGCAGGTTAAGGGGCGTGCGGCCGGGGGTGCTTGGGGGTATTAGCTCGTGCCCGCTGGTGCACGGCAGCCAGTAAGGCATCATCTTGGTGGAGTAGGTTTTGTAGGTTTTGCAGCTTTTGCGCCAGAATGAGCTTAAGGCTGGCGAAAGACAAGTTAGGCAGGGCCTCCCGTTCGCGCAGCTGCGTGTCGAGCAGCAAGTGCAGGGCCATCGTCGTCAGGGCCACGTGGTGCTGCCAGGCAGGCCAGGAGCGCGTTTGGTTCTGGTGCAGGCCCAGTTGCTGCTTGGCTTCCTGAAATACGCGTTCA
>NZ_SRLD01000005.1 GCF_004745955.1 Hymenobacter elongatus | reverse complement strand
CTCAAACGTGTAGAAGTCGGCGTGCCGCTCTAAGGCGCAGAGCGCCTCGAAACGCGTTTCAGCCAGGGCTAGGTAGTCCGCTTTGGTCATCATCACAAGGGGGGCAATGGTCTCCTTCAAAGATATCGGCCCCAAGCGAAGTTTTGAATTACACCCTGCCTGAAAAGCATGACATTAAAAATACACTCTGCATGTATAATAATACTTATATGCCTGTCTGCTTATATTTTATTCAACTTGTCTGATAAAAATATCGCTTATGTTGACTCTGGCAAATTATTGAATAACTATCAAGCAATGCTTGATGCGCGAGGAGCATATAAAGCAAAATTGCTCAAATGGCAAAGTAATACGGATACGTTAACAAATATCGTACAAAAAGCCATTAGTCAGTATGAGAGAGGAGTCAGTACCATGACAGAAAAAGAGAAAAAAATTGCTGTATCAACAATACAATATAAGCAGAAGCAATTAGTAGATTATCAGAAATCAGTGCAAGAAAATGCTAGAAGGGAAGATGATCAGAGTACCCAGTTGATTCTTAACCAAGTAAACGCATTCTTGAGTCAATACGGTAAAAGAAAAAATTATGATTTAATCTTAGTAGCAAATCAGAGTGGCAATATTGCCTACGCCCGAGAAGGATTAGACATTACAGATGAGGTGATAGTTGAGCTAAATGAGGAATATAGACCTTATAAAAGATAATGAAATTCGGATTTTTCAGTGCAATTATATCCCTTTTTCTCGTAGCAACTGCTTGTAAGCAGAAGGTGAGCGGTGAAGAATTAGAGATATATATTCAAGATACTCATAACGGACTTGTTCATATTCAGGATGTACAGGATATCCATATTACGGCCTCATACTTACCTGTGGATTTACTAGTCTTTCGAGATTTTTCACCTGAGCATCCTGCTACGGCCATAGCGTTCCAAGAAGCCTCCAGCGCATACAATGCTGTTCAGTATTTTACCCTTACTTTCTCAGTAAAAGGCCATGAGGTTTTAGATCCAGCAGTAGGGCTAAATAAGTATGGCGCGTTGCTAAGAACATTGTCTTTTGGAATGCAACAGTATGTTAGTATAACGACTGCAGACGGTGACACATTACGTCCCCTCACGTATTCTCTTGATCGGACTTATGCTATGAGTTCCGCCACACAGTTACTTTTGGCTTTTCCTCTAAGGCCAAAAGCAGAATGGTTGCAAGTAAATGTTCGAGAGTTTGGTTTGGGTTGTGGTAATCTAGCTTTCCGTTTTCGCCAGTCAGATATTCAAAAAATACCCAAAATCAGTTTTCAGTAGAAACCGCCTACACAACACGTTTGCTTCCAGTATATGTTCTTCCAAAATTATAGGGTAGCTCGCACCATTGCGGTCTTTTTTCTGGTCCAGATGAGCACTCAATTGGTATGGCCAGTGGCTAGCTATGCCCTGACCTCAGGGCCAACAGTGCCCGAAGCAACCAACTTTGAGCCCGTTGATACAACGGACATGGTCAATCTAAATAGCGGGGACTTAACATATGGTATTCCATTGCTGGAAGTACCAGGACCTGAAGGCGGGTATCCCTTATCCTTATCCTATCACGCTGGTGTACAACCCAATACTGATGCTTCCTGGGTGGGTTTAGGTTGGAGTCTGAACCCAGGGGCTATTTCCCGTAACGTAAATGGTTATGCTGACGACCATAACGGCGTCTCGATGGTCAACCGGGAGTATTGGGAAGGCAGTGAGAGGTCAACTTATTCGGTAGGTATAACAGCTGGGGCACAAGGGTGCCCAGCCTCAGTATCCTTTGGTCTTGCCTTTTCTCAGGATACTTACAAGGGCTTCGGAGTAGGTGGATATCTCGGATTGGGCCTAGGTCTGACTAGTTCTCAATCATCAGTAGGAGTTGGTGCCTCGGTGTCGATGGGCACCGACGGGTACGGCCAGGGCTACATGGGAGCGGGCATTGGGGTAAGTAGCAACACAGCTGTTTCAGTAGGTGCCAATGTTGGCCTATCCACCAATTTCAGTTCTGTAAGTGCAAATGGTGGCGCTAGCATAAGTTCTGGTGGCACCACATTATTAGGCGCTAGTATGAGTTCAGCTGGTGGTTCTCCTTCCGTTAAAGTTGGGGGAGGTAGTATTGGAATAGCCAATGACCGGGCAGGTAACATCAGTTCAGAATCCCAAAGTATCGGTATTGATATTCCTGTTTATCCTGGTATCAGCGTATCACTCGGATATGATTACCAGCGTGTATGGAGTGATGAAACAGAGACAGCCGCAACTCATGGGGCCTTATATTATCCAAAGGGATTTCAATCCAATGCTAGAATTCCTATATCTTATAATGACAACTCGCTCGAGTATCGACATGGCTACAAAAGGACAGAACTTGATAACCAAGCTTATGATACCTATCGCCTCCTTGATCCGGAAAACGAAAATATTTACGATAATCCGGATCCAGATTTTGTGCAAGGAGGAAGTTTTCCTGACTACGATAACTACAATGTTGTAGCCCAAGGACTCTCGGGCAGTATGCGCCCCTATAGTTATCAGGAAGCATTATATAGCCGCACCCGGCGCTCCAGAGATGGCCGGATTATTATCATGTCGAACCCACGTCCTTCGGATAATAAGCAGTTATCATTTCGATTCGAAAATGATTTTTCGAACCGCTATCTACAGGAAAATACTGAAGGCCCTTGGATTGGGGATAATTCGAATGATTTACGCTATACATTCGATAAGAACTCTGTTAAAGGCAGCTCCGATCCAAATGATAACTTAGGTTATGATCCAGCAAAAGATAGACTCACGGGTTCTAAGCACATTGAATATTTCACGAACAAACAAATTCGTGAGAATACCGCTAAATTCGCTGGCTTTATTAACACAACGTCAGCAGGGCTGACCAGAAAGGCAGTCAATGATGATCAGATAGGCGGCTTTATGATTACGAATGAAAGTGGCGTCGTTTACCACTTTGCGTTGCCAGCATACAGCAGTAGTGAACAGGTAAAAACTGAAAATATTAATGATCTCACCGCATGGAATAAGCTTAGTAAACCGAACGATTATGCTTATACCTGGTTTCTAACGGCAGTAACCGGTCCAGATTACGTGGACCGAAACTCTGATGGACTCGTCGATGAAGGTGACTGGGGTTATTGGGTTGATTTTAACTATGGCAAATGGATTGAGTCATACCAGTGGCGTAACCCTTCGGAGGGTTTTCATATCGATTTGGATGGTGGCTTCAGAACTCATTCATTTGGCTTCAAGCAGATCTACTATTTGAACTCGATTCGTACCCGTTCCCATACGGCCATCTTTGAGAAAGAGCTGCGTGCTGATGGAAAGGACTACCGGGGTGCAGGCGCTCAGCAGCCCTATGGAATAAGCCGAAATACTAATTTTAAAGAAGCTGAATGCTATCAAGGTATTTGTGAGAATGCAGTGGTCACCAAAATTTATACTTATGCGAAGGCTCAACTACGGCTCAAAAGAATACTGCTGCTAAACAATAAGGACGTTCCTACTGATATTAAATCACTTTCTAGTACATATAATATACCTGCGTCCGAAAAAGGTATAGGCAGTCAAGATCCTGAGTATCCTGGTGCCGATGTAGCACTTTTTTTTGAAAGAGGAGAGCACACAGGAGAAAATATAATAGATACTAACGATATTGCTTCACTAGGCACTTCATTCCTAGGAAAAGTGGTAAAAGGTGTGGAGCTATCCTACGACTATTCTCTTTCACCCGGCACTGTTAATAGTTATGGTACGGCTGATGCATTTTACACTTCTAAGGATCACGAGCCCTCCTCAGCTTACCTTGATTTACAAGGTAAGCTGACGTTAAAGTCATTAAAAACACTTGGTGAAGGGTGCGTGAGTTTAATTCCTCCTACTCGTTTTGGGTATGAATTACCAGAAATTTCTACTAAAAGAGGAAAAGTAACTGTACTAAACAACGGGAATACCGCTGAAATAAATAAAGTTGGTGGTATCAGAGCCGATAAATCCAAATTTAAAGTTGGGGATATACTTGTGTTCAAAAGCGATAAAAAAATAATATATTGTGTTCTTACTAAATATATATCTGAATCGTTAAGCTATCCAAATAACGATCGGTTTGAGGTTCGTTATTTAATTAACATTCCTCAGCCTCTTGCAGACTATGATGCTCGTACGACAAAGAATCCGCCGTATTTGAAGGATCACGTTGATGAGTGGGGACTATTTAAAAGTGACTATGACCCTAGAACAACTGGAGGGATTGAAGTTTATACACGCGCTACAACAGAAGTGTCATCAAAAGCGACTGATGTTTGGTCATTACGCACGATTAGCTCTCCGCTGGGATCTACAGTATCGTTTGACTACGAGGGAGATGATTACAAAGGAACAGTTATCGAAAAACCTGATGCTATAGCATACATACCGAGTAGTGGGCCCTTGCGCACTGTATCAAGTAACGAAATTGTACGCGGCCAAGGATTTATATTAATAAAAGCCCATATTGCTACTTCATCCTTCTTCAAAATAGGAGAAAAAATCCTTGTGTCTGGGCTAGTATCCAAAGAATCTGGGCAGGGAACAGAAATGCGGCAAGATATTCCTCTTTCCATTGTTGATGTGCCTGATGAGAATACAGCAGCTGGCTCTAGTAACACGTATGCGATTGCAGTAAAAGAAATAGATCCAAATAATGGATTGTTTCACCCAATGGATGGCTCTAATTTCAATGCTACAACAATATTTCTTGGATTTGTCAAACGATTTGAGAAACCTAAGAAATACTACGGCGGAGGTATTCGCGTTAGTAAAGTCAAAGTTGCTACGGCTCAGGCAGAGCGTACCACAACTTACAACTATGATTTCGCGGGTAATTCGTCGGGTGTAACCTCTTATGAGCCTGGTTCTATCATCAACGTACCTAAAAGTGAATATGCCTATTACCATACCGAGAATACCAGTGAGTCATTTAAAAACCTGTATAAAGAATGGATGCAGACATATTACAAGAGTCTGCCTACTTTGCTGTCTACGTCCCGTGAGCTTCCTAGTCCGGGAGTTCAGTATGAATTTGTTACTGTTCAGGATGTTCTAAAGAGAAAAGGCGAAACGACTGAGTTGACAATGCCCAACTCCTCGATGTACCAGTTTGAGGTGTTCAAGCCATATATGTTGGGCCTCACCGGTGCCCCTTTCACACAACTATCAGCTACTTCAGAGTCGGAGGTCCGAGTTCGGCGCATGGCCATCAAGGATTTCACCAGCCGCATTGGTAAGCTCAAACGCATCATTGCCTTCGATCAGCGCAGAAATAAGCTTAGGGAGACTATTAATCATTATTTGCATGATGATGCTCAGAGTCGCACTACGGAGCAAGAAGCTGCCGCCTATACCCAAAAGCTAGCGGCTTTCGACAAGCAGGGAATCATTCAGGAAAGCTTTGGCGATTCAAGGGAAGTGCTGAACCCAGGTATGCATTACGACCGCAAAATCGTAATGAGTCAGCGAGACGTATACCCCACTATCCAATTGGGCACGACTACCATCAATTACAAAACCGGCGTCCGGACGTCCTCACAGAACCTAGCCTTCGACTTTTACTCGGGGGCCCCTACCAAAGTATTGTCCGTTGATGGATACGGTAACCGGTTCATGACCCAGTCCGTGCCCGCGTACCGAAAATACCCGGCCATGGGTCCGAAGACCACGCAGGCCGCCAACCGCAACATGCTAATGCAGCAGGCCAGCACCTATGTGTACAAAGTAGATGCGGCCAATACGGCTGTGGGTATACTGTCAGCACAGGTGCAGACATGGTCAGATCAAGTGCCAGTTTTGGGTGCCAACACAACTGATCCTACCTTATTTGGTAGCCAGCCCGGCATCTGGCGACCTTATAAAAGCTATGTGTGGATGCCTGAAGGAACAACTCCAGATGGTGTAACTCTTTTGAATCCCTCAACTCCCCAAAGCTTCGTTGACTTCTACTCTTCAGCCAACTCACCTTGGTGGCGGGCTACATTAGAAGCAACCCTCTACGACGTTTACTCGGGCGCCTTGGAAGCTAAGGATATGAATCAGCAGTTTGTAGCCACAAAGAGAGGCTTCACACACAGTAAAGTACTCATCAGCGGCAGTCAGACGCGTTATCAAGAAATAGCTTATTCTGGTGCTGAGGACGAGCCGGCTAGCAATGGCAGCTTCAGCGGCGGCATCACTACTACGCTGGCCAGCGGCGGGTCTACAATCTTTAGTGACCCAGCACGTACGACTGATAAAACGCATACCGGCACCCAAAGTCTAAAGGTTCTATCCACCCATAATGGCTTCTCTTATAATGTGCCTCTTGCAGTAATTAGTACTCGGCGGGTATATAAAGCTAGCGTATGGGCTACAAGCCCAGAAGTTAAACTATCCTACTTACTGAACGGGGTGCAGAAGGACGCGGTTAGGGGAACGTCGACTCGCCAAGCTAATGGGTGGTACTTACTAGAATTGCAGATTCCGGCCATTGGTTGGGGCAATTCTTCTTTCCAGGTGAACTCATCAAATGAAAGTGCTGGTGATGTGTATATGGATGACTTTCGCTTCCAACCAATTGACGCCTCCACCCAAGCCTATGTATATAATAATCGCACCGGACGGGTGACTGATATTCTGGATAATTTCAATTTGTTTTCACATTACGAATACGACGCGGTCGGACGCATAACTTCAGTAAGTCGCGAGACTTTTTCGCATGGTGTTCGGCAGATAAGCGGCTATAACTACCACTACGCTGGTACACCTACTGCTCTGGACGAGGTGGAGCTACAGTTGAAGGTGCAGGCTGGAAATGTCATTACCATAGAAGTGCTACTCCCGGCGGCGCTAGCAGCTACTAGTCAGATTGGTTATAAAACTACGGCTAGTGGAGCCTATAGACCTGTCACAGGCTCTACTTTTACTTATAGTGCTACAGGTTCAGGTATTCATTGGCTGAAAGTGCAAATCCAAGATGCTTTCGGCAATAGCCGGGAAATAGCTAAGAAAATTACCGTCCAATAATCTGTAGCACCATTCTAATGGATTCTTATTTCTACCAGCGTTTTCTGAGTCATTGGCTACTCGTGGTGCTTTTCTTTAGTTCCCAGTGTGTGTGTGCTCAGAACCCGCAACCCGTAACTATAAAACTTACAAGTGGGGCCATCACTCCTTGCATTGGACAAACTTGCACCTACAGAGCAGTGACAACATGCTCCGGCACGAACAAGTACCGATGGACCATTTCAAGATCAACTTCTACTACAACTCCGAATATAGTAATCTCAGGGTCAACGGGGTCAACATATACTGTAACATGGTATGAGCCAGGTACAATTGATGTATTTGTAACAACAAGTGAAGGACAAAGCCAAGAGCAGTACCGTAACGAACCAGTAGGCAGTGCCCCCTGTGGAAATGACGAGCTAACTGTTATCACAGCTGGCCTCTCTCAGGGTGGTTCGATTACCGGACCTTCACAAAACTGTGCTAATGCTGCCTTAACGCTATCTTACACTGGTTCTGCTGGAGTCAAGGAAGTACAATGGTCCAAACTTGTGGGCAACAATTGGGTAACGCAAGGGTTACCAATTCAATCAACTGTTAATGCATTATATGAACTAAGCCTGCCAAGTGGAATTAGTATAACTACTCAATTCAAAGCTACGCCGGTTGGGTGCCAAACATTACCTGAAGCTTTCTTTACGGTAACCGTAGAAGAAACTGCCGGTAAGACTTATGGAAACCGGGAAGTAGGCGCTGGCAATAATGAGGGCACAGTGATGGTAGCTGATTACACGGGGGCTATTGCTGGTTGGCAATCTTCCGAGGATAATGGCATCACCTGGTCTTCCATCAACGAAACGGAGGATGAACTTTCTTATTCGAGCCTGATTCAGACAACTCTATATCGGGCTAAAGTTCAAACATGCTCGGGAGTTCTCTACTCTGAGCCGTGTACGATACGCATCCGGGAAATCAATTGGACGGAAGAGCTTAGCTATGATGAAGCTGGGGAGGTGACGGGGGCGACTAGAGCTTACTTTGATGCAGTGGGTAAGGCGCTCCAAACCCAACGTAAAAACATCACGGCTGGTAAAATATTAGCTTCCCAACCCCTTTACGATAGCTATGATCAATCGGTGGGCAGTACTCTGTCGGCTCCTACAAAGTCACCAGAATTTGAGTACGATCCTCTGTTTTTTACTTCTCAAAGTGAGCCGACAGTTCCTTACTCCTACAAGCACTTTGATAATTGGACGACGGTAACCGCTCCACAACCTGCGGCCGTCGCTATGCCTGGGACACTAGGTTGGTATTATAGCACCAATAACACCCTAGAGCCTTATACAGCCGTTACAGCCTATCCCTATTCTCGGACCCAGAGCGCGCCTGATGGCAGCACCGGTGTGGTGCGAGCTTCTATGCCGGGTGATGCGTTTCGCTTAGGGCAAAACAAGGAAACTGTATCGGGCAGTTTTGCTGTCCGGGCAGAGTTGGATGCGTATCTGGCCTTGAAGAACCGTTACTTTCCGGCTTCCGAAATGGGAGCCAGTGTTACAACCTTAAGCATGGCCGCTACCCAACAAGTAAGCCGCGATGCACATGGGCAGCTATCTGTTTCCATTCAGGACAAAGAAGGCCACTCACTTATGCAAGCCCGACCGGGCGAGAATACCGAACTCACCATCGTGCAAAGTTCGGTGGAGATTGGTTGGCCTTACCGCCTTCAGATAGCTGCTAGTGAGTTAGCCCTATCACCTATCATAGCGGCGACGGCAGACATTATGGTGTATGACGGGAATGAGGTTTTGGTGTATACTGGGCCCGCTACTGGCTATTCCATTCCTACCTCAGGTTACACCGGTCAGTATTATTTCTATTCGACTGACCCTTTTACCATTGCTACGCCTTATATCGATACCACTGGACCCATTCCTGTTCTCAAGCATGAGGACTATGTAGCCCAGAGCCGGGAAGCATATTCTTTCTACAACTTTTGCACTTTCAGCGCGGGCGCAATCAGCATTGAGCTGCTATCCGGTGCAGCTCAATATGAGTTGGTCAATTCAGTTACGGGCGGCGTAGTTACCGATATAACTGCCCTGCCAGCCGGATTTTATCAGATCAGAAGTAAGCGTGGTACTCTGAAGCTGACCTACACCAACGTGTACCAGGATATCAGCTACAGCTTTTACAATCAAAAAGGTCAGCTGATCGGCACACTAGCCCCGAATGGCGTCAAGCTGCTGGCCGACGCGCAGAAGGCGGGTACCCTGGAAAGCACGTATCCAACGCGGGCGTCTTTGCCCTTCTTTACCAGCTACGAGTATGACACCCAGGGCCGCCTGCTGGCAGTCACAGAAACTGATGCCGGGCGCACCGAATATCTATACCGGACAGACGGAAAGCTCCGTTTCTCGCAAAACGCCTTGCAGCGTACTACAGGGTATTTTTCTTATGTAACCTACGATGCAGTTGGCAGAATTGTCGAGGCCGGTGAAGCTCGTCCCACTGCCAGTCAGCCTAATTACTTCGCTTCCTTGCGTAACGACCAAGGCGCTATTGATACCGGTGAGTTTACCGATGTGCGCCACCGCGTCGATGTTACGACCACCGTCTACGATGTCTCTTACGAAACCTACGGACGTTCCAACTACACCCAGGAATTTCTGGACGGTCGTGTTTCCACAACCATAAAGTATTACGATGTCTTACTGGGTTCTCATTCCTTGACTACCTCACAGACGTGGTATAGCTACGATGAGCAAGGCCGGGCCAAATGGCTCATCAAACGCATCAAAGACCATCCCACTCGTACGATTGACTATACCTACACTTTCAATGGAAGTGTTGGCAGCGTCTGCTACCAAAAAGACACGCCTCTGGAACGACTTACCCACTATTATACCTACAACAAGGACCAGCAACTGGTGAAGGTAGAAACCGGGAATGACGATCCGGCAGCGCCCATCGGGCCGCATACCGAACAAGTCCGTTACCAATATTATATGCATAGTCCGCTCAAGCGTGTGGTGTATAACAAGGACCTGCAGGGCCTCGATTACACCTATACTGCGCAAGGTTGGCTTAAGTCAGTTAACGATGCGGACCTGCAGCACGACCCTGGCAAAGACGGCGTCGTGAATCCGGACGGCAAACCGGACGTAATTCTGCCTGATCTGTTTGGCATGTCGCTCTCTTACTACAATTCGGATTATAAATCAGCAGCTGTCCCCACTAGTCAAACGACCTTACCCATTGCTTACCCCGAGCGGTTCAATGGCACGATTCAGGCCAACATCTGGCAAACCCCAACCAGGCCCATCAGCGCCTATGGCTATCAGTATACCGACCGGGGTGAGCTGAAACAGTCGAACTATGGTCTTGTGGCAAGCACTGGCAACCGGCAGTACAGCTTCACGGCCGACTTAACGGGTGTGTACTCGGAAGGCAACCTCGCCTATGACCCCAACGGCAACCTGACGCGCCTCACCCGCAACGAAGGCCTGTCCGGGCCGGGCATGAACATCGATTACAGCTACCTGGGTATAAATGCCAACACCAACAAGCTGACGGCCGTGAAGCAGCACGCATCCAACCAGGAGGTGATTAAATACACCTACGATCAGCTGGGCCAAATGACCGCCCAGCAGGAAGTGCAGGATGCCGCCAAAAACAAATACCTGGACTATGACGTGTCGGGCAAGGTAACGGCAGTGTATCAGGATGCGGCTAAAACATCTGCCGTCGCCAAATACATCTATGACGAGTTTGGCCGACGGGTTATCAAGCAGGACTACCTGCACCTGATTCACGGCGGCCCCACCGAAACGTACTACGTGCAAGATGCTGCTGGCAACGAGCTGGCTTCCTACGTCACGGATGCGACGACCCGCCAGGTGAAGCTTTACGAGCAGCCTCTCTACGGAGCTACGCGCGTAGGCCTCATTCGGCAGCCATTGAACGATCAGCCTGGCCAGCAACTCTATGAGCTGAACGACCAGCTGGGCAACACCCGCATTGTGTTCCGGCGCCCTACCACCCAGACGTATCTGGCGACGATGGAGGAATGCCAGCTCTGCCCCGAAAAGCAGGACTTCAACTTTCCTACCTCCACGGTCCGCACTACGGCCTTCGCTCACGGCGGCTCCAGCTACTCCGTTCAATTGGGCGAAGACAATACCCAGGGGCCCAGCAAAACCCTTCAGGTAGACCGGGGCGATAAAATCAAGATTGAAGTATATGCGGCCTATCCCAACCAGGATGGCGGCATCTTCCGCGCTGCAACGCCTTTCGTACTGGCGGGTGCGGTAGTGGCGGGCACCAGCACCACAGTGCCTACTCCAGAGCATGCGCGTGTGCAGCCCCCAACGTGGCGTAAGGCTCTGAACACGCTTTCCTTTGGCTTACTCATACCGCTTGGCTCCGGCAAAAACCGGGCATTAGCCCCTCCTGTGGAGCAGCAGGTACCCAATGCGGCTTTGCAGTACGTGGTGCGCAGTAAGCGCGGCGCCTTCCTGTCCAACCAAACCATCCCCGTTTCAACGACAGCCGAAGGAAATTGGGAAAAGCTGACCTACGAGCTGGAAGTGGACTCCATGGGTACAGTAGAAGTGTCAGTAAATACCTATGGTATTACGGACAGAGTCTACTTCGACGATTTGAAAATTGAGCATACTACTGGCCCACTGGTAGAGGAGAACCACTTCTACGCCTATGGCCAGCGCAACGCCGGCCTCAGTTGGACACGCCGCTACCTAGACAGCTACCAGCATGGTTATCAAGGACAATTCAGTAAATTTGATTCTGAAACGGGTTACAACAGCTTCGATTTACGCTTATATGATGCGAGGATTGGCCGGTGGATGAGCGTAGACCCGAAAAGGCAACACTTTAGTCCATATATCGGCATGGGTAATAATCCTGTTTCCCGTAGTGATAAAGATGGAGGGGAAGACCATGAATACACATATGATGTTAAAACAGGTCAGAAAACCTATGTTAACAATCGAGGAGGAAGTGAATATGACATCATTCATAATGGTTACCAAGAAGGAACATCATTTGTACAAACAGCAGCAGACCAAGTAATATCTTATGGCTTGTCTGGTGGGGATGTGGGAATTAATGCATACTCACCATGGAACCCACAAATCCTCGGTGGAGAGCTTGCCTGGAGTCCAAACGCTTACGGAATGGGTTTTAGCATGAAACTTGGGTTAGCGATAAATAATACTGAACTTATGCTTTATGGAGCGCTTGACTCTGGCTTGAGCGGATCTGACACCTTTCGACCTTCTTTTAATGTGTCTCCAAGTTTTTCCTTTTTTGCAGCAGATAAAACGACACCTGCTGCTCCTTCTAATACTTTAGAACCGGTATTAGGTCGCTCTTTCTATCAAAGCGCAGCATTAGGCCCACTTTCATTTGGCCGTTCTCTGGGAATAAAAACAGAATCTAATAATACTGTAGCTCCCGATGGATACACTACCTATTCAGTTGGAGTCTCTAGTGGCTTAGGCTATTCTACTGGACAAACAAATACAGTGCCCTTACTGCGGTTCAATAACCCTTTAGCGAAATGACAAACAACAGAATACTTGTTTCTATTATCATGTCAATCGTATGCGTAACCTTAACATCATGCCCTGAAGTTGTCTCTTGCACAGAGGATGTCAGGCAATTTGAGAGGAAAGAAGTAAATATAATCGTGTTAAATAACAAGTCTATTGGTAGAGAATTTTTCGTTTCCGGAATAGATCCAAGAACAATGAAAACAATAGCATACAGAGACAATGGAGGATTTTACATAGAAGTAAGAAGGAGTTTACAACTTGGAGATACATTGGTGAAAAATATTGGAGAGAATTTCTTCGAGATAAAGAAGGCAAAGAGCAATATTAGATTTATCAAATCATGTGATGGATCAAATTATGCTCCAGTTGAAATATATGCCCAAAAAAAACTGGCGAAATAAATTTTTTATGTATATAAGAATGCCTCAGATTCAATATTTTTTTCAAAAAATGTTTTTCAAAAACACCCTCTCTGTTTTTTTCTTTTTTCTTTTAGCTAATCACTGTGCAATAGGCCAATGGGTGAACAAAGGCCCCGGCGGTCAGTCGCTGTCCAGTATTCACTTCTTTGATGCTACCTTAGGGTACACTGCCGGGTCGGGGGGCACTCTCTACCGGACGCGGGATGGCGGCACAACGTGGCAGTTGATACCTAACTTCCAGACGCAGGGCCTGCGCAACCGTATCCGGTCCGTGGCTCAGCCGGTTTTAGGTACCGTGCTACTTGTGTTTGAAACACCGAACGGCCCGCAGCCCACGTCGCTCTACCTAAGCTCGGATGCGGGCAACAACTTTGCTTTCCAGCAGTACGGCACCTTCAATAACTTGTCGTTTCGCAAAGGCAACAAGGGCTTGCTTCTAGGCGATGCCGGTACGCTGAAATTCACCACTTTCGAAGGCTATCTGTGGATTGCGGTGTCCAGCGGCACCTCAAACAACCTGCGGGACGGCGACTGCCCCTCCCCGGATGGGTGTTTCGTGGTGGGCGACGGTGGCACTATCCGCCGCTCCAGCCCGGATGCCTACACGTGGCAGGCCCAAAACAGCACCACCTCCACTCGCCTGAACGCCGTGTCATTTCCGGATGCGCAACGGGGTTACGTCGTAGGAGATGCGGGTATGGGCCTGCGCACCCTCAACGCCGGCGCTACCTGGACGCGCATGACGATGGGCACCACCGTCAACCTGAACGACGTACATTTCCTCTCAACCCAGGTAGGCTTTGCCGTAGGTGAGTTAGGCACTATTCTGCTCACTACCGACGGCGGCACAAGTTGGCAGGCGGAGCCCAGCAACATGTTCGAAACCTTGTACTCTATTGCTGCCACCGCAGATGGAAACAGTATCTGGGTAGCCGGTGACGCTGGCACAGTACTTAAGCGCGGCCCCGTGGTGCTGGCTGCTGGCAGCGCTACCGCCAATTCTGTATGGCAAGTTTACCCCAATCCCTTCACCTCCAGCCTCACGGTGCAGCTACCACAGCGCCAGGGCCAAGACTGGGAACTGTCGCTACTCGATAACCTAGGCCGTACCGTGGCACATCAGCAAGGCTCTGCAACAACCAGCCATGCTACGCTGCCGCTGCCGGTCAGTGCTAGCTCAGTGGGAATCTACTGGCTACGGTTGAAGATGGGTCAGCTCGTCGAAACGAAGCGCTTAGTACGCATGCCGTAATTCCTTCCCCTATCAACTATAAAAAAGGGTCGCAACACTGTGAGCGCCCCTTTTTTCTTACCCGACAGCCGACTTTCTTGGGTGGGAATAAATCTGATAACTCCTTTTACTGAACTGCTATCTATAATCACTCCTTATGCCTCTATAATGCATCCAGAGGCCAGCTGGTAAGTTCAAAAAATGGTTCACGGAATTAATGATCAGAAGAAGTGTACGGGCGTGAGTTTCGTGAACTTCTTCCCCTCCAGTAAACACCTGAATATTGGGGGGCTTTCTGATCCGCTTTAACAGCCCCGAAAAAACGGTTTTTCGGGGCTGTTTTTTTAATGGGTTATTTGCAAACGGCTTTATGCCCATTTTTGAGTACATCGGTTCGTTTTACACTAGTGGTAATCCCACTGAATCACCTTGCCATGCCTGAAAAATCTCCATATTCATTTGAGGATTCCCCCTACGTTACGGCTTGGTATGCAGCCTTGGGAAAGTTTAATGTTGTATTTGAGCTTTTGGCTCATACTATAAAGGAAAGATTGCTTGACTATGGAGATAAGCGGCCAGAGGTGCGCTTATTAATGCAAGACCTTACAGTAAGTCAAACACTTGATGCTCTGTATAAGATTATCAACCACAGAGCGGAGAACGGGCAGATGGGAGATAATGAAAAGGTTCTTTACCTTTTGCTTATCTCAGACTTAAGAGCAATAAATACTGTTCGGAATAACGTGATTCATCGTTTCTGGTTTGTTGAAACCTACAATCCCAATTTCCTAAAAGAAGGTGTTAACCAAGACGATGAAGGTATCGACTTCTGGGATAAGCTGGAGAAGATTAGTGTTGGATATAAATTCAATAATACGGCACAGCCTCTAATTATAAAGCAGGGGTATTTAAAGGAGCAAATCGTACAGGTTTTGACTCTTAGAGGTGTTACTAACTCTATTACTGATAGGGCAACAAGCGGAACCTTGACCTTGGACCAAATTTGGTCAAGAAACCAAAAAGGGGAATGGATCAAAAAAGAGTCTGCATAATGGATGCAGTCAACTCTGTTCGCGTGAGAACCCCAGATGAAAATTGAGGCCCAATGGGCCCTACCTAGCTGCTTTTCGGTGGGGGTCGGAAAGGTGTAGTGGCTGTTGCAGAACTCCGGGCCTGCCTCTGCTTCCTGCCTCCAGTAGATACTACCGGCGGCGGCGCTTCCGCCAAAAGAGCAAAATCTGCTGCTGAACTGGTGGTTTAGATTGGGCCATGGCCAAGCTTGCCTGCCGCTGGGGCTGGTGCTTGAGCAGCTTCTTGAGGTTAAAGGCGATGGCAGTCAGCAGCATCGTTTTGTGGGCACTGCCGCGGCCCCGCGTGTTTACGCGTCGCAGGCCATAGTGCTGGAGTAAGCTGCCAAACACGGGTTCTATCGTGCGCTGCCGCAGCCGGCGCATGTGCTGGCCCTGCCGACTCTGCTGCCGACTAAGGGCGCGGCGGTAGTGGGCCGCATAGGCAGTGCGAATAAGTTGTCGCTTCTTGACCCTTGGGGCACAGGTCGGCTTGTGCGGGCACAAGCGGCAGTCCCGGCTAGCAGCGCGGTATATCTTGGATAATCCACCGTCCTGGCTCTTGTCAAAAACCTTGAATGACAGCGCCTTGCCAGCTAAGCAAGTAAAGCAGTCCGCTTCCACATCGTAGGTAAAGCCGGCGATTTCAGGTTTGTATTTCCCAAAAACCGGAATCCAGGGCGTGATGCCCCGGCCTTCGAGTAGGGCGTAGTTGATGCCATTGGAGTAATTGGTGTCCGCGACTACTTCTTGGACCGGCAAGTCATGGGTGAGTAAGCGCTGGTGCAACGGCTCGACGATGCTTTCCAGCAGCACACTGTCGCGTTGGTCGGCGAAGTCGGCTTGAATGTGACTGATAACGCCGGTGCCTTCGTCCACGGCCATACTGCACAAGTAGTTCAGGGCGCGGGCCTTGCCCGGTTTGACCGAGATGCGGGCCTCGGGGTCGGCAGGGCTGTAGTGGGTTTTGTTGCTCAACAGCCGCGCCTGGGGACGACTGCGCCCCAAAGGGCCGCTATCCTTGCGCAGGTAGCGGGCATGTGTGGTGGCGACGCGCTGCAGCTGATGCGCGGGGCTGGAAATAATGGCTGCGGGCTGAGTGGCCGCCACATCAGGCATCGGCTCACCAGCCACATGCAAGGTAGGCGAGGACGCTTCAGCGGGCAGCTTTTCGCACAGGCCCTCCAAGGAGGCATTCGCTTTAACGAACGCCGAGTCCACCGCTTGGGTGTGGCCCGTGACCAGGCCGGCGGCCACGCACTGGGCAAAGACGTGGTCGAACAGGCGCTCGAAGACCGAAGCGGGGAAGAGCTGGCGGGTGCGGCTCACGGTCGAGTGCCAAGGCAACTCCTCGTCCACTTCGTAGCCCAGAAAGTACAGGATATCGAGCCGCAAGGCACAGTGCTCGACTAGGCGGCGGTCACTGACTAGGTTTTCCAGCCGACCCACTAACACCAACTTGAAGAACACGACCGGGTCCAACGAAGGCTGCCCGGTGCGGCTGTAGAGGGCCTGGGTCTCGTCGTAGAGGAACGACCAATCCACGAGCTCGGCCAGTCGGCGGTACAGATTATGCCGTGGCACCCGCTCGGAGAGCCGAAAGCGAGTCACTTCTTTGTCGAGAAACAGCTTCTTGCCTTGCATCTACTCTCTACGAACTAGGTAAGGAGTAGGGACACGCGTTCTGCAACAGCCACTGTACGTATCCGGTCCCCACTGAAGTCGATTCGGTGGGGGCGTTTTGTTTAGGAATGATGAGGCCAAAAAGTAGGGCCACGCAAAACGGGCAGCGTACCTTTATGAACCAACCTTTTTGACCCTACTCTTTGAATTGAATTTCGGCTACGCCCGCGTTTCGGCAAAAGATCAGAACCTCGATACCCAATTCGAAGAACTCAAGGCCGCCGGGGTGGGCCGCATTTTTCAGGAGAAGATTCCTAGGGCCAGCACCACCCGCCCCGAACTGGACAAGATGTTGGCCATGCTGCGGCCCGGTGACACCGTGACCGTAAGCCGGTTTTCGCGCCTCGGCCGCAACACGGCCTACATCATCCGGCTCATTGCCGACTTCAGCCAGCAGGATATGCGCTTCGTGGCCCTGGATTTGGGCATCGATACCAACACGCCGGCCGGGCGCATGGTGCTCACGGTCTTCGCGGCTTTAGCTGCGTTCGAGCGGGAAAGTAACGGCGAGCGGCCCCAGGCGGGCATTGAGCATGCCAAGGCTCAGGGGAAGCATATGGGCCGCAAGCCGGGCGTAGATGATGAAAAGCTGAAAAAGGTGAAGACCTCGTTGGCCGCTGGCCTCTCTATGCACCAGATTGCAGAGGTCACGGGCGTCAGCGAGAGTACGATAAAACGTTGCAAAAGGCTAATAACCATCTAACGTAAGTCGTTGTTTTGTGTATGATTCTTAAATAATTTTTTCCGTAGTGTCGTAATGAATAATTTAATTTTTGGTGTTAGTTCACTTGCTGGTGTGGTATTAGACACATATAACGAAAAAAAATATGTTCGTAGAATGTTTAGTCTTCCTGCACAGGAAAGAAAAATTGCTAAGCATAACATATTGGATAAAATAAGCTTGCTATCTAGTCAGTTAGAGAAACTAGGAAGAATGAAGAAAGAAGATGTTCATCATATCGCAATTGATCTGCCGCCAATATTTAGAATATTACTAATGGATAGTCCATCCATGCTGAGTTTTTTAAATAAATATGAATTGCATGTGTTTTTTGAAATTCCTATTTCTAAACGCTTGTTGAATATTGATAGCGGATATATGGTGGAATTTGTTGAATTGTCGGGCAACGTAGAAACCATAAGCGTGAAGGATTTTACTGAATTTAAAATTGGAAGAATCGATGAACGTGATTTTACTATAGCTGAACTTGTTTTATCGCTGGCATATTCAGGTGTTATACATATTAATCCTGAAAAAGATATTCATAGGGTTATTTATGAAAAAGTAATCGTGAATAATCCAGAATTATGTATGGGTATCTTGAAAAATATATCAAATATTCTTTTAAACGGTATGAAGCCAATACATGAATCTTTTAAAGAGGTTGCTGATGCTTACTCAATTGGCAAATATCGTCCACAGTATATCGAGGAAAAACGTAAGGTTTTGTTTAATGAGAGTATGATGCAAACCCCTATTATTACTGAAATTACAAGTGATTTGGTGATATTTTTCAATATTGATTTCCAAGATGTTGACATTAAGAAAGGGTATATTATGAGTATTGGCAAGATTTCAACTAATGAGAGTGCAGTTTATATATATCAAAATAAGAAAACTCTAATAATTTCTTTGTTCAACGGCAAAAGTAATCATGTTTCATGTGTGGATATAAGCTTAGGTAGATTTGTTTTTTGTTTTCACTTTAAGCAGAATTCATCATTAGACATTTATCGGAATACATTACTTGTGTCTAGTAAAAAAGTGTCATTGCAAATGGTTTTAAGAGGTAAAATAGTTATAGGTGCAAATTTAAAAGGTGGAGATAATGGCAGGTTTTTGCTCAGTGACTGCATGGTTATGAATAGTGCAAATTTACTTTTGATAAAGGAGTTTATGGCACTCTTGAGTAACAATAACTAGAAACAGTACCAGTAAAATAAAGTGTTTTTGCATAATGGTTTCAAGAGTCCATTTAAGCACTGTCATTTGAGCAGTATAAAAGGCCGCTTCATGCTACTTTTTTATAGATTTTATAAATCAGCCTTAAAACGAAAGCCTTGCTACAATTGGTAGCAGGACTTTCGTTCTAGGTAACAGGAAGCAAGCCACCACGGTCATCGGCGCTTCGTTCTGCTCATCCAGCATTTGAATAGCCGGGCGCTTCATGTCGTTGTCCACATGGACGTACTTCATGGTCGTTTCAATCTTGGTGTGGTCAATTAGCCTCTGGAACACGGCTATGCTTCCACCACGCCGGACGAACTCAGTGGCAAAGGTTTCGCGACCGATATGGTGGTGCATGTCGGTTTCGATTTCCAGCGTCCAGCCGATGGCCTTTAGCGCCCGGTTAGAAAATTGGTCGGTGTAGTTGTAAAAGACGACCAAGCCTTCCTCACGGTGGGCATCTTTCAGGTAGCTGATGGCTTCCTTGGTGAGGGGCAGCATCATTTCCTCCAGCTTCTTCTCGTAGGTTTTCTGAATCTGAAAGGTCAGTTCTTGGCCATTCAGCTTTGCGGCGTGCAAGTTTTTTAGGTCACCTAGCCGAAGTGAACTGCAGCAGCTGAAGAGGAACCGTTGCAGCACGCGTCGATGAGCTGATCCAATGGGCAGTTGGGTGTAGTACACCTTCAGCTTCATCAACTCCGCTGTCTTCAGTGGCTTCCACTTGCCTTATTCTGACTTGTTTTCGAAGTCATAATAGGCGGTTTCAAAGCGCGTTCCATCCGTTTTGGCCAGCTTTAGAGCAGTTTCGGGGTCGTTGTACAGGAGTCTAGTAGCGCGAACTACACAGTTCGTGCTACTAGACTCCTGTACAACGACCCCGAAACTGCTCTAGGAATATACTAGTGCTATAACTGTCATCACCTGTCGCACTAAGCGAGCAAGTATAAATACACAGCCCCCCGAGTTTAAAGTTGAGATTGTGTTATTTGTTGGTCACCGTTTGAAGGCTCTCATCGCTTTAGCCCCACGCCTTATCCATTTGCTGCCTCTTCTGCTCGTCAGCAATCTTGGCATAGCGCATCAAGGTTTTGATGTCCTTGTGCGTAGTAAACTTCTGGACTACTTCCAAGGCCATGCCCCGCTCCAAACTTTGGGTAACAAACGTGCGGCGTCCAGTATGGGACGATAAGAGGGTGTATTTTGGTACTCGCTTCTCAATGCGTTTGCTGCCCTGGTAGTGTACCACAAGGGTTGATTTGTCAAGACCACAATGCTGTCCTAGCTGCTTGATATATTCATTGAGTTTCTGCTGGGACAGTTTGGGCAGACCATCCGGGTAGCGCGCTAAGATGGCGCGGGAGTATTGGTTTAAATCGACTCGCAGCCAGTCACCTGTTTTTACAGTGCGTAGCACCAATTGATCATTCTCAATACTCTCCGGTTGAATGTTGCTGAAGTCTGAGTGGCGCAGGCCAGTGGTGCATCCTAAGACAAACAGGTCACGCACTTTAGCCAGTCGTGGCTCAATGGACAAGTCGGCCTCGAAGAGCGTTTGCAGCTCATGTTGATTTAGATATATAATATCTGCTTCTGTATGCTTTAGGAGCTTGAACTTCTGGAAAGCCATATTATCTGTCAGGCCTTTGTCCAGCGCATAGCTCATGACTACCTTAACTCGCTTGATCTGATTGTTAGCAGTACCATTGGTCAGTGCAAGTTCCTGAGTCAGAAACTTTACCCAGTCGTGGTAAAAGCTGGTATCCATTTGGGGTAAAGTAAGTTTGAGGCTTCGCGCCGTTGCGTATGTTTTGAGGTGATTTAGCGTGCTCTTGTAATGCTTAACTGTACCGTGCGCTTTGGACGCACTGGTAGCGTCAATGTATTCCGCGAACAGATGAAGGAAGTCTTTCTTGCTGGGCTGTTTCGACGTTGTCGCGTCGGTTGCCTGAGCACCGGAAGTAGGGAGCTTTTTCAGTCGCTCCTCCACAAGGGCAAAAGAAGGGTCTTCCCCAGCGAGAATGGCCGCTTGGACAATTTGGTCAATACGCCCTTTGACAACCAGTAGTCTAGTGTAGAAGTCTTGTATTTCCTTGGTGTTACCAATCGGTTTGCCCGCTTCGCTATTCCACCGGTCCGGCTCAGTACTAAAGCCCGTGCTGAATTTCTTCTTGGCGCTCTTGTGCGTGTACTGGACGTAAATGGTGGTCTTGTCGAAGTTCTTCCGGTCACTGCGGATAACCAGTTTGGTAGAAGCCATAGATAGGATAAAGAGAAGGGTGATTGTGCCTTTCGCTGGGCCAATCAAAGGTAAGTAAAGATTTTAGTGGGGCCGCAAGTGGGGCCGTAAACTTTAAAATAATTAAGTAAATCCTGATAAACTGATTCTGAATATATCCCATTAGAGCATGTGTAAGGACATTTTATTGATAAAGCAAAGTAATGTGGTGTGATTCCAGCGGGATCACCAAAAGCCCTCACTGCGTAATGTAGTGAGGGCTTTTTTTATTTAGTGGGTATGCAAACCGGCCGCGCCTTTACTTCGCCTTACGGGTGAAAGTCGGTTTTCGTCAACCCCTGGCAAAAGCAGTTGAATCCGTTGTTAGGTTTAGTTGCTTGGTGTAAACACAACCTGTACCGGGTTTTCTGGCTGCTAAACAAGGGAAGCGCGTTGGCCCGCCTTGTTGTGGAGCCGTATCTCCGCAGGCATCCTCCCACCTCTCCATGCGTAAGAATCCTCCTGTTGACGATGCCACCCGTACCCAACGGGCGCTGAACTGGGATACAAGTATTCCCGAACTCGTCACCCGCACGCTGGCGCAGTGGCGCGAGCCGCTGGAAAGCGTGGTAGGGCCTTCCAACAAACCGGGCGTCTTGGGGATTCTCTCCGAGGCCGCCCAAGAACAGTACCAGCAACGTCCGTTCTACGCTGCTTTTGTAGCCCATGATCCATGGGCCGTGCGCCACGCAGCCTTGGCCGATGAGGCTAGACTCGAAAGCAGCCATTACGTGGCCTATCATAACGCCGAACGCTGCCACTCAGCCCTCGGCTATAAGTCCCCCAACCACTTCGAAATCCACCTTCAAACAACGTCCCAAGTGTATCCGGCTTAGTTAGATCAACTCAGTTACGGGTTGAGGCAAGGAAGCCCCTTCTTTCGCTTCATACACAAAAGAGCCCGCATAGTATGTGGTACTTGAGGAGACTATTCCGCCGCGGGAGGAGGTAGCTATTTTGCTCACTTTCGCTCCCGTAGCCGTATATACATACGAAATAGTCCTGGGATTCTTAGCAACAGACAGGTCAATCGTCTGTGGTAGGTTCAGATACGTGTAGGTAATGCTCTTAATTCCCTTGTTACGGTCTGACTTCAGATTGCCCATTGCATCGTAGACATATTCAGCAGGGCTAGTGCCAGGCGTGTAGGTGCTGGAGAGGTTTTCGAAATCATGCGTAGCCGCTGTAGGCTTTGTATCATCGACTGCCAGTAAGCGGTTGCTTTCCCCATCATTCGTCTTAACAGCATCGTTATCATAATAATATGTCAATGCATCCAGGTCCCCATATTGCTTGGTTTGAGTGGGAGCCGTCCTGCCGGACAATGTTGGATTGCACTGCCGAGCCCTCGTGCACGAAAGCCACGTCGCGGATGTACACCGGCACCCCGTTCACGGTCTTGATGGGTAGGTCGTTGAGCGTGCCAATCATCTCGGGGCTGCTGTTGAGGCGCACGTCGTATTCCCGGTCGCCGATTTTGGCCACGCCGGTGGGCAGAATCACGTTCTGGTTGACCAGGGTATTCCCACGTCGTTGCCCGAAAGGCCCTTGCCGGCCAGCATCTCCAGGTTCAGGTCCACCATGATCTGCTTGCGCCGGCCGCCGTTGGGTACCAGCAGCGAAGCGCCCTTCACCACCGCCAGCCCGGGCCGAATAAACGAGCTGCTCGCGTCGTAGAGGTCCGACTCGCCCAGCGACTCGGAGTTGAGGCTGGCCTGGGCAATGGGCACGTTGGAGGCCAAGTAGCGAATAATGAGCGGCGCGCCGATGCTTTGGGGCAGGCCGCGCAGGATGGTAGCCGTCACGGCCGTCAGCTGGGCTACGCCGGCCTCTGGGTGGTACCCGGCTGGAAAAACACCTTGATAAGCCCCACGCCCTTGATGGAGCGCGACTCCAGGTGCTCGATGTTATTGACCGTGGTGATATAGATGCGCTGGTTGATGTTGAGCCCGCGCTTGTTCATCTCCTCGGCGCTCATCCCCTCGTAGCGCCACACCACGCCCACCACCGGAATATTGACCTCGGGGAAGATGTCGACGGCCATCCGCAGGATGGTGGCCACGCCTGCTGCCAGTATGAGTAGGGCCATCACGATAAATGTATAGGGGCGCGAAAGCGCAATCCGGACTATCCACATATCCCCTTCGGCGGCGGCAAGCGTTAACTTAAGCGGTCCAAGACCATACGGCGAGCGTATGATTTAGGTCGAATCAGCTCCAAGTATGAGCGTGACTTTTAAATCCGGACCAAAGCCTACTTGTTTACGCCCCCGCCGATAAGACCATGGCCGGAGGTCAATGTCAGTTCGGAACTCGTAGTGAGCCGTTTCAGTCCGGCAGCGGTAGTGGTACGTAGCGCAAGGGGGTATATTTTCTCCTCCCTTTGAGCGTGTTTGGGAATTGTCATGCTTCATCTGGCGTCCGCTTGCCGAAGCATCTCTACCGCGCCGTTAGCGGCTTTTCGCTGCAGCGGGAGAGATGCTTCGACTCCGCTACGCTGCGCGGACGCCAGATGAGCATGACGTAAACAGGGTTTCTACCAATTCCCAAACACGCTCTTAGCAACAGTGCTGCACGTAAGCTGGAGCCAACGTCCTCTAGATGGATAAGAAGGCGGTGAGCTCCCCTGCATACGTCAGCGTGAGCTGGTGCATGGCCCGGGTGCAGGCGACGTAGAGCATACTCTTATCGACCTCCGTTTTATAAATCCGGGCGGAAACAAAGGGCACAATGACCGCATCAAATTCCAGTCCCTTGGCCAAGTGGGCCGTGGTAATGATGACTCCTTCTTTGAAGGAGGTGGACTCCGCCGTGAGCAAATGAACGTCTGGAGCCTGAAGGGCTTGATACGCCTTCTCGGCCTGCCGGAGGGTTTTGCAGATGATGCCCAGGGAATGATTGCCGGAGCTTTGGAAGGAGATAATCACCTCTTTGATCGTCTCCAACTCCTCAGCGTGGCTGGTGCAGCGCACTACTGCTGGCTGCTGCCCGTGCCGTTCCAGCGGGATGATATCGGGATTCGGCATGAGGCGTTGCGCGAAGGCTGTAATCTCGATAGTGGAGCGGTAGCTGCGGTACAGCCTGACTACCTCGGCTTGCGGAAAGACCCGTGCGATCATTTCGGAGGAGGAGGCGCTGTACGGGTTCACCGTCTGGCTCACATCGCCCAGAATGGTCTTGCGGCAGAGGAACAACCGGGACAAGACGGCATACTGCACCGGGGTATAGTCCTGCATTTCGTCTACCAGCAGGTGCTTGACCTGATCGTAGGTGGTGAGGCCTTCCAGCCGCAGGCGCAGGTAGATCAGGGCAAAGACATCCGCATATTCCAAGCGCAGGCGGTGGTCGATCTTCAGCAGCTCGGGCCGGCCGATCCAGCGGTAGAAATCCCGGTACAGGTCCAGCATATTGTGCAGCCTGAACATGCGGGGAATAGCCTCTCCGATGGTAGCTTTCTCCTGCCCGCTCAGCTTGCGGCCGGCAGCGTCGCGCACATACGCACGTACGTCATTGGCAACCAGCGCGAAGCGCTTGAGAAGCGGAACGCGGTGGTAGGACTTGAACTTCTGCTGAATGAAGGCCACCTGCACGACGGTTCTGCCGACCCGCAGCTCGGTCACGGTGAAGTAGGTATTCTCAATATGCAGGAGGTACTGATTGAGCTGGCCGAGGAATTCAAACGAGGACTTAAACCGGATGCGTTCAATGAAGGCCGGGTCGTGCTGCTCCAGCAGCGCGGATACCTGTTCGAAGAACGTCTGGAACGGGTACCGGTTGTCGAGCAGGTCGGCTGCCAGCTCCTCCATGCCCAGCTCAGGAATGTGCTCTTCCCCCAGCTCGGGCAGCACGTTGGAGATGTAGTCGGCGAAGACCTTGTTGGGCGAAATAATGAGAATGTCTTTGGCCGCGATGGTCTCCCGGTAGCGGTAGAGCAGGAACGCAATGCGGTGCAAGGCAATGGAGGTTTTCCCCGAGCCGGCCACGCCCTGGATGACCATCACCGGGGTCGTCTCGTTGCGGATCACCGCATTCTGGTCCCGCTGGATGGTGGCGACGATATTCTTGAGCTTGTCGTCCGAGGACTTGGCCAGCTCGCGCTGCAGCACGTCGTCGTGAATGTTGACGTCGCTGTCGAGCATAAACTCCAGGCGGCCGTCCCGGATCTTGTACTGCCGCTTTAGCTCGATGGTACCGTGGATCTTGCCGGAAGGGGTGGCGTAGGAGGCTTTTCCCAGCTCAAAGTCGTAGAACATGGAGGAAATGGGGGCCCGCCAATCGTAGATCAGGCCCTGGCGCCGCTGCTCATCGATGAAGGAGTACATGCCGATGTAGACCGGCAACCGGGCTTGGTCCCGCGAGACGAAATCGATGCGGCCAAAGTAGGGGGACTGCCCCAGCTTGAGGAGTTTGTGCTTCCGGGCCACGGCCGCTTCGCCCGTAAAAGCCATGCGGTTGATCGACTGGCCGGCGGCCACCATGTCGGCGTCGTCCATGCCCGACTGGTGCTCATGAATGTATTCCTTTTTCTCCCGAAGCTCGTTGGAAAATTGCTTGACGGCGTCATCGACCCGCTTAACCGCGAAGCCCAGTTTCTCCTTAATTTCCTCCAGATATTCTCTTTCTTCTTGCTCCGTTGCGTTCATCCCTTGCTGCTCTTGGAAAATGGACCTCAAAGGTGCCATCAAATTCCGGTCTATTGAAGAGCTGTGCTTCTTTTATCCGCCGCTTCGGCCCACGGCAACCTGGTACATGGTAGAATAGTCCCTGATTTGCTGTGTTCTGACCCCTAATCCGTGCGCTACCAAGAGGAGCCGCCCGCACCCCAGGCTGCACTGCTTCCTTCCACTGTATAGTCGCAGGCGTGATGTAGCAACGATTACCTCTCTGCGAATCACCGTTGCTGCGTGGTGAAACTGCTTCGCGCTTCCTAGCCGAATGCCCCACGAACAGCCTTGCTCGGACGCCTCCAGCAGGACGGATTTCAAGGTCATGGGCAGGGGTAGCGGGGCGGGCTTGTTTCGCCGAAATGCGGGCTCCGCTGGTTTGGCGAAGTGCGCCAACGATAAGTAGCCACCAGAACAGAAAGATACCCTGCGTCTTGCTTATGTTTACGGTATGAGTTTTCCTAACTGTCTCCGATGAACCATACTCTACTCCTGAAAAACTGCGGTTTTGCCTTGCTGCTGGCGCTGTTTGCCACCGCAGCCGTGGCCCAGCGCGCGCCATCACAGTCGCGGCGCAAAGCCACAAAAGGCGTCGCGGCCGTGTATGACTCCACGCTGTACAACGGGCTGCGGTGGCGCTCCATCGGCCCCTACCGCGGTGGGCGCGCGGGCACGGTTACGGGTGTGGCCAACAACCCGAATCTGTACTACATGGGCACGGCCGGCGGGGGCGTGTGGCGCACAACGGATGGTGGCGGCACGTGGGGCAATATCTCCGACCGCTACTTTGGAGGCTCCATCGGAGCCGTGGCCGTTAGCGAGTCGGACCCGAATGTGTTGTACGCCGGCGAGGGCGAGCAAACGGTACGCGGCAACGTATCCTCGGGCTTCGGGGTGTGGAAGTCGCAGGACGCGGGGCAGACGTGGACCAACGTGGGTCTGAAAGACTCGCGCCACATCGGCCGTATCCGCATTCATCCCCGCAACCCCGACCTGGTGTACGTGGCGGCTATGGGCAACCTGTATGCGCCCAGCGAGATGCGCGGCGTATACCGCAGCAAGGATGGCGGCAAAAACTGGGAACGGGTGCTGTTTGCGAATAAAGACGCCGGCGCCGTGGACCTGATTCTGGACCCGGCCAACCCCCGCATCCTCTACGCCAGCACCTGGAATGTGCGGCGCACGCCCTACAGCTTCTCCTCGGGCGGGCCGGGCTCGGGCCTCTGGAAAAGCACCGACGGCGGCGACACCTGGAAAGATATATCGAGTGCCGAAGGCCTGCCTACGGGCACCCTGGGCATTATCGGCGTAGCGGTTTCGCCGGCCAATTCGAGCCGGGTGTGGGCGCTGGTGGAGGCCGAAAAAGGCGGCCTGTTTCGCTCCGATGATGGCGGCCTGCACTGGCAAAAGCTCTCCGACGACCGTAACCTGCGCCAGCGCGCCTGGTACTACACCCGCCTCTACGCCGACCCCAAGGATGCGGATATCGTGTACGTGCTGAACGTGTCGTACCACAAAAGCAAGGATGGCGGCCGCACGTTTCAGGCCAGCAACGCCCCGCACGGCGACCACCACGACTTCTGGATTGCGCCCGAAAACCCCAGCCGCATGATTGTCGCCGACGATGGCGGGGCCCAGGTCAGCACCGACGGCGGCATGAACTGGACGACGTACGAAAACCAGCCCACGGGCCAGTTTTACCGCGTCGTGACCGACAATCATTTCCCGTACCGCATTTATGGGGCGCAGCAGGACAACTCCACGGTGCGCATCGCGCATCGCTCGGGCGGGCGCACCATCGGGGAGCGGGACTGGCAGGAAACAGCCGGCGGCGAAAGTGCCCATCTGGCCGTGGACCCGCTGAACTCCGAAATTGTGTACGGCGGCAGCTACGACGGATTTCTGTCGCGCGTTGACCACGGGGCGGAGCAGGAACGCCTGATCAACGTGTGGCCCGACAACCCGATGGGCCACGGGGCCGAGGGCATGAAATACCGGTTTCAGTGGAATTTTCCGCTGCTGTTTTCGCCCAACGACCCCAAAAAGCTCTACGCCGGCTCCAACCACCTGCACGTGACCACCAACGAGGGCCAGTCGTGGGAGCTGCTCAGCCCCGACCTGACCCGCAACGACCCGAAAACCCTGGGGCCATCGGGTGGGCCGATTACCAAGGACAATACGGCCGTGGAGTACTACGGCACCATCTTCGCCATTGCCGAGTCGGCGGCCGAAAAGGATGTCATCTGGACCGGTTCCGACGACGGCCTGCTCCACGTGACCCGCGACAATGGCAAAACCTGGGCGAAGGTGATGCCCAAGGATATGCCCGAGCGCATCCAGATCAACAGCATCGATGCGCATCCCACCAGCAAAGGCACAGCCTACGTGGCTGCCACGATGTACAAGTCCGGCGACTTCCAGCCCTACCTCTACAAGACGACGGACTACGGGAAATCGTGGACTAAAATCACCACTGGCATCCCCGCTACGCACTTCACCCGCGTGGTGCGGGCCGACCCTAAGCGGGCCGGCCTGCTGTATGCCGGCACCGAGTACGGCATGTACGTTTCCTTCAATGACGGGGCGCTGTGGCAGCCATTCCAGCTCAACCTGCCACCGGTATCCATCACCGACCTGACTATTAAAAACGATAATCTCATTGCCTCCACCCAGGGCCGGGGCTTTTGGCTGCTCGACGACATTACGCCCCTGCACCAGCTGAGCGCGCCGGTGGCGGCCAGCACGTTTCACCTCTACACGCCCACGCCGGGCTACAAGATGGAAGGCAGCGGCACGGCTGAGATTCCCAAAACCGCCGGCCAGAACCACCCGGGCGGCGTGATGCTGCATTATTACCTGGCCCAGAAGCTAGACTCGACGAGTGCCGTGAAGCTGGAAATTCTGGATTCGAGCGGGAAGCTCATTCGCACGTTTGCCAACACCGACCGGGACAGCCGGGATAAAAACCTGACCAAAGAAGAGAAAGCCAAGCTGAAGCGGGAACTGCTGCCCACCAAAAAAGGCCTCAACCGCTTCGTGTGGAACCTGAGCTACGCCGACGCCAGCCGGTTTGAGGGCCTCATTCTGTGGGGCGGCGGCACCCAGGGCCCCAGGGCCGTGCCGGGCACCTACAAAGCTCGCCTGACGCTCAATAATGAAACCCAGGAAACTACCTTCGCCGTGCTGCCCGACCCCCGCAGCAAAGCCACTCCCCAGGATTTGCAGGCGCAGTTCGACTACCTGCGCGAGGTGCAGCAGAAGCTCACCGAAACCCACGACGCCATCCGGGACATCCGCACCGTGCGCGGCCAGCTCAAAACCCTCACGGCCCCGCTGAAAGACCAGGCCGCCCTCAAAGACGTGCTCGACTCGGCCAGCGCCATTGAGAAGAAAATGACCCGAATTGAGGAAACCCTGTACCAGACCAAGAACAAAAGTGACCAGGACCCGCTGAATTTCCCTATTCGGCTGAATAATAAGCTGGCCAACCTGGTAAGCCAAGCCAGTACCGGCGACTTCCGCCCCACGGAGCAAGCTACCGCCTTCAAGAAGGACGTCGTTGGGCAGATCGACGAGCAGCTGGGCCTGCTCCGGCAGGTGAAAGAGCAGGACATACCCGCCCTGAACAAGCTCATTCGGGATAAGAACGTGGATGCCATTGTGCTGCCAAAATCGGCGGCTACGGTGCCGCCGCTCGCCATTCCGTAGGCGAGGCGTGCTAGCCCAACGAAAAGCCCGGACCTTGGCCAAGGTCCGGGCTTTTTGTTGGGCTAGCATCAGCGAGCCACAGCCCTGCGCCTATAGCCGGGCCAGCGCCTGAGCGCCCAGATACAGGCTGATGGCGGCCATCGTCAGCACAATCAGAATGCCGAAAGCGGTAAGCCAGCGCGGGTGCCGGTAGTCGCCCACGATGTTGCGGCGGTGAGCCGCAATGATGATGATGCCCAGTGTAATGGGCAGAATGAAGCCATTGAGCGCCCCCGCCAGAATCAGCAGCGTGACGGGCTTGCCGATGGTGACGAAGACACCAGTAGAAATAGTAATGAAGCCGATGATAAACCGGTTTTCAAACCGGGCCACGTACGGGCTGAACGACTTGATGAAGGAAATAGACGTGTAGGCTGACCCGATAACCGAGGTGACGGCGGCGGCAAACATGACCACGCCAAACAGCTTGTAGCCCAGGTTGCCGGCGGCCAGCTGAAACACCGAAGCCGGCGGGTTGGCCGCATCAATCCTGAGCCCCTGACTGACAATGCCCAGCGCGGCCAGGAAAAGAAATACCCGGATAATAGAGGCCACGGAAACTCCCGCCAAGGCGCTGGAGGTAACCTGCGGCAGCGCGGCCTCGCCTTTCACGCCGGCATCGAGCAGGCGGTGCCCGCCGGCAAAGGTGATGTAGCCGCCCACCGTGCCGCCCACCAGCGTGACGATGGCCAGAAAATCGACGCGGGTGGGCGCGAAGGTGCGCACGATGGCCTCGCCCACGGGTGGAGCCGAGGTGAAGGCTACGTAAATAATAATCAGAATCATGAGCAGGCCCATGAGCTGGGCGAAGCGGTCCATGGCTTTGCCGGCCTCCTTTACCAGGAAAATGCCAATGGACAGCGCTGCCGCCAGCACCGCGCCGGTTTGCACGGGTAGGCCAAACAGCGCCTCCAGGCCCAGGCCCGCGCCGGCCACGTTACCGATGTTGAAGGCCAGCCCCCCGCCCAAGATGAGCAGCGCAATGAAGGTGCCCAGGCCCGGCAACACCAGGTTGGCAATGTCCTGCGCCCGTTTTTCGGACACGGCAATAACGCGCCAGATAGTGAGCTGCACGCCGATGTCGATGACGATAGACATCAGGATGACGAAGCCGAAGCTGGCCCCCAGCGACTCGGTAAACACGGTGGTTTGGGTCAGAAAGCCGGGCCCCACGGCGGAGGTAGCCATCAGAAAACCCGCGCCCAGCAGCACGCTCCAATTTCGCTTTTGCTTCATATCAACTCTCGTTTTAAACGCCGGCCCGAAGCTGCACGCCCGCGCTCTGAAGCACCTCCCGAATGCGGCGCGCAAACTCCAGCGCGTGGTCCCCGTCGCCGTGAATACACACCGTATCCGCCTGAATAGCCACCTCCTCACCCGTGTGGGCGCGCACCGTGCCGTGTTGTACCATGCGCACCACCTGGTCGATGGCCTGCTGCTGATCCGTAATCAGGGCGTGGGGCAGGCGGCGGGAGGTGAGCGTGCCGTCGGGCTGGTAGGTGCGGTCGGCGAATACTTCCTGCGCCGTGCGCAAGCCCCGCTGCTGCCCGGCCCGCACGAGGGCACTGCCCGCTAACCCGTAGAGCACCAGCGCCGGATTCACTTGGTACACCGCCTCGGCAATGGCTTCCGCCAACCCGTCATTCACGGCGGCCAGATTGTACAGCGCTCCGTGGGGCTTCACGTGGTGCATGGCCCCGCCCTCGGCCGTCACGAAGGCCGCCAGCGCCCCTATCTGGTACACGACCATATCGAAGGCTTCCTCGGGCAACACAGCCATTTCCCGTCGCCCAAAGCCTACTAGGTCGGGCAGGCCGGGGTGGGCCCCAATGGCAACGCCCTGTGCCAGCGCCAGCCGCACCGTTTTCTTCATCACTGCGGGGTCGCCGGCGTGAAAGCCGCAGGCAATGTTGGCCGACGTTACGAAGGGCAGAATAGCGGCGTCGTGGCCAAGCGTGTAGGTGCCGAAACTTTCGCCCATATCACAGTTTAAATCGACGGAGTAGCGAGGCATCAGGAGCAAGTTTTGAGGCGAAGAGTATGGAGAAGCTGCTGAAGCGTGTGCTGCTGCCCCAGATACAGGGCGTGCGCTTCGGGTAGGGAGACTTCCTGAAAAGTGATGCTTTTTCCTAAAGCAACCTGGGCCAGGCGGGAAAAATCGGCGGAAATAACCTGCGCGATACGCGGGTAGCCCCCGGTGGTCTGGCGGTCGGCCATCAGCACAATCGGGTTGCCATCGGGCGGCACCTGCACCGTGCCGAAAGTGACGGCGCTGGAAAGCAGTTCCTGAGCCTGGACCAGCGGCAGCGGCGGGCCCAGCAAGCGGTAGCCCATGCGGTCGGAGGCAGCCGAAACGGTGAAGGCCGACGACCACAGCGCGGCCTGGCTGGCAGCCGGGAATAGTTCGTACTCCGGCCCCTGAGTCACGCGAATAACCGGGTTTCCGGCCACCGGCGGCGGAGCAATGCTCCAGCTCGCCTCTACCCAGCTCTTATTCAGCAAGCGGGCCGTCAGCTCCGTCAGCAGCTTACCCGGTGGCGGACCCAGGCAGGGAATACCATCGCCCGCTTGCAGGGCCGCCCCGTGCAGCCCGCCCAACTGGGCCCGCACGTAGGTAGCGTGGCTGCCCATGATGCGCGGAAGGGTGAAGCTGCCCGCCACGGCCAGATACGCCCGGCAACCGGCGCGGGCCGCCCCAAACTTCAGCACGGTGCCTTGCCGCACGAGGAACGGCCGGTAGCTGCGCACCCGCTCGCCCCGAATGGTGGGCGACAGATCGGCGCCGGTTACGGCAATAATATGGTCGGCATCGAATCGGATTTCAGGTCCCAGCAGCGTGATTTCGAGGCCGGCTGCCGAGTCCGGATTACCGACCAGGGCATTGGCCAGCCGCAGGGCCACCGCGTCCATTGCGCCGCCCACCACGATGCCTTCGCGCTGGTAGCCTACGCGGCCCAGGTCCTGAATGGTGGTGAGCAAACCGGCCCGCAGAATGCTAAGACTCATGCCGCTGGTGCTGGCCAAACTCCCGTTCGGTGATGGGAACAAAACGCAGCTGGTCGCCGGCCTGCAACAGGCTGGGCTGGGCGCGGTGCGGGTCGAAGAGCCGCAGGGGCGTGCGGCCGATGAGCTGCCAGCCGCCGGGCGTGGGGATGGAGTAAATGCCGGTTTGGGTGCCGGCAATGCCCACCGCGCCCGCCGGGACGAGGGTGCGGGGCTGGTCCTTGCGCGGGGCGGCAATACGGGCATCCATGCCGCCCAGATACGGGAAGCCGGGCGCGAAGCCAATCATATACACCACGTACTCGGCCCCACTGTGCCGCGCAATTACTTCCTCGGCCAGCAAGTGGCTGTGGGAGGCCACAACTTCCAGATCGGGGCCGAATTCGGGGGCGTAGCACACGGGTATTTTCAGCAGCCTGGGCGCGTGCCGGGGGGCCGCATTCTGAATGTGAGCCAGGAGCTGACGCACGGCGGCTGTTACGCCGGCATAGGGGTCGAGGCGGCCGTGGGCACTGAAATGCCAGGGGTCGTAGTACAGGGTGAGCGTCGTAAAGGCCGGCACGTATTCTACCAGCCCCGGCACCGGATGCTCGTCGAGGTGGGCGCACACGGCCCGGATGGCGTGGTGGGTAGGCAGGGCAATGGTGTCGCCAAATTTTAGCACGATAGCCGCGTCGCCCAGCGGGTAAAGCTGAATTGGATTGCTCATTTTTGTGCCCGGCCCAGGTCTGTCATCGGTGCTAGTTACGCGCAAGCTGCTATGAAATACAAATTGACTTCTCCCAGAACGATTACGCTGCTGCTCTGCGGGGTGCTGGCCGGCGCTTGCCAGCACCGCATAGCGGCTACGCAAGCGGCAGCGGTGCCAGTAGTGCCGGTGGAGAAAGGCGTCAGCCAGCAGCTGGCGGAGCTTCGCAAAAAGGTAGTCACGAATCTGGCCTACACGCTGGCGCTGCAGGTGCCGGCTGCCAGGCAGGAACCCGTGCAAGCCACCGAAATGGTGACGTTCAGGCTGCGCGAAAACAGCCAGCCGCTGCAGCTGGATTTCAAGGAAAAGGCCGACCATCTGCAACGCCTTGTAGTGAATGGCCAGGCCGCTCCGCTTGATTTTCGCGCCGAGCATATCATCATTCCGGCGGCTCTGCTGAAGGTGGGAGCCAACCGGCTGGAGTGCCAGTTTACGGCCGGCGACTTGTCCCTGAACCGCAACGATGACTACCTCTACACGCTGCTGGTACCCGACCGCGCCCGCACGGTTTTTCCCGTGTTCGATCAGCCGGATCTGAAGGCCACTTTTGCCCTGACGCTGACCGTGCCGCGGGGCTGGCAGGCATCGGCCAACGGGCCCCTGCGCGACTCGGTGACGACGGCCGGTCGCACCACGTTTCGCTTCGCCAATTCCGACACCATTAGCACGTACTTGTTCTCGTTTGCGGCCGGCAAGTTTACGCGCCTCACCCGCCAGCTAAGCGGGCGCACCATGCAGTTTCTGCACCGCGAAACCGACCCCGCAAAACTGCAGCAGAGCGTCACGCCCATCTTCCAGATTCATGCCGACGCGCTGGCGTTTATGCAGGAGTACACGGGCCTGAAATATCCCTTCCAGAAGTTCGATTTCGTAGCCATTCCCGACTTTCAGTACGGCGGCATGGAACACGTCGGGTCCATTGACTACAAAGCCTCCACGCTGTTTCTGGACGAAGGCGCGACCCAGGATCAGAAGCTGGCCCGCTCCAGCCTGATTGCCCACGAAACGGCTCACATGTGGTTCGGCGATTTGGTGACGATGCAGTGGTTCAACGACGTGTGGATGAAGGAGGTATTTGCCAATTTCATGGCCGATAAAATCACGCAGATTGCCGTTCCGACTTCCAACTATAACCTGAAATTTGTCATCGACCATTTTCCGGCCGCCTACGGTGTCGACCGTACTGCCGGGGCCAATCCGATTCGGCAGCCGCTGGAAAATCTGCAGGATGCGGGCTCCCTGTACGGCAATATTATTTACCACAAAGCGCCCATCATGATGCGGCAGCTGGAGCGGCTGATGGGGCCGGAATCCTTTCAGCGGGGCTTGCAGGAATACCTGCGCACTTATGCCCACGGCAATGCCACCTGGCCCGACCTGATTCGGCTGCTGGACGCGCACACGCCCGCCGATTTGCAGGCCTGGAATCAGGTGTGGGTAAACCAGCCCGGCCGGCCCGTTTTCACCCACCAGCTGACCACCAAAGCCGGGAAAATAACGCAGCTCGTTATCACCCAAAAAGCGGAAGATACCTCGGCTCGGCTGTGGCCCCAACTGTTCGAAATAACACTGGTGTACCCCGCCACCAGCAAGGAGCTAACGGTAAATATGAACCAGGCGCAAGTGCTGCTGCGCAGCGCCGAGGGCGAGCCGGCTCCCGAGTATATTTTGTTTAACTCTACGGGGCTGGGCTACGGCGTATTTCCTGCCGACACGCTCGTGCAAACCCAGGTGTTTGTGCTGCAAAACCCAGTGGCGCGGGCTTCGGCCTACATCAATCTGTACGAAAATATGCTCACCAGCGGCGGTGTCACGCCGGGCCAGCTGCTGGAGGTAGCCCGCCAGGGACTTACCCGTGAGCCGGAGGAACTCAACCTCAAGCTGCTGACGGGCCAGCTGACGGATGTTTTTTGGCGCTTTACCAAACCGGCGGCGCGCCCCGCGCTGGCGGCGGCGCTGGAGAAGGAAGTGTGGCAGGCAATGCAGCAGCACACAGCCTCGAATAGCAAAAAGCTGCTTTTCAAAACCTACCAGAATATTGCCCTCACACTGCAGGCCCAGGAACGGCTCTACCAGGTGTGGGCGAAAGAACAAGCGCCCGCCGGCGTGAAGCTGACCGAAGATGACTACACCGCTTTGGCCCTGGCCCTGGCCGTACGAAACTACGCCGCCGACCCGCGCATTCTGGCCCAGCAGCTAGGCCGTATCAGGAATGCAGACCGGAAAAAACGTCTGGAATTTATGCTGCCCGCGCTGGCGGATGATGTAAAGACCCGAGATGCTTTTTTTGCGTCGCTTAAGGAGTCCAAAAACCGGGAAAAAGAAGCCTGGGTAACTGCCGCGCTGGGCTACCTGCACCATCCGCTGCGCGCCGAGGCTTCCGAAAAATACCTGCGCGAAAGCCTGGATTTACTGGAGGAGATTCAACAAACGGGGGATATTTTCTTTCCGGCTTCCTGGCTGCAGGCTACCTTTGGAGCCTACCACACGCCCACGGCGGCCGCCACGGTGCGCGGTTTTTTGCAGGAGCATCCCCGGTACAATCCCCGGCTGCGCGCGAAAATCCTGCAGGCCACCGACGATTTGTTTCGGGCGGAGAAACTGCTCCTGTAATCCTATTCCACTCGTGGTGGGGCTGGTGCTGCATCCGGGGAGCAGCAGTGCCGCCCTGAAACCAGCCAATCGGACCGCGCTGCGCCCGAAATATCGTAGCGTACAGGCACAAGGCACCGGCTTTTCTTGTTGCTACTTTAGCTATGCCTACAACTGACTCTTTCCGCCGGCCCGACCTGCTCCGGCTGCCCTACGACGATTACCGCGCCCTGCCCGCTGTTGCCAACTCCGATTTGTCGCGCCTGCGCGATGCGCTGAATGGCCGGTATCAGAAGTCCTCGGCCTCCCTGAGTGGGGCTTTGGGCCTGGGCACGGCCTTTCACACGGCCCTGCTGGAGCCGTCTTTCTACGAGCCCGGCCAGCCCGGCATCAACGACTCGCTGGTGTGGTGGATGGTAGAAGGGGTGCGGCTCAATGCGGAGCTGCAGGCGCTCCTGGAAACGGGCACGCCCGAGCCCAGCTGCATTTTTTCCGAGCCCACTACCAACACGCTCTGCAAGCTGCGGGCCGATCTGGTAGTGCCCGCCACCGACCGCGGCTACACTATAGTAGACTTCAAAACCACCATGGCCCGCGACTACAGTCACTTCCTGGCCCAGTGCAGCGGCTACGATTATGACCGGCAGGCCGCCTTCTATACCGATGCCCTGCGCGCCGACCGTTTCCTGCTGGTGGGCGTGCAAAAAGTGGAGCCTTTTAGCCTCTACACGGTGGAGGTGCTGCCGGCCATGCTGGAGGAGGGCCGGGCCAAATACCTGCGCCTGCTCCGGCTGCTACTGCCCGAAGCCGACGTGCCCACCTATATGAGCGATGCCGTGCGCGAAGTGCGGGACGGCCTGGTGAACTAGAGCGTGTGGATCATAATCGAAAAAGCAGCCCTGAATGCTCGACATGACGTTCTTTATTCTTATTGTCCACACACCCTAGCCCCGTTGCTGTTAGCCGAATATTTCAGCGAGTTGTTTTTGAAAAAAAATACAGGCTTCGCTCATATTAACAGTTGCATATTTAAAATATTGTTTCCTTATTGTCATCGCAAAGACAAATAGCGCAAGCCATGTACCTTTTCAACAACGTCCTTTTCAACAATAACTCGAATAATAATTTATTCCGGGATTGGAAGGCTGTTGTTCATATAAAGGAAAAAAGAACATCAATGTAATTGAAAGCCTTCCGTGATTCGGAAGGCTTTTTTTTTGCCTTTACTCCCACGGAGCGCTTCTCGGAAATAAAAAAACGCCTTTTGGGCGAGGGGCCTTGTAGTGCCTTTGCCGCCCGGTATCACCACGTATTTATTCACCTCATATACCCTTTTCTTACGCATGGAAACACTTATCACCACCCGCCCCGCAGCTCCAGCCGAGCTGCTGAAAACCGAAGAAGCCATTAGCTTCGTCAAAGACTCGTTTGCCCGCGAGCTGAGCCGCCAGCTCCACCTCGTAAAAGTATCGGCCCCGATTGCCGTGCTCGATGGCACCGGCATCAACGACGACCTGAACGGCATCGAGCGGCCGGTTCATTTTCCGGTGAAAGCCTTGGCTGAAAAGCGCGCCGTGGTGGTGCATTCGCTGGCCAAATGGAAGCGCCTGCGCCTGCTGGAGCTGGGCATCGAACCCGGCAAAGGCCTGCTCACCGACATGCGCGCCCTGCGCCCCGACGAAGACTACAGCCCGATTCACTCAATTTATGTGGATCAGTGGGACTGGGAAAAGCACATTACTCCGGCCCAGCGCAGCATTGATTTCCTGCAGGCAACGGTGGAGAAAATATACGCGGCGCTAAAAACCACTGAATATCAAGTGGCTGAGCAATACCCGGATATAGAGCCAGTGCTGCCCGAAACCATCACCTTTATCTACGCCGAAGAGTTGCTCATGCGCTATCCGGACCTCACGCCCAAGCAGCGCGAGCACGAAGCGGCCAAGGAATACGGTGCCATTTTCCTGATCGGCATTGGTGGCGAGCTGAGCCACGGGGAAGCCCACGACGGCCGCGCCCCCGACTACGACGATTGGAGCACGCCAAACGAGGCCGGGTACTTTGGCCTGAACGGTGATATTGTGCTCTGGAGCCCGGTACTGGAAACGGCATTCGAGGTGTCGTCGATGGGGATTCGGGTGGACAAAGCGGCCCTGACACGGCAGCTGGAAATGCGGGGCTGCGCCGAGCGCAAAGACCTGCATTTTCATAGCCTGCTGCTGGCCGATGAGCTGCCACAGAGTATCGGCGGCGGCATCGGGCAGTCGCGGGTATGCATGTTTATGCTGCGCAAGGCGCACATCGGCGAAGTGCAGGTGAGCATCTGGCCGGAGGCCGTTCGGCAGGAATTACTAGCGACCGGAATAGCGCTGCTGTAACCGCTGCGCCGTCGTATAAAAATAGCCGTGTAAATTATTTTACACGGCTATTGCTGTTTGCTGCTTGCCATAAGAGTGAAGAGTTATGTTTAGGAAGCTTTGGTGGAAGGGTTTTGCTGTTTTTTAGCTGATAGTATATTCGTTATAGTGCTGCGTAGCCAGTGTTACTTATTTCCCAATATTCAAACAGATTTGGCAGCATTCAGGAAGCCGGTGCAATCAATTCACAACGTCATGCTGAGCAAAGTCGAAGCATCTCTACCGCTTTGTCAGAGCCATTCTGCGAAGCGGTAGAGATGCTTCGACTTTGCTCAGCATGACCCAAACATCAAAATTCCAAACACGCTCCTAGTATTCTGCTGGAGCAGTAGGAGAGCAGCTTAAAACTCTTTGAAGGAGGAGAAATCAACCAGCTTACCGGTCTTGAGCAGGCGCAGCTCTTCTTTCAGATTGGATTGGCTACTGCGGGTGGTGTAGTCAGTATCGAGCTTGCTGAGGTCGGGCTGGCCGGCATTTATCCAGGCCGTATACCAGTAGTTGGCTGCCGCCTGCGCGGCCGTGCGCAGCTGCCGCTCCTCCATGTGCCGCAGCGCTTTATGGAAGCTCTCCGTGTAGGCCGCCGACCGCACGTTGCTGTTGAAGACGTTCTTCTTCACCTGGCCTTGCGCGTCCGTTTCGAACATCGCGGCGGCGGGCGTTTCGGCCTGCAGCTTTTTCTCAATGGCCAGCAGCGTATCGGCCGAAGCGTGGCTTTGGGCAATCAGCCGCCAGGTTTCGGCCACGGGGTCCTGAATCAGGCGGGGTTCCCGCAGCTTGAAGTTGTAAGTACTACCGAATTTTTCCACCATCTGCGACTCGTAGAAGGCATGAATGCCCTTCTGGCCCGTGAGCTGCCCGTCGTGGTTGGAGGACGTGTGCAGGGGCTGGGTGGCGTCGCCGAGGTAGTGGCCCAGGTCGGCGGCAACGAAGAGGATTTCTTCCTTGCGGCCGTTTTTCATGGCTTGCGTGAGCTTGCCCAGCATATCCTGAATAAACCAGGGCAGCCGGCCGCTTTTGTCCAGAAAGGCAGGCTCGTATTTGGCGTATGCTTCGATCGAGGTTTGGGGCAGCTGGCTGATGGGCTGGTTGCCGTAGTCCTCCAGATCGATAAAATGGCGCGGACCTTCGGCTTTGTCGCTGAGCGTGTACTTGCGCAGATCCGGCACTACTGACTCCTGCACCATGAAGTCGATATGGTTGTAAAAAAACGTGCGCAGCGCCGGGGGCAAGGCCAAGACGGCGGCGCGGTTGATGCGCTCATGTCCCCAGGTGCCCCAGGCAAAAAGTAGGGTAGGCGCGAGCAGAAACAGAGCCGTGGTGGCCAGCCAGCGGCGGGCAGAGCGGCGGTGAAAATGGGGCATTAGCGGGGAAGTAGAGAGATGAAAATAGAGCAAATGTGCGGGCTTTGCCAGCATAAAAAAAGCATCTTTTCAGGAAAAGCCGCGTGGATACGGTCCTTAGAGCGGTTTCGGAATCCGTGTACGGAGCAGCAGTAGCGCGAACTACACAGTTCGCGCTACTAGCCATTGACCCCGAAACCGCTCTAAATACTCTGTTCTGTTTCGGGTAAGTTTGCCTCCGTCCTATCACGCCATAGTGTAGAGCGTGTTCGGGAAATGGCAAGCTTCGGCTGCGCTCAACAGGACGATTGCCTTGCTTATAGAGGTTTCGTGAACGGTGCAACCCGGCTGATGTAGAGACGCGTATTCGCGTCTTGTCGGCCGCGCCGCCTGCACGGTTTCGTTCAACGATGAGACGCGACTACGCGTCTCTACATCGGGTGTCTACGGTTCGCGAAACCGCTATATTGTCCATCTGTCATAAGCCAGCGTTGCAGAAGCTCCGTTCAGCGCAGCAGCTGCAACGTAGTATCCAGGCGCTGCATGATCATGATTTGGCGCAGCTGCTGACGCAGCACCGACTGCTGCTGGCGTTGCTCGGGGCCCTTGAATAGCCGCACCGCGTAGCGGCTGCCAGCTGTTGGGCGTTGCAGGTTCAGATAGGTGAGCTTGTGGTTGGGACGGCGCAGCGGCTCGTTTTGCTGGATACGCTCAATGCGCTTGTCGTTGTCGCCAAACAGCGCCTGCATCGGGTTCAGGCCGATATAGAGGTCGGCGCGGCCATCGAGAAAGTAGTTGCCACTGATTTGCAGGTTGCTCAGGTTGCTGTTCAGGTCCAGGTTGGGAATCAGCACCTCCCCGCGGTTGAGGACGAACTCACTGCTGAAGGGCTCGAAGAACAGGTGGTTGGTGCGCTCTTCGCGCATAAATTTCAGCGCCTGCGCCAGGGCTTCGATGTTGAGCAGCTCCAGGTTGCGAAGGTCCGTTTTCAGGTAGCCCATCGTCTGGTCGAGGCGCGGCAGGAAGGTCGAGTCGAGGTCGGTGCGCACATCGGCCACGCAGCGCATACTGCCCCGAATGTTGGTCCGGTCGGGCACGGTGAGGCCAATAGCGGTGCCGGCAGCAAAAAGATCGGGCAGCTGAATGTCGCGCAGCCGCATCTGCACGTGCAATGGATGGTGCTGTCGGTCAACGTTGAGCAGCATCTGCCCGCTCAGCTCAATCTGGCCCTGAAACGCCTGTAGGGAGCAGTTGTCGACGCGGGCCACGCCGTTGCGCAGGTGCGACACCAGCTCGAAGCGGCGGCCCCGCACGGCTCCGTAGTTCACCCGGTCGGCCTGCACGTGCACCACGGCCCGCAGAATTCCATTGGTCAGAATCGAGCCTTCTGCCTGCTGCTGTCGCCGGGCGCGTCGCTCGGCCCGCTTCACCACGCGGTTGAGGGGCAACGGCACCGATTTGTCCTCCGGATTGAGGCTGGCCAATAGCAGCAGCAGCCCCTGCACATCCAGTCGGCTATAATGCAGATTCAGGTCCACGTCGGCGGCCGTTAGCTGGGTGCCGGCCACCCGCACCACGGCCGAGGCATGGCCCGAGCCGCCCCGGGTAGTTGAAAAGTCCAGCGTGGGCAGGCGCAGCTCCGAGCCGGTTTTGAAAAGCTTCAGCCGCAGCTGCCGCAGGTTTTCGCCGGCGGGCAGCACCACGGTCGTAATGTCGCAGGTCAGCTGCCCGTTGGCTGCCAGCAGTAGCTCGCGCAGGGCCGGACTAGCCGGGGCTTTGGCCGAGCGCCGGGGTGGGCGCGACAAGCGGGCCACCAGCTGCCGGTAGTTGATCGTATCGAAATGTACGCCCAGCGCAAACTGAATGGGAGCCACCTGTTGCAGCGTATCGGTGGGCCACGAAACCCGACCGCGCACATCGGCTCCCCATACCCGCCCGGCCAGATTCTGCAGCTCTACGCGCTGGCCGTCGTGCCGCACCGTCACGGCCAGCTGCTCCATGGTGTCGGCGGCCAGAATAAGGCGGTTGCAGCGCAGGCCCACGTTCAGGCGCACACCCGGCGGAATCAGGCTGCCGCCCAGCGTGGCCAGCTTGATGGCAGCGGTAGCGGCGCGGCGACGCGCCATGGCGACGGGTGGCTGCAGCAGCTCCCGCAGCCGCTGCACCCGTAGCTCGTCAACAGCGAAATTGCCGGTGGCCCGCATCGTCAGCTGCTGGCCCGTGATGTAATCGAACAGGTGAGTAGTGGTGGCTGAAGCCTGAAACCGCATCCGGTCCAGCACGCCGGAAGCTTCCGAAAGCGTCCAGACACTATCCCGCAGGCCTACCCGCACGTTCAGCTCCGAGAAGTTGGCTTGGCGGCTGAGAACCACGAAAGCCGCATCGCGCAAGGTAACGCTGCCCCGCACCGACATGCTTTTCTGGGCCGGCAGTGGTTTACTGCCATCATCCAAGGGTGGAAGCAGGCCGTGCAGCCGAATATCCATTTCGGCCGTGCCGTGGCGCGCCTGCCACTGTCCCGGCAGCAGCACAGCGGCCAGCTGGGGCAGCTCGGTGCGCCCACGCAGGCGGCCCGTTACGAAGGGACGGGTAAAATCGCGCAGGGTCAGGGCTACGTTCAGCTGGCCGGCGGAGGAATAAATCCGGCAGCGCCGCACCGAGAGTTCTGTCGTCGTTGGGTTGTGGGCCGGCCCGTTGTCGTAGGTGGCGCTCAGATCCCAGTGGTCGATGCGGCGGGTGGAGCCGGGCCAACGGAGATGGGCGCGCAGCAGGCTAAAAATCAAGGTATTGCGAGGGCGGGAAGTGGGGCCCGTCAGGCCCGAAATCGTGTAGCGGATACGGGCCTTGCTGGAACTGGTAGCGCCGGCCAGGAAAGACGTGAGGTTGGGCGGTAGCGCGGTGCGCAGAATTTCCATCAGGGGCTGCTGGCCGTCGAACTGAAACTGCAGCTGGGTGCCGGGCTTGTTGGCCACCGTCGTGTGCGTGCCCCTGATGCGGATGGTGTCGCCGTTGAGCGTAGCCCGGGTGTTGTACAGCCGGCCCTGCCGTTTTTTAAATGTCAACTCATACTTAACGGCCGCCCACACGGGCTCGTGCTCGAAGAGGGTGCCCCGGCTGCTGCGCAAATAGCTTAGCTCCCCGACAAGCGTGCCGCGCGCCCGCAACACGCCTCGGCTGCTCGCAGCCGTGAGGCGCGCGTGCCGCACTTGCGCCCCAAAAGCGCTGTGTGCGTAGTCGTTGCGGGTCCGGATGCGGAAGTTGTGCACCAGTAGTGAGTCCAACTCCAGGTCGAGCGGTGGGTCGGCACCGGTGCTGGTGTGCCGCCGCTTGCCGTGCAGCCCCCAGCTGTGGCCCAACGAATCGACCCGTTCCTGAAAATCTACATCCCGCACGGTTAAGCGGGTAATTCGGATCTGACCCCGCAGCAGGCTGCTGAGCTGCAGCCGCAAATCGGCGCGGCCGATGCGCAGCACCGGGTGCTGCTGTCGGAAGGAGGTATCGGTTAGACTAAAATGCTGAATGGAAGCCGTGAGATGCGGAAAATCCCGCCAGGGCGAGAGCGAAACCTCAAATGGAGCCAGCACCAGCTCGGAGTTGCGCGTGAGCTGCTGCCGTACCCAGCGCTCCAGATGCTGCCGGCCAAAGTGGGTGCCCAGCAGCCAGCCGGCTACTCCCAGCACCACTAGCACCAGCACAAGTCCAGACAGCAGAATACGCCGGAAAAGCAACAATTTCATAAAATAAGCCGCTAATTCCGGTGGCACGGGGTAGGCTCGCCGTTGCCTGGCTGGCCAGAGTTACTGCTGATACGGGAAACCAGAGCCGGTAGCTGCTTTGTTGGAACATGCCTTTTGCGGCCAAGTAGTATCATGGTTCCAGCGCATGGCACCCCGCATAGTCCGGCAAGCTCAGCCTGGCGAGGCTTGCCACACCTCAACCAAGGCGCGGGCTTTCCGTTGATGAAAGCAGTACCTGACCCCATCAATTTCCGTGCAGCTTATGAAATCCGCATCCTCTACAGCATTTGGGCTACCAACCGCTTCCCCAGGCCCCAAAGACAAGCCCGGCAACCCGGCGACTCCCGACGAAACCGGCGCTATTTCAGATCCGGAGGCGGCGCGGTCGGAGCCAGAGAAAATGCCTGCTCTGGTGGAGCCGGAGGCCTCAGCCGACGAGTCGAACTCTGTCGACTACGAAGGAGCCCCTGAAGAGCTTACGGACCCTGGCGCTAGTAACAATGCCGATGCGCATCCACTGTAACACGGTAGGGTGGGGCGTCAGGCCCGGTTTGTACTAAGGTGAACTGACTCGGTTTGCATGCAAAAGCCTTCCGGTGGGGAGGCTTTTTGCTTTGCCGTGGACAGCGAATGGACGCAGCCGCTTTGAGGAAATGTACAGGGGCCGCAACTAGTGGCTGAGATGAAAAGCTTTGCTTTGCGGAACCCCACCAGAACGAAATACGGAAACGGTTTTCCCGCTCAGAAGTGCTTGCCAGGGCAATAATGCGTATCCTTATGGGCCCAAATTAACTCCCTGTTTTTCGCTTATTTCCGCACGATGATGAAATTTTCCTCCCTGACGACCTTGGCTACGGCGGTGGTGCTACTGGCTGGCTGCAACCAAACGCCTCCTGCTGCCGAGCAGCCCGGCACTGCGCCGGCTGCCACCACGGCCCCGACCATCGAAGCACCGGCCGCCGCTGCTGCCGATACAACCGCCGCCGCTGCTGCCACACCTGCCCCCGCGCTGGCCGCTGCCGCCACCACCGAAACCGTGGCTGTCAGCTTCCGCTTCAAGCCAGGAGCTGCCTCCGAAGACCGCAAAACCGCCGCCCATCTGGTGCTGAAAGGTGCGAAGCCGCAGGATATCGACTTAGGCCAGTTCAGCGGCAAGCCCGACGTGGTGGACAAGGAAAAGGCCAAGCTGGCTGGCTTCCCCAGCGACATGCTGATGGGTTTTCGCAGCTACGACCCCGGCTCCGGCACCAGCTACGACCTGGCCGTGATGAACGTGGGCGGCCGCCTGCTGCGCGTCGTGCAGCGCCGCGTAGAAGAGAATGCCGACAAAATTCCGGAGTTTCAGACCTCCCGCGAAATCCCCTTGCCGGCCAACACCGTGGTGGAAGTCGTAGCGGCCAAAAAGTAAGCCACTTACCGCTTTTGAATAGCCTTCGGCAGCTGTGGGCTTACGGTTGAGCTTGTGCCGAATGCGGCGTTTTTATTAAGGTTGACATAGCGTTACAACACCCGACCTAGCTATCTTGCGCCCAATGAGAAAAGAGATAAGTAATGCTTTCGGCAAAGTATATCTGACCATCGAATACGACGCGGAGAAGCAGGTAGTGTACAATAACTGGGTTGGCTACCAGACCCACGCCGGTATCGTGGCGGGTGCCAACGCGTGCCTGGAAATTCTGCAAGAAAACAGCTGCGCGCTGCTGCTCAATGATAACAGCTTGGTAGTTGGCCCCTGGGATCATGCCGTCGAGTGGATTGCTACGGACTGGACGCCCCGGGCCATTGCCGCCGGGCTTACCCATTTTGCCCACGTCGTGAGCTCCGAGTCGTTGGCGGCTATGTCGGCTCAGGCGATGCACACCAGCATTGGCAGCTATTTTCACATGCACACGTTCGGCGACGTAGCGCACGCCCAGGAGTGGCTGCGGCAAGCCCGGCAGACGGCCTGATTCGGCAAGTGTGTAGCTGCCCACCCGCCACAAAAAAAGGCTCCGACACGTGTCGGAGCCTTTTTTGTGCCGGCAAATTGTCTTTTCTGGATAGGAAAACAGGACTTGAACAAGCGCACTGGTTAGTCGGCGCTAAAGCTCTATATTGAGCTACGGCTTGGCGGCGCATCGGGCATGGCCTGGAACCAGCCGCCGGTAAGCCGGCAAGTAAAGTATGCACGTCGTTTTCGTCTATTCATCGAGTTACAAAATCTGACCTATGAACCAGCTGAACTCATTACTAGGGCCGATGCCAGGGGCAGAGCACCGCGAAATAGGCGGCGTGCAAGTGGACGTAGTGCGCACAGGGGCCGCACGAGTGAAGCGCATCGTGTATCCGGTTGGCTTCCGCTGGTCCCAGAATCTGAAGAGCCTCGTCGGGACGCCGCTGTGCATGCACGCGCACGTGGGCTTTCTGGCCCACGGCCAGATTACCATTCAGTATGCCGATGGGGCCACGCAGGAGTTTGTCGCCCCGCAAGCCGTGGCCATCGAGCCCGGCCACGACGGCTGGGTAGTAGGCGCGGAGCCCGCCGTGCTGATTGAGTTCGATTTTGAGAGCGAAACCGTGCAGCGCCTGCAACTGCCTACTACCCACGGCACGGGCAAAAGCTCGTGAGCAGCAACCGCAAGACCGTCATGCGGAGCCCCGCGCAGCATCTCGCGTGCCCAGGTAAGCAGATGTGTACTAGTGCAGGCGAGATGTCTCGCGCTCTGCTTGCGGCGCAGAATGCCCGACGGCGCGTTTCCTCTATTTTGCTGCCCGAACAGCCTAGCTCGGGGTAGCTTCGTCGGCCGACGGACCGTACAGGTACGGCACCGGTACCTCCAGCAACCGCAGATATACGCTGAGCTGGCCCCGGTGATGAATGAGGTGGCTGATGAGGTGCCGCACGATTTCGGCCCGGGAGTGGCGCAGAATCACCTGTTCGCCGTGCCGCAGCGTCCAGGTTTCCGTCAGGCTTTCGGGAGCGGCGCTGGTCAGGGCCGTGCGGGCGGCGGCCCCATTGGTGGCCAGCCGTTCCAACACCTCGGCCCGGGAAGTGGCCGGCCCCGGCTGCAGGCTGCCGTACGTTGCCAGGTCCAGCTCCGTGGTGCGAAGCGTGCTGTCGATGCCGCCCAGCAAGTTGGCAGTGTGCCCCGCCAAGTGGGCCAGCGTCATCGATTTGGGGTGCGGCTGCCAGCCAAGCCGGTCTTCGGGCAGGCGCTCCAGCAGGCGGCGGGTCAGGCCTAGCTCGTAGTCAATTTCGGGTAGCAGGGCTTGGGCAACGGGGCAACGTATGGCCGTGTGCATATGCGGGAATGGGTTGGGGTGAATGATGCTCCAAACCTAGCGGCCCCCAGTGACAGCCCTATGTCAGTAGGGAAGCAGTATTTTTCGACTACTGCGTTTTTTCATTCCGGGCGTTTGACCACTCCCTCCGCTTGCCCCGCGAAACAGTGGTAGGCTTCCTCGGCCAGCTCGCGCAGCCGTAGCCGCAGCATCGGCGGCGACACGACGGTAACCTGCCCGGCAAACAGCAGCAGCCAGCGAGCTAACGAGTCGGGATGCGTGGGCACAAAGGTTATTTCTACTTCGCCCGTGGGCGTCGTGTGCTCGCCCGTAGGACCGAAGTGGTGTTTGTTTTCCTGCACATGCGGCAGCGCGGCAGCCGCGAAACGCACCACGGCCGGCTCCGTGGGCCGCTGCCCTGCCTGCTGCGCCCAGTACGAGTGCAGCGTATCGGGGCGGGGCGCGAAGTGCTCATCGCGCAGGTGCACATCCCCGATACGGTCGAGACGAAAGTCGCGGAACTCCTGGCGCAGGCGGCAGAAGCCTACCACATGCCAGTAGTAGCCGAGGTAAATGCCGATGGGCTCAATCTCGCGCTGGCTGGGAATGGCTTGGTAGCCGGCCCGGTAGTGCATGTGCACCACGCGTTTTTCGGCAATGCCGCTAAGCAGCAGCTGATGCAGGTTCGACGCGGGCGGCAGTGGGGTAGCGTGGGCCCGGCCCGGCGGCAGGATGGTGATGCGCGGGCTCAACTCCTCGAGGTAGTCACGGTCGGCGCGGCGCAGCACGGCCCGCAGCTTGTCCATGGCTGCGCCGCTGAGCTGGGCCGTGTGGGCATCGGTAAGCTGGCCGACGAGCTTCTCGGCCGTCAGCAGCGCCGTGGCCTCCTGCCGGGAAAACATGACCGGCGGCAGGCGGTAGCCGTCGGCCAGAGAGTAGCCTACGCCCGCCTCGCCGCACAGCGGCACCCCGGCTTCTTCCAGCGTGCGCAGGTCGCGGTAGATGGTGCGCAGGCTCACGCCGTAGCGGCCGGCCAGGTCAGGCCCTTTCACCACGCGCCGCGTCTGTAGCTGAATGAGAATAGAAGTGATACGGTCGAAGCGGTTCATAGCAGCGGTAAAATAGCCATTATCTGCCGCGCAGCGCAATTTAGTAGCTCGCTGTCTACACCGACCAGAGCACCGCGCTAGGTTGCCGCAGCGAGCAGAAGCAGGGGCAAACATGGCTGTCAATATGCAGTTAGCGAACTTGCGGCAGTGGTTGGCGCGTTTACCGACTCACCACTACTTGTACTTTCTCTCTACACGAGTGCCAACGTGCGTCGCAGTTGTTGTACTCGTGCTTCTTCCCCGCTCCTATGCCTACTACTGCTCAATCTTTGGATCAAGTCCCTTTTCATAACTCTTTTGTCGAGTCGCTACGCGGTGAAGCTTCCTTCGATAGAAGCCCCCGCCAAGTGCCTGGTTACCAATATTCCCGCGTAGAGCCCACGCCCGTGGCCGATCCGCAGCTGCTGGCCTGGTCAGAGGAGCTGGCTGATTTTCTGGGCCTGACCAAACCGGCCGAGCGCGGGCCGGCCGTGGATGCTCTGGCTGGTAACCTGGTAACGCCCAGCATGAAGCCCTTTGCAGCGCGCTACGGCGGGCACCAGTTCGGCAACTGGGCCGGGCAGCTCGGCGACGGCCGCGCCATTTGCCTGGGCGAAATACGGGCCGTAGATGACTCCGCCTGGGAAATTCAGCTTAAAGGGGCCGGCCCCACGCCCTATTCGCGCCGGGCCGATGGACGGGCGGTGTTGCGCTCATCGCTACGCGAATTCCTGTGCAGCGAGGCCATGCATTACCTGGGTGTGCCCACCACGCGCGCCCTTAGCCTGGTGCGTACCAACGACGAGGTGGTGCGCGACATGTTTTATAACGGTAATGCGCGGCCCGAGCCCGGAGCCATCGTGGCGCGGGTGGCCCCGACGTTTGTGCGGTTTGGTAACTTTCAGCTGCTGGCCGCTGCCGGCGAACTGGACAATCTGCGGGCCCTGGCCCACTACGTGATTCGGGGCTACTACCCCGAGCTGGGCGAGCCTTCCAGTGCGGTGTATGTGCAGTGGTTTGCCGAAATCTGCCGCCGCACAGCCGTGATGGTAGCGCACTGGATGGCGGTGGGATTTGTGCACGGAGTGATGAACACGGATAACATGTCGATTCTGGGGCTGACCATCGACTACGGCCCCTACGGCTGGCTGGAGCCCTACGACCCCGACTGGACGCCCAATACGACCGATTTTGGCTCCCGCCGCTACGCTTTCGGGCAGCAGCCCAACGTGGCGCTCTGGAACCTCTGGCAGCTGGCCCGCGCCCTGGCGCATCTGGTAGATGACCCGGAAGCGCTGCGGCCGGCGCTGGACCACTACACGACAACGCTGGAAACCACCCGCCACGAGCTGCTGCTGCGCAAGCTGGGCCTCACTGCTTTGGCCCCCGAAGAAGACCACGTGCTACTCGGTGCCTTGCACGAAGCCCTGGCCGACGCGCAGGTGGATATGACCTTGTTTTTCCGCCACCTTTCGCACGCGGTTCCCGCTCTGGTAAGCAGCCCGGACACTGGTGCCGCCACCGCGCGGGAACTCTTGGGCGCGGTGTCGTACGAAACGGAGGCCGCCCCCGCGCCAACGGCTCTATACCAATGGTTGCTGGACTATACGCTGCGCCTGCGCCGGGAACCAGCCAGTCCGGAGGCTACTCGGGAAGGTATGCTACGGGCGAATCCTAAATATGTGTTGCGCAACTACCTCGCCCAGCAGGCCATCGAAGCCGCTGAAACCGGCGACTTGTCGCTGCTGAATGAGCTGATGGAGGTGCTCAAAACTCCGTTTGCCGAGCACCCCGAGCACGAGAGCCTGGCCGCCAAACGGCCAGAATGGGCCCGCGAGAAGCCCGGCAGCGCTACCCTGTCGTGCAGCTCGTAGCCACCGCGCAAAGGCGTTGGAAAACGCAGCACATACGATTGGATAACATCCGCAAGCGTCGGCCTGAGAAGCTCTCTGGCCGGCGCTTTGCGTTGGAGCAAGTGGGGCTGGCCAGGCCAACATCCTGACAGACAGCATTCCCGACAACGACTGTATACATAAAGATTTCACTATACTTGGCTTTGTAGCGGACAGAATCAACCTTGATCCGGAAGCCAGTGAAAACCTGCTGCACAGAGGGCGAATGCGCGGTGCTATGCCTGCATTCGCCGCCCGAGCTACCGTGGCGGTACGGCTTACGTAGTCAACAACTACTTCCGGCGCGTGCTGGGCTCGGGCGTGAACAGCCGGGTGAATGCCTGCGCGCGCGCCGAGCAGAACTATTTCGAGGACGTGCGCGACCCGGTGGTGAGCAAGAGCAGCTTTTCGGTGCCGTTTCGTTTTTGGGCGGGCTGGCGGGCCGGTGCTTAGCGGTAGTCCTTGTCCTGTACCTTGCCCATCACGGTGCCGGGGAAAGCATGGCTCAGGTCGTAGTCGGCCAGGGTGGCGTAGAGCTTCTCGTTGTTGAAGCGGGCCAGCTTGCCAATGCCAACCCCGCCAAACACGCCCAGCAGCAGGCCCCAGCCCAGCGGAGTGACCTCGACGGTGTGGGTGCCCGAACTGGTGGTTTTGGTGCCGGCCTGGGAGGCTACGAATCCGATGGCTCCGGCGCCGGTGAGCAGCCATACCACGCCGCCGGTGTGTTTGCGGTTGAAGAGGTGAATTACGGCGCGGGCTTCCTTATCGGCGGCGTAGCGCTTGTTCAGGTACTCCTTGTACTTCTCGCCCACCATCTGGTTGGGCCGCAGCAGCAGCGCTGGAGTGGCCGTAGTGGCCGGAGCAGCGGGTGGGGTAGTTTGGGCCTGGCTGCCGAAAGCAAGACTGCCAACTAATGCGGTAGTTAAAAAACCACGTAGTAAAAAGGACATCAACTGAGAATTTGAGCAAAAAAGCACAAGCAACAAAAGGCAAATGTACTGCATTGGGCGGCGGCACTTTGGGCTTTTTCCAATAGGCCGGCCGGGGAGTGTAGTGGGTGGTGGCGGCAGCGGGGTTGGCCTGCTTCGGCGGCTGCATGGCCCGCAGGCCCGTGGATAATGATGCGTGATGAAACCCGGTAGCTTTGCAAAACACCAGAATGACCGGCCGCCGCCAATAACCTACTGGAATCCACAGCAAAGAACTGGTGCCAGCGCCTACCTTGTGGCCCGTATTGTCCCCCCGCAGACTACTATGCTATTTGCTGACCAGAATCTAGCCCGGCGCCTGGAGCGCACCGAAGCCCAGGCCAATGCCAACTTCGTGGAGGCCCGCTGCCGACTGTCACCCGAAAGCAATGCTACGTGGATACCCGTAGCCGGCGCCTACGCTCTGTTCGACGGTGTGGAGTCACCATTGACGCAGACCTTCGGGTTGGGATTGTTTGAGCCCGTAGGCGCGGCAGAGCTGACCCAGATAGAAACCTTTTTCGCCGAGCGGCACGCGCCCGTGTACCACGAAGTAAGTCCGCTGGCCGACGCGGCTTTGCTGGCCCTGCTACCGGCGCGCGGCTACCGGCCGCTGGAATACACCACCGTACTCTACCGCCCCTTGAGCCCCAACGACTCCCTGGCGGCACCACCTCACAATCCGGAGCTGCGCACGCGCCGTATCGGTGCCGATGAAGTTTCAGACTGGGCCCGCACCGCTGCCGCCGGGTGGAGCACCGAGGGAGCCGGCCTCGACGACTTCATGCGGGCTTACGGAACCATAAGTGCCAGCAGCACCGGAGCCGCCCCTTTTCTGGCCGAGCTACACGGACAGGCGGTGGCGGCTGGTGGCTTGTTCATGCACGACGACGTGGCCTTGCTCATGGGAGCCAGCACCGTGCCGGCGGGCCGTCGGCAGGGTGCACAGTCGGCCCTGCTGGCGGCCCGGCTGCGCTACGCCGCCCGGCAAGGCTGCACCCTCGCCATGATGGGCGCGCTGCCGGGCAGCCAGTCGCAGCGCAATGCCGAGAAAAACGGCTTTCGTATTGCCTATACTCGCATTAAGTGGCAGCTGGAAAGCAGGACGACGTAACTGCTGTTACGCAGCAGGATGTAGCGCGAACTTTGTAGTTCGCGTCCCCGCGCCGTTCGGGCCGCTTTCCTGGCGCGGGGACGCGAACTACAAAGTTCGCGCTACTCTCTGGCAGCGCTTGAACGAAGGCACTGCGTAACAGCAGGACGACGTAAGTCTGCTGCGGCTGAAGAGTCCGGTACCGCCGGGTCCGGTTGCGGGGCTTCAGGTGGCGCAGTACCCGAAAAGCAGACGCCCCACAACCGTTAAGAGCGTAGCGCATTAATACCCCGCAGGAGCTCCGCAATGGTAGCCGACAAAGCCGCCGGATCATCGGATTTGAAAAGCTGGGAGCCAATGCCCACGCAGGTAGCGCCGGCGCGAAACCACTCCGCCAGCGTGGCCGGGTCGGGCTCGATGCCGCCGGTTACCATGAATGGCACCTGCGGCAGCGGGCCGCGCAGGGTGGTGATATAGGCCGGTCCTACGAAGCTGGCCGGAAATATTTTGACCAGCGTAGCGCCCAGCTGGGTGGCTTGGTAAATTTCGTTTAGCGTCATGGCGCCCGGCAGCCAGGCCAGGTCGTGGCGCTGGCACACGGCCGCTACCTCGGCGCTGATAACGGGCTGCACAATGAAGTCGGCACCGGCGGCAATGAAACGCTCAGCCTCGGCGGCAGTGTAAATAGTGCCGGCTCCCAGCAGCAAATCCGGATACTCGGCCTCCACGAAGGCTTGCAGCTCGGAAAACACCTCAAACGCATGCGGACCACGGTTCGTGAACTCAAACATGCGCACTCCGCCCGCATAGCAGGCCTGCAGCATGCGCTTGGCATAGGGGGCCTCGGCGTGGTAAAAAACGGGAATCAGAGGAGTATGCTGCGCTTGCGCAAGGGCAGCGGCGCTAGTGAATCGGGCCATGGGGGCAATGCAAGTGAAGGTGAAAAAAATAGAGCGCGGCGCGGCTTACGAGCAGCCGCTCGAAGGCAGCTTGCCCTACTACGAAAGAGTGAATGGGTGCGGCCAATCCGTAGCTCGTCTGCTATAGCGGTTTCACGAATGGTGTGCCCAGCCGGAGGTATAGACGCATAATTGCGTCTCGTCGTTGAACGATACCGCAACAGCGGCGCGGGCGACAAGACGCAACTAGGCGTCTCTACATTCCGGCTCTGTGGTTCGCAAAATCGCTATAGCAGCCTGGCAGTTGGGGCCACCACTCGGCTTGCTTGTTTCCGTATGAGCATTGTCACGGCGGGCCGGTTGGGCCAGGGCTTACTATCATTGCCCGTAAAATGCTTCGGCCAGCAGCGGCCGGATGAAACAGGGTAACGCCCAATATGTCCGTCTATAGCAGTACACAATCTGGCCGCGGTGTTGCTGCTGCCATTTTGTTGCTTCCTCACTTCAGCTTCTACCAGTGCCCACATCCTTGCAACTAATTCGCTTGCAGCTGCGTCTGCTGGCTCTCGTATCAACCACATTGGCCTTTCGGGCTGCCTGGCGGCTATTTACCACGCCCCGGCGGTTGCCGGTGAAACAGTGGGAAGCAGCTGCAGTGGCTGGGGCGCGGCGGTTTGAGCTGCCCTTTGGCTCGGGCGCTTTGGTGGCCTATGAATGGACTGCGCCCAGCCAGAGCGCCGCGCCGCCGACCATTTTGCTGGTGCATGGCTGGGAACACCGCGCCAGCTTCTGGGGGGCTTTGGCGCAGTCCTTACGGAAGGCCGGGTACCGGGTGGTGGCTTTCGATGGGCCCGCGCATGGCGCTTCGGCGGGCCGGCGCACAACGCTGCCCGAGTTTGGAACTGCTATTCAGCTCGTGGCCGATACCGTGGGGCCGGTGTGGGGCGTGGTGGCGCATTCGTTTGGGGCGGCGGCCACGGCGGGTCTGCCCGTACGGTTCAATACGGAGCACGCTCAGCAGCACCAGGCGGGGCAGCCGACGCTGCCGCGCCTGGTGCTGCTGAGCGTGCCGGGCAGCACGCCGGCCGTGTTTCAGCGCTTCGCCGGGCTGTTGCGGCTACCCCCGAAGGTGACCACGCGTATGCTGCGGCACGTAGAAACCCAGGGCGGCCGGCAGGTAGAGAGCTTTAGCCTGACGCAGGCCGGGCCGAAAGACTGGGCCGGCCGCGTGCTGCTGCTGCACGACCGCGCCGACGAAACGATTCCCTTCAGTGAGGCCCAGGATGTTGCCCGCAGCTGGCCCGGCCTCGATTTTCGGCCTACCAATGGCCTGGGCCACAACCGCATCATGCGCGACCCGGCCGTGCTGCGGCAAATAGCGGCGTTTCTGGAGTAGCACACGGGGCACTGCAACGCAGCTCCGGGGGCCCGCTGCCACTCGCCGGCCCCGAAAAACAATCCGGTTGCGGCTGGGCTTACGTAGCTACAATAGTATTAGATACTCACTCTCAAACCCGTGTGTCATGGTAAAAGTAGGATTGCTGGTGCGGCTGGAAGCCAAACCCGGAAAAGAACAGGCCGTTGCCGATTTCCTGCGCAGCGGGTTGCCCATCGTCCAGGATGAGCCCGCCACCATCACCTGGTACGGTATCCAGCTGGGGCCATCCACGTTCGGCATTTTCGACACTTTCCCCGATGATGCCGGCCGCAAAGCCCACCTCGGGGGACAGGTAGCCGCCGCCCTCATGGCCAATGCCGCCGAGCTGTTGTCAGCCGATCCGGTTATCGAAATGGTTGATATTCTGGCCTCCAAAGGCGCATAACGCACGCTGCGACTCGCCCGACTACGCACCCCAGCCGGCCACAAGGCCCGTTGGGGTGTTTTTTTGTGCGCCGGCCTGTTTCTGTGTCTTTGGCCGTTCAGCTGCCTTTGGAGGATGTGTAGGAATTCACATCAAGCAGCAAAGCAGGCTACTAAGATGAGTTGATCAGCCCGGCAGGAGAGAATCGACTTCTGCGTTGAAACCCAGACACGGCTTCAGGCCAACGGCCGTTTTCCGTATTTCGGGCGGCTCAGATGGCCTCGTGGCCCGCGTCGGCTAGCTGGCGTAGTACCTCACGTATCCCATCGGGCTCTTGCAGCAGCTGGCCCACTTGCTGGAGGTACTCTACCTCGGCCCGTAGCTGGCGCTTTACCTGGCGTAGCTCGGCTTCCTGCTTTTTGCCGGTGGCGGCAAAGGCGCTGGTGGTGCCATACTTCAGCTCATTCATGCGCTGCTTCAGCTCGTCCTGCTGCTTGCGCAGGGCCTGGGTGTAGCGAGCCAGCAAGTCCTCCGACTCGTGGTCGGCGCTGCCGGGCGCGTGCTCGGCCAGTAGCTGCAGCAGCGTGTAGAGGTCGTTGGTTTCGTATGCCCGCGTGATTTGCTGCATGCGGGCTGTTTTTTCCAGGGCCAGAGCCGGGTCACGCTCCAGGTCGGGGTGGTTGGCGCGGGCCAGCTGGCGGTACAGGTTTTTGGTGTTGCCGAGCAGCTTTTCCTCCTCCTCCCGCTGGGCCTGCGCCGCTTTCGCCTTTTGGCCTTTGGGTTTGCGCTTTCCTGGTTCCGCACCCTGTTCGCCATCCGCTTGCGGCGGCGCTTCATCTTGGGCCGAAAACGCGCTGGTCGGTGGCGAAGCAGGCGCGTGACGCTGAAAAATATCGGCCACGTCTTCCCCAAACCGGTCGCGCAATGACCGGGCATTGGCCACGATGAGCTCCCCGATCTGGCGGTGCTCGATGCGGCTGAAATAGGGCAGGAGCAGGGCTTCTTCCAGGGGCTCAAACAGCGCGCGGCGGGCGGCCACCACCGTTTGGGCCAGCGGCCCCACCTGCTGCCAGTAGCGCCGTCGGGCTTCGGCCTGCCCGGCTTCCAGCTCCCCCAGCCGCTCCCGCAGGTTCTCCACATCGAGAATGGCCTGCCGAAATGCTTTCTGCGCCGGCGTGCCGGCGGCCTGGGTGGGCGCGGGCGTGGGCAACGAATTGGCGGCGGGCAGGTCGGTGGCGGGGTTGTGCAGGTTCATGCACGCAAAGGTACCGCCAGAACTTTTTAGGGAATAGGCTCACCCAAACAGCTCATACGCCACCCGGAACGTGTTGCAGTGTGCGTCCACGATGTCGCCGATGCGCTCGGAGTAGCCGCCGCCCATGCTCACGGCCACCGGCAAACTGTGCTGCCGGCATAGGCCGAGCACAAATTCGTCGCGCGCGCGGCAGCCGGCCTGCGTCAGCGCCAGCTTGCCCAGCTTATCGGTCGCCAGCACATCGACGCCGGCCTGGAAAAACACGAAGTCGGGCTGTACCTGTGCCAGCAGCGCGGGTAGCACAGCCGTGAGCTGGCCCAGATACGCGGCATCTTCGGTGCCCAGCGGCAGCGCAATATCCCGGTCCGACTGCTCCTTGCGCAGCGGATAATTCGCCCCGGCGTGCATACTGAAGGTGAACACCCGGGGTTCGTGCCGAAAGATGCTGGCCGTGCCGTCGCCCTGGTGCACGTCGAGGTCGACGACCAGCACCTGCCGGGCCAGGCCGTGGTGGAGCAGGTGGGCGGCGGCAATGGCAATGTCGTTGAGCACGCAAAACCCTTCGCCCCGGTCGGCAAAGGCATGGTGGGTGCCCCCGGCCAGGTTCAGCGCCACGCCATCGTGCAACGCTCGCCGCGCCGACTGCACCGTGCCTGCCGAGCTGCTCAACGACCGGAGCACCAGCCGCTCGCTCTGCGGCAGGCCCAGGCGGCGCACCTCGGCGGCCGACAGGCGCAGGTCGCGCACTTTGTACCAATATTCCGGCGTATGCACGCGCAGCACGTCTTCCTCGGCACACAGGCCGGGGGCGTAGAAATCGTGGGGCGGCGCGATGCCCTGCCACAGCAGCTGCTCCCGAATCAGCTCGTACTTGGCGATGGGAAAGCGGTGGCCGGCGGGCAAGTCGAGCGTGTAGCGGGCGGAGGTGGCGAGGCAGGGCATAGAAAGGCAAAGAAACGACGCAATGCGGTTCCCGGTTTTATCGTGCGTGGCCGGGGCGTGGCCGATTCACTAAGAAGCTGTTTGAGGTAGCAAAAATACCATTGGAACGATGTAGAGACGTGACCCTTAGCGTCTCTATATTGAACGAAATCGGCCTTGCGGCGCGGGTGCGGAGACGCGAAGAGTCGCGTCTCTACTCTGACCATTTTTGCGCTACCTCAAACAACAGCTTCTAAGCGCGACGGCGCACGGGGCCGGCCGGCTTATGTCGCGGACCCGGGCCAAGCAGGAGCTGAGCGAATCGGCGGTGCGCCAATACCTGCTGGATCATGGCGTAGTGTTCCAGGGTGGGGGCGTGCATGAAGCGCCGATGGCCTACAAGAATATCCACGCCGTGATGCCCAGCCAGCAGGAGCTGGTGGCTGGGCTTGGCTCGTTCACGCCAAAATCGTGCGCATGGATGGCGCGTAGAATCTAAGCCTTGGTTAAAAGTTTGGTCCCAATGTTACATGCATCCTTCATAGTGGTCCGACGAATTACGCCACATACTATCCTGCGGCGGCAGTAGGGGGAAGGCAGGCGGAGTCACTAGCCCGTTGGCTGCCTTATTGCTCCACGACTCCTTTCGGTCGGTTTCGCAGAAAAGGCAGCGTTAGCAGGGCCACGAGGGCGGGCAGTACCACCGCCGAAATCCAGAACCCCGAAAACACCCCCGTCTGCCGGGCGTGGGCCGCCTGGAGCCGGGCCAGTTCGGCGGCAATGGCGGCCGCGCTCCGCCCAGCCGCCAGCAACTCCGCCTGCTCAAGGGCCAGCACAAAGGAAAACCACTCCGGGTTCAGCCAGTTGTGATGAAGCGCCAAGTAGGGCCGGTACACTAATTCCGCCACGATGGCCACGCCCAGGGCCAGGCCCACGCGCTGCCACCCCGGCAGGTACGCCCGCCGACGCTGCTGATTTATCGCGGCGGCCAGCACCCCCACAGGAAGTGCGACCACCGCCACGTCCAGGTACTGACCGGTGGCCAGATAAACCGTATCCAACCGGGTCAGCCACATCAAGGTCGTATACAGACAGAGGGAGCATCCCAGCACCAGGCCGTACGTAACGACGGTTTTCAGCAAAGGTGACTCATTCATGGGAGCACAGGAAAAAACCTGGTATCAGCGCGTTGAGACGAAATTATGGCCGCCAAAAAGCGGTTTGCGCGAAGCCAGCGCCTCCCACGATTAACCCGAGCAAGCTTCCCAGGCAAAGCCAGGCAAACACGTCGCCCCACGCCCGGTAGGGGGTCCACACCTTTTGCACCGGCACGGTCGCCACAAAGGCCTTTACGTCGGGGGCGAGGTGGTACTGGCTGCGCACCACTTCCCCGTAGGCCGTCGTCAGGCTGCTTTTGCCCTGGCCCGTGATGCGAAACAGCGCAAAGCCGTTTTCGACGGCCCGTGTCGCCGCCATGCGGGCGTGCAGGTCCCGAATGCCGGGCCAGTCCGCCGCCGGGGCAAACACGATGTCGGCCGCCCCGACCTGCCGGATAAGGCCGGGGTAATCGAAATCCGCGCAGATGGCCCCGGCGTAGGCCACGGGTCCGACCCGAAAGACGGTGGGCGGTTGCTGCGCGGCCACGGCCGGTTCCATCCCGCTGACCGGCTTGTTCTTCACGTAGTCGTAGACCACCTCCCCTTGGGGAGAGAAGATGGTCAGGTGGTTCGTGCCGGGCCGGGCCGGGAAGCCCCGGTCCACCAGGAAATACGTCACGCCCAGGTACAGCCCGTTCGCTACCGCAAAGTGGGCATTGCGGGCGGCAAAGGCCGCATAGTCGGGCCGGTAGACGACCAGGGCCGCTTCCTGCCAAATGACCCACTGGGGCCGGTACCGCTGCGCGTACTGCTGCGTCTGCGCCAGGTAGTAGCGGTGCGCGGCCCCGGCTTTTTGCCGGAGTAGCGCGCTGTCGCGGCCCAACGTTAGGTGTTGGTCCCACACCACTTCCCGGAACCAGGGCCACGAGCGCGCGTCCTGAAACGTGAGGCCCAGCACCTGCACCCCCGCCCGCGCCGGGACTTGCTGTTGCACCCGCAGCCACCCCAAACCGAAGCAGACGACGAGCAGCCCTAGCGCCAGCCCAACCGGCCGGACGCCGCGCTGGCCCGCCCGCCGTTGCCGAAGGGCCGCGAACAGGAGGCCCGCCGTGGCGTACACCAGAAAGGTGACCCCATAAATGCCCGTCCAGGCCGTCAGTTGCAAGAGGTACACGCTGTCCTGCGAGTAGCCCACTGAGCCCCACGTGCCGTTGGGGCCGAGGGCAAGGCCGTACTCGACGCTGACCGCCGCCAGGGGCAACAGCAGCCAGCGGCCCGCCGGGGGCACGCGGGAGGCCAGGGCCCGACTCAGCAGAAAGGGAAGCAGGTAGGTAGCGGCAAACACGAGGTTGGTCAGGTGAAAGGCCGGCCCCGTTAAAATATTGACTATGTGCTGCGTGCTGTACACGAGCGTGAGGCCCAGAACTCCCACCACGTAGGCCACCCAAGGCCGGGGGTGCTGGAAGAATACCAGCCAGAGCATAGGCGTCACCCAGGCAATGAGCACCCAGCCCGGGTACTCGCCCAGCAGGTATTCGAGGGCGCCAAGCGGCACAAGAACAAGGGGCCAGGCCGACCAGCGGCCCCCGGCGAAACGGAGAGGAAGCATCTGGCAAAGGTGCGGCTCCCGCCTCCCGGCGCTACTTGATTACAATCAAAAAATACCGGGCGGACCGCTGTTTTTCGATCATCCGGTCCCTCAGCTCTTGGCCGCGGCCCTTTACCCCTTGGCGCGGACCCGGCTGAGTGTTTCCGGGGTGATGCCCAGGTACGAGGCGACCATGCCCAGCGGCAGGCGGGCCAGAATCGGCCGGTAATGGGTGCAGAAGTGCTGGTACTTTTCGGCCGGCGAGGTGAAGCGCAACGAATTCAGGCGTTCCGACTGCTCAAGAAACTGTGCGCTCATGATGACCCGCCCGAAGCGTTCCATTTCGTGAAACTGGTTAAACAGGTGCAGCAAGTCCTCCAGCGACAAGGAATACGCCTGCGTGGGCTCAACGGCGGCAATGGCGTAGGGGTCTGGCACGCCCCGCATAAAGCTGTAGGCCGAGGTCATCCACTGGTTTTCGGCCGCAAAGCCATCGGTCACGATTTTGCCGTCCTTGTTGAAGTAGATGCGCACGAGTCCCTGCTGAATCCAGTACGTGCGCCGGCACACGGTGTCGGCTGTGTGGAGCAGTTCGTTCTTGCCGAAGCAGTGGTGTTGCGCGCGCTGGCGCAGCTCCTCGGCCAGTTGCGGAGAAAGGGTGGTAAACTGCGCAATGTGCTGGAGGAGCGTGTGCATAGGCGAAGGCGGAACCTGAGAGGGAAAGGGTAGTGCTGGGAAGGTAACAACTCCGCACCGTCCTACTCGTTGCCAGGGAGAAAGAAAAGGGTGTTTCGAACGCTTATCGGTAATTTTACGTGCCGATAGGTACCATTCTCCTAATCAAGTGTGCGATTTAGCCACGTAACTTTTGGGCCAAACTTTTAACCAAGGCCAATCTAAAATCAGCAGGGCCGTCAGGCACCGGGCACCGCGTAGCATGGCGGGCGCCTGTAGCAATGAAAAACACCCGTTGGACTTCCCGGCGGGTGTTTTTTATGAGTACCATAACTTCACTATGTAGATATGCTACTTTTAAGCCGCCAATCATTCGACCTTTCCAGCTATGAGCAACCTTATTCAGTTTGTTGCCAACCACGACGACCTGTCCACGGACAAAGGCTTTCAGTTCAAATTTTACTGCGATAAGTGCCGCAACGGCCATATGTCGCGGTTCCAGACCAACACCATGGGCATGGCCACCAGCCTGCTCAACGCGGCGGGTAGCTTGTTTGGCGGCATGTTTCACGATGCCGGCAACGCGGCCTACCAGATGCAGCGCGCCGTGGGCGGTAAGGCCCACGACGAAGCCCTGGAAACCGCCGTGCTCGAAGGCAAAAAGCACTTCAAGCAATGTACCCGCTGCGGCCATTGGGTGTGCCCCGACGTGTGCTGGAACGGCAAGGCCGGCCTCTGCGAAGACTGTGCCCCCGACGAGCACGAGGAGCTGGCCTCGCAACAAGCCCAGGCCGCCCGGGAGCAGATACAGACCAAAACCCGCGCCCAGGACTACACCAAGGAGCTGGACTTCGTGAACCGGGGCAGCATCGTGCAGTGCAAAAACTGCCAGACCACACTCGACGCCAACAAGAAATTCTGCCCCGAGTGCGGCACTCCCAACGGTGCGGCTCAGCCCAAGGAAAGGTTCTGCTCTGATTGTGGGGCCACGATGAAGCCCAACCAGCGCTTCTGCGCCGAGTGCGGCAAGCAGCAGTAGCGCAGGAATGTAGTGTTCCTAGACCGGTAAAGCCGTCTGTCATCCTGAGCGGCGCGCAGCAGAGCGACGGACCTTCCTGGCCGGAGGGATAACAGGTATTCAACGCAGAAAGCCCTTTACCGCGCAGGTGGTAAAGGGCTTTCTGCGTTGGTAGGAACTTCAGTGGGGTAAGAGCCTGTCCGAACAGGCAAAAAGAGTCCGGTTATGCTTCGACAGGCGGACGCCAGATAAAGCATGACCGTTTCTAAGAACTCAAACAGCCTCTACAGCGGTTTTACGAACGGTGTACGAGCGGATAGTAGCGCGAACTTTGTAGTCCGCGTCCTGGAACGGTCCTTTGGCGCGGGGACGCGAACTACAAAGTCGCGCTACTTCCCAGGCCAGTACACCGTTCGTGAAACCGCTATAAGCGGCATCTGCCAGACCGGCGCTACACACGAAAGGGGGAGCCGCTGACTGTCAGCGGCTCCCCCTTTCGTAGGATCAGGTATTAGGTTAGCGGCGTCGGTTCTGCCGGAGGCGCTTGAGGCCGTAGGCGGCCCCAGCAGCCAGTAGCAGCGAAACGCCGCCATCAATAGGAGCAGTGGTAACACCGGGGCGGGGGCCGCCGGTACCGGGACCCTGAGCTTGGGCGGGCTGCCACTGACTGCTGAGCAAGCTCAGGCCAGCAGCAGCTACCGAAAAGCGTAGCGTGGAGACAATATAGTTCATGGCAGGGAGGCAAAGACAAAGTGAAAGGAAAGGCCAGCCAACTCCCGGACGGCACCGAGCCGTCCGGGAGAAGCCTTAACAAGCCCATTTACTCAACCACGAGGCGCTTATTGACAACGCCCTGCGCAGTAGTCAGACGCAGCGTGTACACGCCTTTGCTAACGCCCGTCAGCGGCAGCTGCTGGTCGACGGCGGTGCGGCCGGCGGCCAGGGTCTGGCGAAGTACCACCTGGCCCAGCGTGTTAACCAGCGTCACGGCTACGGCCTGCTGGCGCAGGTCGGCCGGCAGGCTGATAGCCACTGCCTGGCGCGCCGGGTTAGGATAGAGGCTGACCTGCTGAGCCAGGGCCACGGGAGCCGTAGCCAGCACTTTGCTTTGCGTGAGCAACAGCGAGAAGCGCGGGGCCTGCGTGCCGGCAACAGCCGCAAACGAGTAGCTAGCCTGCTGGGCCAGGTCGATGGTAGCGCCGGTCTGCGCGTCGCGCAGGTAGACGTAGGTGCCGGTCGGCACATTCGTCAGGCCCGCGGCGCGGAGCGTGAAGGTGCCGTTCTGGTACACCTGCAAGCGCAGGGGCACCGTTACGTCGGCAGTCGTCAGCGCCGGGAGGGCGTTGATGGACAGCCGCACGGCACCGGCCGCTTCGGTGGCCAGCACGGGGGCCGTGCCAGCCGTGAGCTTGTAGGCATCCAGGGCTGAGTCGAAGCCGACAGTGGCGCTGGCATCGAAGTACACCAGGGTTTCATCGGCGGGGCCGCTGGTGCCGCGCAACTCCAGGCGTACCATCGGGTCGGTGGCGGCGGTACGCTGGAAGATAGGGTTGCTACCATCCGTAATGCGGGCCGCGTTGGTGAAGCTCACCTGTCCATTGGAAGTGCCCGGCGTCGTGACACGCACGAAGAAGCCCTGGCCCATGGCAATCTGGTCGGAGCCGCCATTCACGCCTACGCCGCCGTTGCCGGCCACGTAGCTCGAGTAGGTGCCGTCATACACATCCGTGGAGCGGAACACGTACACCGCGCCGTCCACGTTCGAGCGGCCCACCACATCCCAGTCGATAGGCGACGGGTAGGGGTTGCCCAGCAGCTGCCAGCCCGTGGCATCCTGCGAGGCGGGAGCAGCGCTGCGCGACAGGCCGCTCTGGTTGATGTTCCCGCTATTGACCGTGCCCACGAAGTCCACGGTTTGCGTACCGGCGATGTTCACGGTGTAGCCGCGGCCTACTTCCAGCGGGCTGCTCAGCGCGGCCGGCGACTGGAATCCTTTATCGAAATCCTTTGCGTAGTCGCCGCTGCTCGTCACCCGGCTCTGCTCGTAGCTGAACACCGTGGGGAAGGGCGACACCAGGCTCGGGTCCGCCGCCGTGTTGTAGTCGGAGTTAACTACGGGCGTGAAACCGGGCGTAGCCAGGTCGGCCACGGTGCTGCCCGTTACGGGCGCGGAGTAGTGGCGGTAGCCCAGTCCGCTGTTGGAGGGCGTAATGAAGCGCTGCACCGTCACGTTGCCGGTCACGCTGTTGGCGCCCGTCTGGAGCACCTGGCCAGTGCCGGTAGTGTTGGAAAGCAGCGTCAGGTTGCCGTTAGACGTTACCGTGCCGCTCACCACCAGCACCCGCTGCACGCGCACCGGAGCGTTGAGGGCCAGGCCGCCGGAGCCGCCCGTCAGGGTGTTGAAGAAAGAAACCGTACCGCTGATGCTCCGGGCCGCCGAACCGGTGAAGCGGACCTCGCCCCGGTCGCCGGCGGCGGTAGTGCCACCGTTGTTGGTGAAGTTGCCATCGAGCGACAAGACGCTATTAGCCGCTATTGTCAGCAGCGCGCCGCTGCCCAGGGTAGCGTTTCTGGCCACCTGCGAACCACGCACTACCGGGTCGTTGGCGGTATCAGGAATGTTTACGTCGTCGGCGGCGGTCGGTATCCGCATCGGTTCCCAGTTGCCGGCCAACGCCCACTGGGTATCCACGAAACCCGTCCAGGTCAGGTCGGCTACTACCACCGGCGTGAGGAAGGCGGCCAAACCGGTGAGGTTGCTGCCTACCCCGATGCGGGCACCTGCCGAAGCAATACCCGTCGTCAGGTTGATGGTGTAGAGGTTGTCAGTGGTGGCACCACCCGGGGAAGCTACCAGAAAGGCCGTACTAACGGGCGTAGCGGGCGCGGTGAGGTCGGCGAAGATGTCGAAATCAACTCCGGTAGCCAGGTTAGCCGTGAGCCCTGAGGCACCGGCCTGGTCCACGTAAGTGCCGGCGTTGGCATCCATCGAGCGCAGCAGCACGTTGCGGGCCTGGTCGTAGCCGTAGAGCGTGGTGCCGGTGGCGGCGTTGGTGTCGTTGTTGGTGTAGGCCACTCCCGACAGCGTGGGCGCTCCGGCCGGATTGGTCACCGGCGTATCCGTCAGGAATGTGCCGTCGGTAGGGTTCATGCGCAGGTTGACCCGGGTTTCGCCCGAAACAATGCGGATACGGTCGGGCACGGGGTTGAAGTCGAACCCAATACGCTGCGCCGTAGTGCCCAGCAGCATGGCCTGCAGGCTGCCCACGGGGCTCAGCGCACCGCTGGAAATGTTGAGGGTGTAGAGCTGGCCCTGCTGGGCAGCGGCATTGTAGCCCAGGGCGAAAAGCTGGCCGGTAGCGGGCCGGAAATCAGCGCCGACCAGCACCTGCGTGCCATCGGTGGGCAGGCCGGTGATGTTCACGGCCGAGCGCAGCACCCCAGGGTTGTTGGAGTCGAACGATACCAGGTTGCCACCAGCTATGCCGTAGAGCAGCCGGCCACCAACGGCCGCGGTGCTGTTGGGAACAGTAGCCGGATCGGGCAGCGCCGAAATGTCCCGGACCAGTATGCCCAGGCCAATGGAGCCAGCCAGGGTGGCCGTTTTGTCGCCGTTGGTCGTCAGCGCATTCGGCACCAGCGTATAGAGGCTGGAACTAGTGCTGCCTCCGTTGTTAACAGCAATGAAGGGCCGGTTTACCTGGCCAGCCACATCGAAGTACATATCAAAGTCAACGATGGCGTTGGCCGGGTCAATCGTGAGGCCGAGCAGCTGTCCGACGGTGTTGAGCGTGCCGGCGTTGGGTGGGTCCTGGCGCACAATGCGGTTGCGGGCCTCATCAATATCGTACAGAATGGTTGCCGTAGAGCCTGCAAAGGAGTTAGTGTAGGCCACCGACCCTACCTGGGGCGTGAGGCCGGCACTCTCATCGCCGGGGGCGTACGTCAGCGTGCCATCGATGAAGGCCAATGCGCCGTTGTTGGGGTTGAGGCGGTAGTTGGTGCGGTTGCTGCCCGTCACCCGGATGCGGTCCACGGTGGGGTTGAAGTCGAAGCCAACCGAATTGACGGCGGCGGCGGTAGTGCCCAGGCTCAGCGTGATGGGCGCCGCGCCCACGGGCGTTGCCCCGGCCGTCGTCAGGTTGATGGTATAGAGGCGCGACTCCCCAGTGGTCGGGTTGTAGCCCAGGCCAAATAGCTCCCCGGTGTTGGGCCGGAAGTCGGTGCCTACCAGCGTCTGGCCGTCGGCAATGTTGGTGATGGAAACGGCGGAAATAATATTGCTGGGGTCGCCGGAGTAGAACGACAGCAGGTTGCTGGTGGCACTCACGGCGTAGAGCAGCTGCCCGCTCACGGCCGGGGCCGTCCGCCGGATCTGCACCGCAATATCGGTGATGCCCGGGGCCGGGTTGGCGTTGGTCGGTGGGTCGAAGGGGCTGCCGCCGCCCACGCCGCCTTCCAGCGCTACCGCGCCGGTGGCCAGGTTTACGGCGTACAGCGCGGTGATAAACTGCCCGATGCGGGAGGGGTCAGGGTCCGGCACGTTGAGGCTCAGGTATGCTTTCTCGGCCCGGGTAATGGGGTTAGTAAAGATGTCCAGGTCGGAGGTGTTGCCAGGCGTGTTCAGCGGAAACGGCGTGTTCAGCGTGGCTACGGTGTTGAGCGTGCCCACGTTGGGCGGGTTCTGAATCGTGAGGATGGAGCGCTGCTCATCCACGTTGTAGAGCGTGGTGCCCGTGGCACCGATGAAGCTGTTGGTGTAGGCCGCAATGCCCACAAACGGGTCCTGGCCCGCGTTGGGGTCGGCGGGCATGGCCGTGGTAGTGAAGGCCAGCATGCCGTCGGTGGTGGCTACGCCGTCGTTGGGATTGAGACGGTAGTTGCCGTTGTTGGTACTCACCACCCGGATGCGGTCCACGGTGGGGTTGAAGTCGAAGCCGATGCGCTCGGTGGGCCCGCCCAGCAGCAGCGACGACGGAGCGCCTACGGCCGTGGCCGGGACGGTGGCACCGGCGGCAGTAATGTCGAGAATATAGAGCTGGCCTTGCTGGGTAGCGGCGTTGTAGCCCAGGGCATATAGCTGGCCGGTAGCGGGCCGGAAATCGAGGCCTACCAGCAACAGGCCCGAGGTAAGTCCGGCAATGGGCTTGCGGGTGCGCGTAGTGGGGCTGGTCAGCTCCAGCGACGTAAGGTCGGTGCCGGATAAGCCGAACACGGTTTGGGCGGTGGCGGCGGGCGTGCCAGCCACGAGCAGGGCGGCACCGAGCGCGGCACGGCGCAGCCAGGCACTCAGGCCGGCGGCACGCATCAACGGCGGGGGTAAGGTTATTGGCATTAGCGAATAGATTGAGGTGAAAAGAACAGCAGCCCAAAGCACTGCCAGCGAGAGAATTGCCAGCGGGCTGGGGCAGAAACAGCTACGGAAGTAGTGATGTGCTTGGATTCGTAAATAGGGTTAAAATAAGATTAAAAGTAACTGATGCTCACTGGTATAGGGTATTCGGCATATTCGCCTTGCCAATAGTGGTGCGACTGTCTCAGTAGCTGACTTAAAGCCGGGTGCTCGTTTACTGGCTGGGTGTTCAGGAGCGCTTGTGGGACATTGCGCCTCCTTTGGACGTCAGCTCTCGTCCTCTGCTCGATGCGCAGAATGCTCGACAGCACGTTCCTTCTTCTTGCTGTTCACACAGCCTGATGCCAGGCTGAAGATGCCCGCGCTACCGCCGCTGCGCTGCGCCACCAAACCAGCCGGGCTACGTAAGCATAGACCAGGCGCTCCTTAGAAGCTGTTTGAGGTAGCGCTGGAAGGGTGTAGAGACGCATACTTGCGTCTCGTCGGCCGCGGCGGCACAACGATTGTCGTCCAACGACAAGACGCAAGGATGCGTCTCTACACTGGTTTGACTGCTCTTATGCTAACTCAAACAGCTTCCTGGATCCTATCCAACCAGGCTGTGTGGACAGTAAGAGAAAAGAACGTCCTGTCGAGCAGCGCGAGACATCTCGCGTGCAGTGGTAAATCATGTTACGACCGCACGCGAGAGGTCTCGTTCGCTGCTTGATGCGCAGAATGCTCGACAGGGCGTTCAACAAGCATTCAGGACTGCTTTTTCGATTCCTGTCCACACGCCAGATGAGCATGACCGTTCTTACCTAGCCTATTTGGATAGGATTTTAGTATCTCAGAATGATTCCGCGCACTCTGAGTACTGTAGCGACCCTGCCCGGCCCGGCGTCCGCGCCATGCGAGGGTCGCGCAACGATTTGAGTGGCAAAGAGTCGCGTTGCTACTTCCGAACTACCATCATTCATCCCTGCTCTATGGCCATGCTGTTATCCGACTGCTTTCGTCCGGCCGCTGCGCTGGTGCTGCTCGCTACCACCGCGTGCAGCTTCGATTTGAGTGAGCGGCCCAACGCCGCTGACACCGGCAAGGCTACCGTGGTGGCGTCCGCGCTGCGCAATGTGCGCTGGGAGCTGCGCGAGCTGGCCGGTCAACCGGCTGCGGCGGCCGTACAACAGCCCTTTCTGGTGCTCCGCGACACCCGTTCCCGCGCCGAGGGCCGGGCCAACTGCAACCGGTTTTCGGGTCCCTACACGCTGCTGGCCCTGGGCCGGCTGCGGCTGGGGCCGCTGGTGACTACCCGCAGCAGCTGCCCCGAGCTGGCCGCCGAGGGGGCTTTCCTGCAGGCCCTGAACCGTGCCCAGCGCTACCGCATCAGCGGCAACATGCTGAGTCTGTACGCCGCCGACACCCTGGGCCCGCCCCTGGCCCGGCTCCAGGCCGTAGCCGCCGAGTAGCCGGGCAGCCAGGAGTACCGTAGGAGTGCTTTGTTAAAAAGGGGCCAGACGAGGCGGCAGAGATGCTGCGACAAGCGCCGCCTGACGTTCTGAACTCAACCCGACTACTTCCGCGCCACTGCTGAACCAGAGCCGGAGCAGGCGGCTTGGGTCAGTGGCTGGGGTATGAGCAGCACGCAGCACCCAAAAGGAACGTCCATCCAAGCGTAGTGCGCGCCGACTCGTTTGCTGACTACACCGCCTGGCGCGGGTGGGGCAGCTAGCTTCCTCTGCCGCCCTATGGTGCCGCGCTACGTCCCTGCCCCCGCCGCCCCCGGCACCGGCGAGGTGGCTAGTGCGCCAGGAGCCACTGGGTGGCCTCGCCCTCATTGTTGAAGATGGCCACGTCATAGCCCCGATGCGGGTCGGAAGCGGCCTGCATGCTGGCTTGCAGGGTGGGGCTGGCTTGCAGGGCTTCTTCGCGGCTGGGCGAAATGAGGTAGGCCAGGCGGGGCCGGCGCGGGGCCAGGGCCGCTACTACCTCGGGCAGCCAGACGTTGGCGGCCCACTCGGCCATAGAAGGCGTGGGGTGGGGACGACGCCGCACATCCACGAGCCAGCGCGGTGTGCCGTGGGTAAGGCCCTCGGTGATAATGGTACGGTAGTCCTGCTCAAACTGGCCGGGCTGGAGGGCATCCAGCCAGCGCACCGCAAGCATGTCCAGGTCGGGGCGGTACTGAATGTTGAGGCTAGGGGATGAATACATATAGGCAGGGTAGCTTTCTGGTACCGCTCGAAGGGGAGCTCCGGGCAACTGAGCGCGGGGAGCAAGGCCACGACGCGCTAGCACAAAGCTACGGCTATATCGAACTGCTGCCGGAACGTTGCCGCCACCAAGGAGGAAGACTCTTTCCTGGCTTCAGGATGACAGACGAGAGGGGGAAGCTGGTTGCGTGTCCAAAGCTGTCATTGTGATGGATAGTCGCATCCTGGGGTCTCGTCGGTCGCGCCTCCAGGTCGGATGTTGTGCAACGACGAGACGTGACCTACGATGCCCGCACCCGAGGAGAGCATCAAAAAGTGTGGGGCAGTACAAATTTTTGGTCTGTCTGGAAGCAGGCACAGCCAGTGGCAACTTACCCTGGAACAGAATTGCCCCACTCTTTTTGATGCTCTCCTCGGGTGCGGCCCCGGAAAAAATAAAGCCTCCTCCCGGTCCGGGAAGAGGCTTGCTACACTAGGTGATAGAGCTAGGGCGGGGCGGGCTACAGCGCTGTTTTGCGGGCCGTGGCTTCCGTCACAAACGTGTTGATTTCGGCAATCTGCACCTGTACCTGGCGCAGGTCGAGGGCCCGGTTGAGGGCCGCCACGGGGCCGCGCAGCTGCTGGCTGGCCGTCAGGTTTTCGTGGCGCTGGGAGGCGCGGCGCAGGTCGGCCTCGGTGTTGATGCGGGCCCTGCTCCCCGTGGGCAGCGTGGGTACCACCGGCGTGAGGGCCCCAATGATGGCCGTCTGGGCGGCCAGGTCGGCGGTGATGTCGGTGGCGCTTTCGCTGGTGCGCTCCCCCTGGGCGGTTAGCACGGTTTCGCGCACTTTCAGGTCGCGCAGCTCCAGCTGGGCCGCTTCCAGCACGGTGTCGCACTCGGCCACGGTGGTCAATAATGTAAAGGGATAAGCCATTGTGGGTAAGGGTTAAAAGGTGAAGTAAAAAAACTACCTCCCCTCAACGCTACGGCATCGCCTTATTATATAAATAATGGTATATTTTTTATTTGGTATAAACCAGCCGGGTACCAGGCCCTGCCTGAGAAGCTGTCTTGCGTAGCGAAAGAGCCGTCAAACTGATGTAGAGACGCATACTTGCGTCTCGTCGTTGAACGACAATCGTTGTGCCGGCGCGGCTGACGAGACGCAACTATGCGTCTCTACACCGTTGCAGCCCTAGCGCAAACAGCTCCCAGCACGATGTAGAGACGCATCCTTGCGTCTCGCATTGAACAGCCGCGAGCAGTACCCAGGACCAGCAACGATTGAGACGCGAGGGGGTGCGCCGCCACCCCCCGCTACACGGCCTTTGCCAACAGCCGGGCCAACGTGGCCGCCTCGGCCTCTACGGCCGCCAGCCGCAGCAGGAGCAGGGCCAGAGCCGTAGCCGTATCGGGCCGCAGGGCCGGAGCCGGGGGCAGGGCCGCTGCCAGCTCAGCCAGCCAGTGCCCCAGGTGCTCCTGCTCGGCGGGCGACGGGGCCGGGTCGGTGGGGTGGGATGCCAGGGCGGTTTGCAGCACGGCCAGTGCCCAGCGGCGACGCTCCTGGGCAGTGGCCCGCTGGCCCAGCACGTGCAGGTCGCGGCGCAGCAGCACGCTGCGGCGGCTGCACTGCCGCTGCCGCTTCAGCAGGGCCGCCGCCGCCAGCGGGCCGGGCAGGGTCTGCTCGGGGCCAAACAGCACGACCGGCACGGCCGGTGGGGCGTAGGCCGCCGCCGGGGCCGCCGCGCCGAAGCCCTCGGGTGGGGGCAGCAGCCGCGCCAGCCGCGCCAGGCGCAGCGTGACCAGGGGCGTGGCCCTGCGCCGGCCCGCTTCTATGTTGCCCACCTGCTGCTCACTCACGCCCAGGTAGCGCCCCAGCTCGGCTTGGGTAAGCCCAAAGTGGGTACGAATGGCGGCAGCCAGACTATTGGACGCAACGGGACGCGACATGGTGAGAGAGTGGAGGGTGTTTGTAAATAAATCACAAATACCTTCCATAACCGGAGGGTTATCGAACTATTTTTTTGAACACCCTCCAAAATGGTACGTGCTGTAGGCCGTGCAAGTCGCCTGAACGTGCGCCAGTGGGAACTTAGGCGGTTTCTTGTTTCGCTGTGAGGCGAATGCTATTGAGAATCACATGGATTTGCTGTTCCACTATGGTAGCGGGCTCCTCTATAAGGTTGAACTGCTGCTTTAGATAGTCTAGAGCAAATTTCAGGTCGGTGTACGGCATGTAGCGACGCGACCCTTCGCGTCTCGGCGTTGAACGATGCGGGAACACCAAACGGCGCGAACAGCAGACGCGAAGGGTCGCGTCGCTACACCCCTACAGCAACCCAAGAACCGCTCTAGCATGACGCTCCGATTAATTTTAGCGACTTCCTAAACAGCTTCAGTGCAGAAACAGCCCGCCAAACGCTGCCTTTACCAGCTTCAGCACTTCCCCGGCCTGGGTGGGGTTGAGGGCCAGGGAGGTAATAGCACTGATGAAGCCGCCGAGAATCCAGTTTTGCCAGTCTTTCTTGGTGAGGGTTTCGGCTTTGATGGCCGCGTCGGCCGTCAAGTTGCTTAATTTCTGACGGGCGGCTTCGGGCAGGGCAGCGGTGGCGAAGCTTTGTTGTAATAGCCGCAACTGACCTTGTACTTCGGCTAATTCCTGGCGGGTGAATTTGTCGTCGGTGGGCTCAGTGGTGCCGGCGAAGAGCTGGGCGGTTTTGGCCGCTTCGGCCCAGAGGTCAGGGGTATCGAGTTCTTCTACTAAGCGCTCTGCCCAGCCTGCAAAATAGTCGATAACAACTTCCCATGACTCGGCCTCAACAGCACTATTTACGCCTTGAAATCCAGGCCGCATGAGTATCTCATACAAAGGGCCTCGACCTGTTTCGATATGAAAGAAATACTCGTCACCCTCATCAGTAGAAACAGACAGTTCGTACTCGGTTTCTTCACGAGTTTCCTTAAGAAGCTGTTTGAGTTAGTGAAAAAAAATCCGGACCGGTCATGCTGAGCGCAGTCGAAGCATCTCTACCGCAGTGGTAACCGAATTTAGCCTTGCGGTAGAGATGCTTCGACTGCGCTCAGCATGACCGTTTTTAATAACTCAAACAGCTTCTAAGATCAGTAGGTGTTATTCCGTAGGCTTGTAAAATGCCAAACAAAGCATTGCGTTGTTTTTTCAGGAGCATATCAGTTTAGGTAATAGACTTGTTCCTGAATAAAGCGAAACGAAAAAAGAACGTCATGCTGAGCGCAGTCGAAGCATCTCCACCGCTTCGTTGCACGACTTGGACGAAGCGGTAGAGAGGCTTCGACTGCGCTCAGCATGACAGCCAAATTTTAGCATCGGTTCCTACTTCAGGAACAAGTCTAATAGTTGTTGGTGGATTCCTCCGGCGGGTTCGGATTGCTCTGAGAATTACACCGTCGTCTTCGGGCGTACCAGGTCGCGCACATCCAGGAGCGGCAGCACGAAGGGTTGCAGGATAGTATCCGACGTTTTGGCCGCAATCATTCCCCGGGCCGTGGAGTAGGCCACCCCAGTGAGCGTCAGAATGAGCTGCTGGCTAGGAAGTGGCGGTTGCTGGGGGGCTTCGGGCGCAGCTTCCAGATAGTCCCGCAGGTTTTCTACCAGAAAGGTAAGATGCAGCCGAAAACGCCCTTTAACGGGCGAGGGTTGGTCATCTTCTTCCATTGGTTGGCAATGCACGGTCAGGTCGATAAGGATATACTCTTCCTCGATACTAAAGGAAGGAGAAACGTTGTGGTAGATCTGGAACCGCTGGGTACCAAGCTTGACGTAGGTGTCGGGGGCCTCGTTGAGAATGGCGCACTCAATAAAAACGCCGCTAACCAGATGAATCTGGCTAAGAACAGGAGCAGGAGCAGGCATAGCTTAGGCAGCAAAAGAGTAGGTACTGACCCGCTCCCCGGCTTCCTGGGGTACAGTCACGCTAAAAGAGGTTCTGGGCGCTGGTTGCACCCGGGCCAGCTCCTTGTTGTAAGGCGCTACTACTTCGGCAGTCGGCTGGGCTACCAGGGCCAGGTGAGTCCGCACCTTGCGGCCAATAGCGGGCTTCAACGTTTCGGGGGCTGCCGCCAACAGGGCCGAGAGCCCCTGGTCGGTGAGCAGCAGCTTCAGCAGCAGCGCATTCGACTTGGAGGGTAGCTTATCCGTATTGACGTAGGTGCGGTACTGATTGATGCCAAACCCAAGCAGGTCTGATACCTGGGCACCGGATAGACCCAGCGCTTCTACCCGGCGGTGCAGGGCGTCCTTGCTCAGGCCGTTTTGTTCGCGCCAAGCGCGGTGCAGCCGGGCCAGAAACACGTTGCCCTGCTCGGGCGTGTTGTACCGCTCGCCAGTGTCGGGGCACTGCCAGGCGGGGCTGCTGAGCTGAAACTGCTGGCCACGGAAGGTATAGGCGGCTGCTTCGCCCTCTACCTCATGCATGGGGTTGCCGGTTTTAGGACTGCGCATTGTAGATGGTTTCAAAGGTGGAGCTGTAGATAGAGGGAAACAGGAACGTAAGCGGATATTCCGGCGGGTGAAAGGAGATACAGACCGCATCGGCAGGGGTGCGGCCCAGCTGCACCTTCACGTAAGCCGGGCGCTGCTTTTTATTGGCTTTACCTACCAATACCCCGAATACCCACAGGTGCCGGCCCTCGGCTTGCTCCCGCGCGTCATCCGATTCGAGTACGTGGCTGGCCTGGGCCGACGTCAGCTGCGTGATATAAGGGATGCAGTCCAGGTAGTTTTTAATTTTCAAATCAAGTATCCCTTGCTTGTTTTCAGGTCGGTCGAGAAGTAAGATAAACGGGGAAGCCTGTCCCATGCAGGTATGCAGCCGCCGAAGAAAATCTTCTACTTCGGCCAGGGACGGGGGAGGGAGTCTGGTAGCCAATACGGGAAGTGGTTTGCAAAAGTGCAACAAAAAAGTTGCAGTCTGATTTCAGGTAGTCTGTCGGAGTGGTTGGCCAAGCCTGGTAGCCTGAGTTTTCGTAAAGCGGGTGGCTCCACGGGCAGTGCTGCTACCTACTACACCGTGTAGCCTTCCCCGGTGTACCGGATCAGGCTCAGGGCCGCTAAGGTAGCCAGCAGGGGCTTTACTTTCTCGGCCTTCAGGCGCTGGAAGCGGGTGGCTGCCTGGGCGGCGGGGCTACTCGACTACTACGCGACCGGCCACCTGCCGGCCCTGCGCATCGGTAGCCCGCAAGGTGTAGAGGCCGGGCACTAGTCCCCGCACTGACACTTCAGCCCCCGATGATACCGCCGCTTCACGCACCACGCGGCCCAGCGCGTCGAGTAGCCGCACGCGGGTACCCACGGCCAGGGCCGGCAGGGTTACCCGCTCCGTGGCCGGGTTGGGGTAAAAGTTCAGGGCCCGCAGATGGAGCGCGTGTGCCGCCAGAGGAGCCGTGCCCAGGCGCGCCAGGAAATTTTCGCCGCTAGCAGCGGCGCTCAGGCGGAGGGCCCCAAAGGCGGCCGTGCCCCTGATGCGGCCGTATACGTACACGCTGCCCTGCGCATCGAGACCCAGGCCGTAGCCGGATTCTACTCCGGAGCCGCCGGCCGACTGCGCCCAGCGCACCTGGCCCTGGGGCGTGTAGCTGGCTACCACCACATCGGTGGCCCCGGCGCTGCTGAGCGGGAAGGCTCCGTAGCTGGCGGTACCCGAAAAGGAGCCCACTGTGTAGACATTGCCGGCCGCGTCGAAGCGCGGGCCGCTCCAGGCGCTGGTGGTGCCGCTGCCGGGCCGTACCCACTCCAGGGTGCCCAAGGGCGAGTATTTGGCCAGATACGCCGTGTTGCTGCCCACACTCACGAGGGTAGTGGCACCGAAAGTGGCCGCCCCGCTGAAGTCGCCGGTTACGTAGGCGTTGCCGGCCGCGTCGGTCTGCACCTGGGAGAGGCGGTCAAGCTGGGGGCCGCCCAGCTGCTGCACCCACTGCAGGGTCCCGGCGGCCGAGTAGCAGGCCAGCAGGCCATCGGTGCTGCCCCGGCCCACGGGGCGGATGGGCGACGGGCCATCGAACACGGGCTGCCCATTGGTGTAGGTGCCGATATATACCTGCCCGGTAGAGGCTACCGCCAGCTGCGGCGCATTGTACTGATACACGATGGGCCCGTGGGGCGCGGCGTAGTAGAACGCCCGCGCCACCGACTGTATGGCCCCGGTAGCCGCCGCGAAACGCGCCAGGTATACGGCGGCTCCGTTGTCGGAGTCCACGGGGGCATTGGCCTGGAGGGTGCCGAAGCGGGCCACCCCGTTGACGGCCCCGGCCACCACCACGGAGCCGGCCGCATCGAGAGCCAGGCTGGTGCCCGTTACGCTGCTGCTGCCGCTGGTGTCGTCGCTGTGCTGCGCCCATTGCGCAGTGCCGGCCGGCGAGTAGCGCACCACGTAGGCCTTGGCCGCGAAGCTCGTGCTCGTGAGCCGCAAGCCATTACCCAGCTCAATGGTACCCTGAAAGTAGCCGGTCACGTAGCAGTTGCCGGCCGCATCGAGGGCCACGGCATAGCCGCTGTCGGTGCCGGGCGAGCCCAGGTGGCGCACCCAGTGGCGCTGGCCGGTGGGGCCATACCGGGCTACGTAGGCATCGATGCCGCCCACGCTGGTCAGGGTGGTATCGCCCACCTGGGCCGTGTCCAGGAAGCTGCCGGTCACGTAGCAGTTGCCGGCCGCATCCACGGCGATACTCTCGCGCAGCTGGTTGCCCCCGATGGCCGTGGCGTGCGTCCAGGGCAGGACGGTCTGGGCGTGGGTGGGTGGGCAGAGCAGCAGGGCGGCAGTGGTGGCCAGGGCCGCCCCGCGCCACGTAGCGGACAGTAGGGACAGTAGCAGGATATGCATACTTAAAGGTTGCCAAAGGCGGGCAGCAACACAAGCTGAAGCGGTAGAGAAGTGAAATAAACCGCTGCCTGCCAAACCCTTCTTTCGGCCCCGGAGCCGGGCGGTACGGCTACCCGGGGTAGCGCAGGGGCAGCCCGAGCGCAAGCCAGGCCGTAGCAGGCCCAGCCGCTAGCGGCGGCGCAGCAGCAGTCCGATACCCCCGCCGCCCTTAAATACAGTCAGGCGGCTGACTTTGAGGCCGGAAACAGTGGTGCGGGCCGTTATGAGGGTGTCGGTGTTCTGGGCCTGGGCCGCGATGGGCAGCAGCGCCAGTAACAGCGCGCCGGTGCGCCGGGGCAAGCGGGAGTAAAATGAGGCGCTACGGGTGGAAAGGGAGGGCAGACGGGAGTAGAGGTACGCTTAACGGCCCTGCTATTGCCATCTTGCGCAAAGGCCGCGCGGGCTTCGGCGGTGGGTTGGCCCGATGTAGCGACGCGAATACGCGTCTCAATCGTTGAACGACATCGGCCGCACGGTGCGGGCCGGCGGTATCGTTCAACGACGAGACGCGAATACGCGTCGCTACACCGTGTAGCCTTCCTCGGGGTGGCGAATGAGACTTAGGGCCGCTAAGGTGGCCAGCAGGGGCTCCACTTTCTCGGGCTCGAGGCGCTTGAAGCGGGCGGCTACCTGGGCGGCGGTGAGGGGCTGGGCGGCTTGCTGGAGGGTGTCGCGCAGGGTGTGCATCTGCTGGGCCAGCTCGGTGGGGAAGGGCTGGGTTGCTTCGTTCAACGACTTGCTCAACGATTGACCACCCCGGCCTTCGGCCACCCCTCCTTGAAGGAAGGAGGGGAGCTTCGTTCCTTTGGCTGCTTCTGGTAGAACCATAGTGGCCTGCACGGTTTCGGGGGCCTGGTAGGCGGGGCGCAGGTAGCGGATGTGGCCCTGCTGCTCCTCGCAGGCGCGTTCGTGCGTGGAGGCGCACAAGGAGCGTCAGCCTCTCGGCATCAGAAGAAAGTTAAAGCAAGTCTTCGCGCAAGACTTTAGAAAAGGGCTAGAGGCGCAGATTCAGCCCAACGGCCGGGTAAGCCGCAGGTGGGCCGTTGGCCAAGGGTGGCAGTGGCTGAGCAAGGAGCTGCAAACTGAGGTGGGGGGCACCTGCACGGGCATTGCGTCTCGCCGCGAAATACAGGGGCACACTTCCCACCATCATCCCGCCACCCGCCGTAAACACATAGCTCCAGGCTGTAAACCGCCGATCAGCATTGGGGTCTAAGGCGACGGTGACGATGCTGTGCTCTCCATTGAAGATGCTTATCATCTTGTAAGCTGACGTAAGGACGACAACGCTCCCGCCGATAAGCAGCGCGTTGGCGGCCACTTTTTGGCGGTGGCTTTTGATGAGATAGTTGTTCGGGGGAATATCGCCTTGGGAAAGCGGTCCGGGCTGGGCAAAAGCCGCTAGCGTCGGCATGGCGAGCAGGAAGCAAAGCAGGAACTGGCGCATGGTACGAAACGGCTAGGGTAGCGGCGCGGACCCCGTGGGACTTACCAGCTCCCACCTTGACGGCGCTCAAATTCTTATTGAATATATATAATAGACTTGTTCCTGAATTAGGAACCGATGCTAACATTCGGCTGTCATGCTCATCTGGCGTCCGCTTGTCGAAGCATCTCTACCGCAATGCTAAGTACCACTGCGGTAGAGATGCTTCGACAAGCTCAGCATGACGGCCTTTTTGTGTTTCGCTTTATTCAGGAACAAGTCTACTTTGTTAGTATTTAAAATGCAATTTTTCCTGCCTCCGTTTCGGGCCGCTCTAGAGCCACGCTGCCCAAGCGGTGGGGCTTGGGCAGCGTGGCGTAAAAAGACGAGAGTAGAAAAGGGTATCAGAAAACGATGAAGGAAGCTACGCCACGTATGTCCCTTCCAGCGTCTGCCGCAGCAAGCTCAGGGCGGCCAGCGTAGCCAGCAACGGCTCCACTTTGTCGGCTTTGAGGCGCTTGAAGCGGGCGGCTACCTGGGCAGCGGTCACGGGCTGGCCGGCCTGGGCCACGGCGTCGCGGAGGGCCTGCATTTGGGGAGCCAGCTCGGTGGGCCAGGCCTGGGGGGCTTCGTTCAACGACTTGTTCAACGATTGACTACCCCGGCCTTCGGCCACCCCTCCTTGAAGGAAGGAGGGGCGCTTGCCGCCGTCCTTTGGGCTTTCGGCGTCGGGCAGGGCTATGGTCGTCTGCACGGTTTCGGGGGCCTGGTAGGCGGGGCGCAGGTAGCGCACTTGCCCGGCCTGCTCTTCGCGGGCCCGCTCGTGGTTGAGGCGCACGAGGCGCGTCAGAATCTCGGCGTCGGGCAGGGCGGGGGGCCAGGCGTAGGCTTCGGCCACGGCGGCGTCGAGCTGCTGGTGCAGGCTGAGGACCACGGAGGCCAGGCCCTGCTGGTTCACGGTCAGGTCTTTGGGGGTGAGGGGCTGGCTGGCGCGCAGCTTCTCCACCACGTTGTAGAGGTCGGTGAGGGTGAGGCCGGGGTGCTGGGCCTGCTGGCGCTTGCGGTGGGCGTCGAGCTGTTCGGCCAACTCCCGGATGCGGGCCTGCTGCGCGGGCGTGGCGGCGGGGAAGGGGAACGGTTGGAAACAACGAGTTGCATTGTAACGAGAGTCATTCCCAACGCCTAGCCAACTGCCTGTCGCAAAAGCCCAAACGGTGTGAAATCTGCTTGACATTACGCCTAAATAATAAGCGTCATCTAAGGCAAAGGCGACGATAGTATTGTCCGCAATTGTATTTCCATCTAAGATTGAAAAGATGCGGTGCCGAGAAGTGTATGTGGTTCCTATGTATGTTTTTAATCCTTCCAAAGCAGGCCGAAAGTTGGCTCTAGGCTCTCCGAAAATCCACCATTTGGTGCGATAGGACGCACGGTTGTTTTGGTCGCGCTCTGGTTTAACACGCTCGACAATACGTTGATAAACTTCTGGGAATCTGTTAAGAACTTCATCAGGCGATAAACCAAACAGGTCTATTACAAAAAGGTCGCGGGATTTTTGCGAAAGGTCACGGCCGCTTATATATGGGCGAATGTGTTTGTCCAATCCTTCGTAACGACCTAATCCAAGTGCCGTTGCTTCTTCATGCGTTACAAGAAAACCTCCACCATAAAGACCTACCCCAACGTTTGCAAGACCCGCATTGCTTTCAATTGGACGGGCTTCATCAAGATTAGCTCCTACGCTTAGGTCAGCATTGATGCGTCCTTCGTGAATAGTGAATTCTACAGCACTGCCTTCGCCATCAGGTGTTTCGGTTGCCACTTCAAGCAACTGGCCAGTCGAATCTCCCGGTTCTGCCACAGTCATTGCAATGCGCACGGCTGCTCCACTGCCGCTTTCAACCCAAGGATGGTCTGGAATAGCCATAGCCAGAGAAAGCTGAGACTTAGATTCTGTGGCATCTAAGAATTGCTGCATCACGCGGCGGTTAAAGTTCTGCGTGATTGAATTGGTGGTAATGAAACCAAGTCTCTCAGATTTGCCACTTTGAACAGCACGAGCGGCATTATACCACCAATACATAACGAAATCAGCAGACTCAGGGACTTGCCCTTTGTATGCTTTGCGGAGTGCTTCTACATATCCGTCGCCCAAAGCTGTACGCATTGCTTTATCACCAATAAACGGCGGGTTGCCCACGATGAAATCGGCTTCGGGCCACTCGGCGGGGCGGGGGTTGGGGTAGTCGAGCACGGGCGTGCGGGCGGTTTCGTCGGGCACGGGCTGTCCTGTCGCGGGGTGCGGGCGGGTGGTGCCGTCCCAGCGGGTCACGGGCTGGCCGTGGGCATCGAGGCGGGGCGTGGGCGCGTCGTGGCGCAGGGCGGCATCCTGCTGGCGGATGTTCTGGTACTCATCCAGCAGGGGCTCCGCGAGCTGGGTGATGCCGTGGGTGCGCAGGTGCCATTGCAGGTAGCCGATGCGCAGCACCACGTCGGCAATGGCGGCCGCGCGCGGGTTCAGCTCCAGGCCCAGCAGCTGCCGCGGGCTCACGGTGGTGCCCCCGCCCAAATCGAGCAGGCCCGTCTGCCCGAAGCTGTTGATGGCGGCCAGCACCTCGCCTTCGAGGCGCTTGAGGTGCTCCAGGGTCACGTAGAGGAAGTTGCCGGAGCCGCAGGCGGGGTCCAGGATGCGCAGCGAGGTGAGGCGGGTGAGGAAGCGCACCAGCTCCTGGCGGGCCTCCTTGGGCTGGTTTTCGTCGAGGCGGCGGGCGCTGGCGGCCTGGGCGGCGGTCCACTCGCGGCGCAGGGGCTCCAGCACGGTGGGCAGCACCAGGCGCTCCACGTAGCGGCGCGGGGTGTAGTGGGCGCCCAGGCTGTGGCGCTCCTTGGGGTCCAGCGCCCGTTCCAGCAGGGTGCCGAAGATGGCGGGCTCCACGGCGGTCCAGTCGGCCTCGGCGGCTTTGAGCAGCAGGGCCGTCTGGTCGGCGGTGAGGGGCAGGGCGGTGGCGTCGTGAAAGAGCTTGCCGTTGAAGCGGCGCAGGCGGGCCTTCAGGTCGGGGGAGAAGCCGCCGGTGTCCATGGTGGCCCAGAGGCCGCGCAGGGCATCGGGCAGAAACTCGCGCAGCTCGGGCGCGGCGTAGGTGCGCAGCATGCCCGTGAAGCTGGCTTTGGGAATCAGGCCCACGTCCTCGGAGAACATCGTGAACAGGCAGCGCATCAGGAACTGGGCCACCACCTCGGCCGGGTGCCCGGCCCGTTCCAGCTGGGCCGACACGCCGGCCAGGTAGCCGGCCAGCTCCCGCGTGACGCGGGCGGCGCGGCGGCTGGGGTCCAGCTCGCGGGGCGCCTGCCACACCTGGCGCAGCAGCGTGCGGGTGGCCTCGTCGGCCAGGGCGGCCAGCGGCAGGCGGAAGCTGCCCTGGTCGGGGAAGGGCACGAAAGCGTCGCCGACCTGGGCAAAGTTCGAGTACACATCAATGCAGTAGCCCACGTCCACCACCAGCACGAACAGGGGCCGGGGCTCGTCGGGCGGCAGGGCGCGCACGTAGCCCAGGGCCTGCTGGCGGGCGGCCTGCATCATCTGCTCCCACTTCACGGAGCCGCGCAGGGCGTGGCCCTTGCGGCGCTTTTCGGCGGTCAGGCCCAACTCTGCGCGGTCCGACTTCTCGGCCTTTTGCTGGGCGTCGGGCGAGTCGGTGCCCTGCTTGGTTTCCAGGATAAAGCAGCCGCGCTTATAGAGGTCGATGCGGCCGGTGCTCTTTTTGGGGCCGTCCTGGAACTGTACGGCGCGCTCCAGCACGTACTGGTCCTGGGAGGCGGTGTCGGTGGTCGGGTCGGGTTTGGGGACTTGAAGTAAGTCGCAGAGGTCCTGCAGGAAGAGGCCGTAGTTGGCGCGCTCGGCACCGCCGGAGTTGCGCCAGCGGGCGGCGAAGTCGGGATAGGTCACGGGATAAGTAGGAATTGGTAAGTAAGAATTAGGGCGGTTTCGAGGTCAATGTACAGGGTGTAGAGACGCGACCCTTCGCGTCTCAATCGTTGCTGACATTGTTGCGCTAACCTGTCGTTCAACATGGAGACGCGAAGGGGCACGTCTCTACATCCTGTACACGAACTTCGGATGTGGTCCAGGGCGGGAAGATAAGCGGAAAAGGCGGCGCGAACGGTGCCGGGCGCAACTTCTGGGTTGAGTCCCGCGCAGCGGCTACTCCAAGGCCCTGGTAAGATATAATAATTGGGTAGCAGATGCGTTGGCACAAGCCGACGCTGCTACACACAAAAATGGCGTCAGGCTCCCCTCTCCCCGGGGGAGGGGCCGGGGGTGAGGCAGATGCGGCCGGGGTGAGGCACATCAGGAGGTACCGCGCTACTACACTGACCTCCCGGCAAATTAGACGCCCGTTCTTACCACCGCGTGCTTACCTTCGTCCCCATCATTTTTACTACTCTCTATGCTATCTGTTCCCGCTCCTCGTTTGCTGATTGCTTTATCCCTGCTGGTTGTTGCCGGCTGTAAAGACAACACTCCGCTTCCGGTACCGGCGCCCATGCCGCTGGCCGCAACTCATAACGTGACTATCCTGGCGGGCACTACCGGCTTTGGGTATGCCGATGGCACAGGCGCAGCGGCCGCCTTTGATGTTCCCGCCGGGCTAGCCGTCGATGCCCAGGGCAATGTGTACGTGGCCGATACCAACAACCAGCGCATTCGCAAAATCAGCCCGGCCGGCGTCGTGACGACCCTAGCCGGCAGCGGCCCGGTGGGTCGCGACCAGGGCGGCTACGTCGATGGTCCCGTTGCCCAGGCCATGTTTCGCCAGCCGTCCGGGGTGGCCGTCGATGCCCAAGGCGCTGTGTACGTGGCCGATTTTGGCAACTACCGGGTGCGCAAAATCAGTCCGGCCGGTATTGTCACGACCGTAGCCCCCAACACGCAGTTTGAGTTGCCGACCAGCCTGGTCGTCGATGCGCAAGGCACGCTGTATGTAGGCGATGCCGGCAACTACTGCGTGTATAAAATCAGCCCGACGGGCGCAGTCAGCATCCTGGCGGGCTCAGCCGACCACCCGGGTTTCGCCGATGGCCCCGGCACTTCCGCCCGGTTTCTGTTCATCAGCGGTCTGTGCCTTGATGCCCAGAACAACGTATTTGTCGCGGATCCGCAAAATCATCGGATCCGCAAAATCAGCCCGGCCGGTGTGGTGACTACCGTAGCGGGTAGCGGCCAGCCTGGCTCTGCCCTGGGCCCGGCCGCCACGGCCCAGTTCGACCAGCCGACTGGGGTAGCCGTCGATGCCCAGGGCACGCTCTACGTGGCTGATGAGGCGAACAACCACATCCGCCAGATCAGCCCGACGGGCGTGGTCAGCAGGTTTGCCGGCACCGGTCAGTATGGCTTCGCCGACGGCCCGGCCAACACGGCGCACTTTATTCGGCCCCGTGGTATCATCAGCACTGCGGAGGGCACGCTCTACGTCACGCAGCGGGTGGGAAGTCATATCCGCGTTATTAGGAAGAACTAGGGCGGTTTCGAGGTCAATGTACAGGGTGTAGAGACGCGAAGGGTCGCGTCTCCACATCCTGTACATTGACCTCGAAACCGCCCTAAGCGGCGGCTAACGACCCCAGGATAGTGTGGGTCGGCGCGGTTCGGGGACGCTTTTTTTCCTACACTAGCCACATGGGCATACTCAGCTTCGCGAAGTATGCCCATGTGGCAGTTTCAGCCTTTGCCTACCCAAGCCGCCTACGAGGCCGTAAGGCGTTTTCCCGCCGTGCCGCACTGCCCCATCCGCTCTACAATGCATAAACAAGTACTCCTTTCGGCGCTGGCTACCGCCCTGGTCATTGCCGGCAGCAGCCCCGCCGCCCGGGCCCAGACGCCCGGCTCCTGGGGCAGCTGGCTGATCGGGACGGTGCTGCTGCCGAGCACCGCCGAGCGCAAATGGGGCGGCTACGCCGAGGTGCAGGCCCGCAACAATGGGGTCGCGCGCCAGTATTTTTACAACGAGCTGAAAGCGGGCCTGAGCTACGACCTCGACAAGAACTTCACCCTGATGCTGGCCGGCGGGCGCTATGCCACATCCGACTACCGCGACCTGCGCGCCGGCCCCCTGAGCGTGGAAAAGCGCGTGTGGCTGCAAATGGTGCTGAGCCAATATATGAGCCGCCTGAAAGTGGAGCACCGCTACCGGGTGGAGCAGCGCTGGTTTGCCTACCGCGCCGACAGCAGCGAAACCCGCAACCGCCTGCGCTACCGCCTCAACGCCTTCCTGCCGCTGAACAAGCAGACTATTACCGATAACACGGTGTTTCTGTCCGTCTACGATGAGATATTCATCAACCCGAAAGGCCCGGTTCTGGAGCGCAACCGCGTGTACGCCGGCGTCGGCTACCAGTTCAGCCGCCGCCTGACGGTGCAGGCGGGGTGGCTCCATCAGGCCAATTACTCGCCCGCCGCCCTCACCAAAGGCCAGCTGGTGCCGCAGCGCACGGCCGCCAAAAACAACGTGGTGCTGGCCGTGGTATTCCGTCTTCCCAACCGCACCGGCACCCCCGCCTCCGAGCATCTGCCGTCGCAGCAGGACTAGCCAGCAGGCGGGTGGCGTAGCCGTTCAGATTTGGGTAGAGCTGGCAGTCGGCCAGGTCGAAGCGACCCGCTTGCTGCCGTTGTTGATGTAAAAAGAACGTCCCGCCACTTAAGAACGTCATGCCGGGCGAAGCCGAGGCATCTCGCGTGCTGAGGTTGTTGGAAAAGAACGTATCCTGCCTGATCTGGCGTCCGCACAGTCGAAGCATCTCTCCCCGCAGTGGTAACCAGACTTAGAGCGGTTTCGGATTCCGTGTACGGAGCAGCAGTAGCGCGAACTACACAGTTCGCGCTACTAGCCATAGACCCCCGAGAACCGCTCTGGTTTGGTGGTAAAGGTGGTTCTTTTAGGTGGACGCCAGATGCACCATGATGCCTGCCGCAGCAGCAGTAGCAGATGAATTGCGGCAGCAGGCAGCTGCCAAAGCCAGCTGGCTAACTTCCCCAACCCACTTTCCCAGTCCACTGGCTGCCCAAACTCGCTTATCTTGAGCAGCGCGTTTACTCCCGCGACCTGGCCTTTCACTCATGCAGCCGCCCCACTTATGCAGTCCCTTATAACCGCCGAAGAATTGCGGCAACTCCCGCCCGCCGAACCTGTAGTCCTGATTGATGCCCGCGCCGGCCCCGAGGCTCGTGCGCGCTACCAGGCCGGGCACCTGCCGGGGGCGCTGTTCGTAGATCTGGAAACCGACCTGGCCCGCCCCACCGACAACGCCGCCCACGGGGGCCGCCACCCGCTGCCGCCCTTCGCCGACTTCGCCCGGCTGCTCGGGCAGCTCGGCATTGGCCCCAGCACATCGGTGGTCGTGTACGACGATAAGAATGGAGCCAACGCGGCGGCGCGCTTCTGGTGGCTGCTCGCCAGCGCCGGCCACGCCGCCGTGCGGGTGCTGGATGGCGGTCTGGCGGCGGCGCTGGCTGCAGGCGAGCCCACAAGCAGCGCCGTAGAGCAGCCGGCCGCCGTGCCGCCATATCCGGGCAGCGGCTGGCAGCGGCCCTTGGCTTCTACCGAAGAAGTGCGCCACGCCTCCGAAAGCGGGGAAAGCTTAATTATCGACGTGCGCGAAGCTTTCCGCTACCGGGGAGAGTCGGAGCCGATTGATCTGGTGGCGGGGCACATTCCGGGGGCCATAAACGTGCCCTTCAGCACCAACCTCGACGCGGAAGGCCGCTTCCTGCCGCCCGCTGCTCTGCGCGAAAAATACCAGGCGCTGCTAACCGGTCAGCCCCCAGAACAGGCTATCGTGCATTGCGGCTCCGGCGTCACGGCCTGCCACACGCTGCTGGCATTTGCGCGGGCCGGGCTGGCGGTGCCCAAGCTGTACGTGGGCTCCTGGAGTGAATGGTCGCGCAATGCTTTCCCGCTGGCTACCGGCGACGCACCAGGGCGTGTGGACCATACATAGAGAGAAAACGTCCTGTCAGCAACGCAGCAGCTCGCTGCGGTTGTTGAATTACTACTGCTACGTTAGAGCGGTTTCGAGGTCAATGGCTAGTAGCGCGAACTGTGTAGTTCGCGTCCCCGTGCCGTTCGCAGTCGTTCTATCGGCGCGGCGACGCGAACTACAAAGTTCGCGCTACTGCTGCTCCGTACACGGGACCCGAAACCGCGCTAGTAGCGGTTTGAGGTAGTTTCCCGAGTCGTCCGAACGATGTAGAGATGCCTATTTGCGTCTCATCGTTGAACGATACCCGTTGCAACGTCAGCAACGATTAAGACGCAAGCAGGCGTCTCTACATCGTTCGGAGCGCTTTAACTGCTAACGCAAACAACGATTTAGTCAGCTTTTTCCAAAATCCGCACCACGTCGCCTACGCGCAGCAGGCCGCCCTGCACAATGCGAGCCGTGAGGCCGCCGTGGCCGCGCATGGCGTTGTAGCCCCCGGCCCCCAGCTCTTCCTCCATGCGTGAGCAGGGGTGGCACTCGCCCGTAATTTCCAGTACCACTTCCTCGCCCAGCCTGATGTGCCGGTTCTTTAGCGCCAGCAGGTTCACGCCACTCACGACGAGGTTGCGGCGCAGGCGGTCGGGGCTAATGGGGGCCGCCTGGCCCAGAAAGCCGGCTACGGCCGTCAAATGCTCGTGCTGGAGCAGCGTTACCTGCCGCTTGCCCCCGGCTTTCACGCGGGCGTGGTCGCCGCGCAGGCAGGCATCGGTCAGCACCTCTACTTCGGCCAGCGCTACCAGCGGCTCGCGCCGCACCGGCCGGATACCAATCCACTCCACGCGGCCCTGCTGGGGCAGCGTAGCCAGCATCTGCGCGATTTTCGATTTGTCGTCGCCAAAAAAAGGGAAGGCCATAAAAGAATGTGTGGTCGTTTGCGAAAGAAAAGCCGTTGTCGTGCTGCTGTCCGCATCCCGGGCATCGTTGCCACCTCGGGGTAATAAGTTACTGTACGGTAGCCCGCGGGTTGCCCCGGTTCTTTATTCCCCGCTAATCTGCCGGGCCACAAAGAAAGCAGCGCCGGCTGCCAAGGCCCCGACGCTTGCCATTTTGAGGGCTCCCGCAATGGGTGGCTGTCCCGTCAGCCGGCTTTTAAGGTAGCCAAACAGCAACAGGCACACCAGCGTAATCACCGCCGACCACAGCAGGCCCTGCGTGGGCGTGTCCGTCACGAAGTAGGCGCTCAGCGGAATCAGGCCGCCCACAGCGTAGGCCAGGCTGATGGTGGCCGCACTTTTGGGCGCTTGCCTGGGGTCGGGCTTTTCGAGGCCCAGCTCATACTTCATCATAAACTTCACCCACTGCTCGGGGTCGGCGGTAAGCTCCCGGACGGCCAGCTCCCGGGTGGTTTCCGACAAGCCGATTTCGGCCAGCAGGTCGCGCACTTCGGCCCGCTCTACTTCGGGCACTTCCCGTACTTCGCGCTGCTCGCGGGCCAACTCGGCCTCGTAGTGCTCCACTTCGGTGCGGCCTGCCAGATACCCGCCCAAGCCCATAGCAATGGAGCCGGCCACGATTTCGGCCAGCCCCGCCGTAATTACCAATGCCGACGACTGCACGGCCCCACTCAGGCCGGCCGCCAAGGCAAAAGGCACCGTGAGGCCATCGGAAAGGCCAATAACGATATCCTGCAGCATCGCCGAGCTGGTCAGGTGGTCTTCGGGGTGCGGGTGGTGGGCCGACATAGGTATTACCAACTCTAACAAGGGTATTTCGGTTACCAAGGTAGCGCCTGGCCGTGGGCAATTAGCGCCACTACCCTGGCCCGGCCTCCGCACTTGGCCGAACCTAGCGCCGCAGCACTCGTAAAGCCCTGTAGTGGCCGCCCGGGCCGCATTCCATAATTCCGCTTCTCTACCAATGGCTACCAAAGACACCACCAAGAAACCTGCTGCCAAGGCTGCCCCCAAAGCTTCTCCCACGGCCAGCACCACCACCAACGGCCAGGCGCCCAGCGTGCAGCCCGTGCTCAACCAGCAGTTCAACGCCCCGGCTCCGCTCCAGAAGTACGGAACCGTGTCGCAGCGCCTACCCATCGGCCTCAATGAGAAAACCCGTCAGCAGAGCGTGAACAACCTCAACCAGATGCTGGCCGACACCATCACCCTGCGCGACCTTTACAAAAAGCACCATTGGCAGGTAGTAGGTCCTACGTTCTACCAGTTGCACCTGCTCTACGATAAGCACTACGAAGAGCAAAGCGTGCTGGTCGATACCATTGCTGAGCGCATCCAGATCCTGGGCGGCGTGGCCGTGGCTATGGCTCACGACGTAGCCGAGCTGGCCAGCATTCCGCGCCCGCCCCGCGACCGGGAGGAGGCTCCCATCCAGGTTTCGCGCCTGCTGGAAGCCCACCAGATTATCCTCAAAAACTGCCACGACTTTGCTGAACAAGCCGACGAAAGCGGCGACGACGGCAGCAACGACTTGTTCATCAGTGAAGTGCTGCGCGCCAACGAAATGCAGGTGTGGTTCGTGTCGGAGCACGTTGTGGACACTCCATTGGTCCGTTCGTAGCCTTTGCCCAACCAGCTGTGCAAAAGCCCTGGCTCACCCTTGAGTCAGGGCTTTTGCACGTTCAGGAGGTGGTGGAAGCGTATTGCAAGACTGATGAAAGAACGTGTCATCCCTAAACACAGACTAAGCCACTGAAACCCTGTAGAGACGCATAGCTGCGCCTCGTCGTTCTTCTACCGGGAGGTTGTTCAGATTCCGCTGAACCTCGACGCTTCTCCGCCGCCTGCTGCCCATGGGTAGCCATACACCAGCAGCCTGGGCGGGCACAGCCCACCGTTAACCTTGGAACGACATGTTTCGCACCGCTAAGCTGAAAATTTCTTCGCTGGCTTTGTTGCTGATTCTTAGCGCCTCAAGTCGCCAGTTATACCGGTTAACAGTCTTTTTCACGGAAAAAACGCTGTTCTACTTGCAACGCTTACTCCAACCGGCTACTTTTGTCCCCACTTCGCCGCCTCAGCGAAGCCGGTAGCTTTCCTTGCTGCCGTAGTGAGTACCACTTACTTTATCCGCGCACGTGGTGAAACTGGTAGACACGCCATCTTGAGGGGGTGGTGCCTTCGGGTGTGGGAGTTCGAATCTCCCCGCGCGCACTCCAACAGAAAACCCGCTTCAGCTTAGCTGAAGCGGGTTTTCTGTTTTTCAGGTTGGCCGCTGCAAGGCGAATGATTGGTGCCTGCTTGGGGGCTACAAAAAAGCCGATTCTATGTCCTGTGTGCTCTGGCTTCTGCCTGTCGAAGCATCGCTACCGCAGTAGTAATCAGATACTGGTGCGGTAATACTGCTTCGGCCGCGCGGACCCCAGAGCAGGCGGGTGGAAATTTTAATTCCCATCAGCCTAGCTGGCCCGCTCAAATGGATTGGCGGGCACCACCAGCACCACCCGTTCCCGCTCCACTACTACCTGCCCGGCCACAGCTCCTTTGCGCTTGCGCACAAACTTTTTGGGCGTTACCGTCACGGGGCACAGCGAGTCGTTTTTGCGCCGCGAGTACCAGGCCGCCAGCTGCGCGGCCCGCTCTACCACGGGCTCTGGTACCGGCTGGCCAGCCTTGTGCTTCACCACCACGTGAGAGCCCGTCACGTCCTTGGCGTGCAGCCAGAGGTCATCCTTATGGGCATAGCGTTGGGTGAGCAGGTCGTTGTTCTGCGCATTGCGGCCCACCAGAATGGTGTAGCCACTGTCCGTAAATACTTTGAAGGGTAGTTCAGCGGCTTCTTTGGCCTTGGTTTCGGGCTGGAGGTCGTGCGTCTTGCGCCACGCGCGGAGCTGGCGCAGCTCCGCAATAGCGGCTAGCTCTTCCAGCCGCTCCAGGCACCAGAAGGCCTCGGTTTCCCGGCGCTCGATGCGCTCCTGCAGCTGCTCCGTCTCTATCTTCTGGTTTTTGGCTTTACGATATAAGTTCTGGGCCGTGCGCTGCGGCGTTTCGGTGGCCTTGAGCTTGATGGTGCGCGGCTGGTTGTCCTGGTAGAAATCCACGACTTCGACCTGCGCCGCCCCGGCCGGAATCTGGCTTAAGTTGGCCATAATCAGGTCGGCAGTTTGGCGGTAGCCAGCCATGTGCTCCAGGGCATAAAGGCGCGTGCGGGCGTGGCTGGCGCTGATGGTAGCTTCCTCGGTCCGCTTTTCCAGGGCCTGCCGCACTTGGCGCAGCTCGGTTTCGTAGGCGCGCCGGCCCAGCGTGAGGGGCACAAACAGCCGTAGCGCCGCCACGGCGTCGGGCGGCAGCGTTTGCTCAGTTTCCCCTACGGGCAGCAGAGTCAGGCGGGTTTTTCCTTCCACGGCTGTCAGGTAAAGCTGCGGCGGGTTTTCGAGCAGTTGCACCGTTTCTGCTACCATGCGTAAGCGGGTAGCCTCGGTAGCGGCTTCGTAGCCGTGGGCCCGCAGGTAGCGCGGCGGCACGTCGCCCAGGGCCGGGTAGGCCCGCAGCGGGTTCGTGGGGTCGGGGAGAGGCTCTGCGGCCGGGGCCAGGTCCGCGTCGGCGGTGTAGCGCTGGTGAAACAGCTCGGCCGGCGCATCCGGTGCCGGACGGAATACCGCGTTGGGCCGGGGGCCGTAGAGCTTAAACAGCAGTGTAGCCCCGTCGGTGAAGTGCAGCCGTAGCACCCGGTCGTGGGGAAATACGCTGGCGTCCGCTACTATTTTGCCGAGCAGGCCGGGCAGCAGATCCACCGAGTTGGCACGGGCGCGGTGAAAAGTTTCGGGCAGGGCCAGCACTGGGAAAGCGGCCGCAAGCTGCGCCTTCAGCCACAGCTCGGCCCCGCCGTTGGTGAGTCCGATAACCAGCTCATCCTTTTCCTGCGAGAAACAGGTAGCTACCTGAAAACCGGCCAGCAGCTGGGAAAGAGCGGGTGCCAGCAAGCGCAGAAAATAGTGGTTATTATGCATGAAAAGGATGAAATCGGCCTGATGGTATGGTATCTGAAGAAGCTGGAAATGTATAGGTAAAACAGCCGCACGACCGGCAGAATTATAGCTGCGGCTTGCAACCATCTTCCCAGCTGGCTGCTCCTTCCGGTAGTACCCCCGCTCATACCAGTTACTCAACCTTTATTTAAATGAAAAAGCATCTACTTCTTTCCGTCTCCGCGCTAGGGCTGGGGCTTGTAGCCTGCGAAAAAGCCGACGAAAAAGTTAAAAACTACGTGGTTCCGGCGCCCATCACGGCTACTTTCAACCAAGACTATGACCTCAACTACCAGCAAGTGGCCCGGCTGCCAACGACTGCCACGCCCGAGCTGACCGTAGAATTAGCCGATCTGCAATACACCTACTGCCCCGCCGACGGCTGCTCCAGCAACCCCAGCCTGCGTTGCGTGGTCGGCACCGATGTGTCCCCCAACCTGACCGTGACCGATGCCACGGGGCAAGTGCAGCAGGTGCGGCTGCCAGCCAATAGTCCCGCCGCCGGCTCGCCCGCCTGGCGCGATACTACCAGTATCCGGGCCAACGGGCAGCGCTACGTACTCTACTACGTGAAATGGAAGATGCTCCGGTGTGACCCCGCCAAGTACGATTTTTCGGTGGTGCTGCGAGTGAGCAAGCCCACCACGAAATGAGGTTGACCCCGGCGGCAACGGCCAGTTCCAGCGGAACTGGCCGTTGTGTTACAGCACCACCTGTAGTCCGTCGTAGGCCAGCCGCACAAACTCGGGGAGCGTGGCTTCCACGTCGCGGTGGCGGCCGAGCTGGTGACCAATGTGCGTGATGTACCCTTGGCGGGGAGCCAGATCGGCCAGAATATCGACGGCTTCCTGCAGCGAGAAGTGGGAAATGTGCTGTTCGTGCCGCAAGGCATTGAGCACGATGATTTCGGAGCCCCGCACCCGCGCCAACGACTCATCGGAGAGGTAGTTGGCATCGGTGATATAGGTGAAGTTGCCGATGCGGAAACCCAGTACGGGCAGCTTATAGTGCATGGCCCGAATAGGGTGCACTTCCACGCCTTCCACCAGAAAGCTGTCCGTATCGCTCAGAATCGGCATGGTCTGCACCTTGGGCACGCCGGGGTATTTGTGCTCAGCAAAAATATAGGCGTACTCGCGGCGCAGCTGCTCCAGCACGCGCGCTTCGGCGTACACGGGCATGTCTTGCTGCTGCTTGAAATTATAGGCCCGGATATCATCCATGCCGGCCGTGTGGTCCTTGTGCTCGTGGGTGAAAATCAGGGCGTCCAGGTGGTCGATGCGGGCCCGCAGCACTTGCTGGCGAAAATCGGGTCCGGAATCGATGATGAGGCTTTTGCCCTGGGTCTGGACGTGCACCGATACCCGCAGACGCTTGTCGCGGTAGTCCACGGAGCTGCATACCGGGCAATGGCACCCAATCATGGGGACTCCCTGCGATGTACCAGTACCGAGAAAAGTAACTTTCATGTAAGGTATTAGGGTCTTGAAGGCTTGCCACCCGGATGCTTGATCCGGAGAGTAGGTACGCTCCGGCCGGCTTCCGACGTTTCCGCTTTCAAGACCCTACCAGCTAGCCTATGTATTGTTTCACCACGCGCACCAGCGCGTCAAAATCGAGTGGTTTGGGCAGGTAGTCCGTCACGCCAGCCTCGCGAAACTGCTCCATGGAGTAGTTGTTGGCGTTGCCGGTAATGGCGATAATCGGAATCTGGGCGATGCGCGGATCGGCATTGCGGCGGATTTCGCGGGTGCATTCCATGCCGTCTTTCACCGGAATGTTAATGTCCATCAGCACGCAGTCGATGGGCTGCGATTCGACTTGCTTGAGCACTTCCCCGCCGTTTTTAGCCGACACGATGCGGTATTTCTGGAGCTCCAGAATCTTTTTGGTCAGGTTCAGAATCACAGAGCTATCCTCTGCTATCAGGATTGTTTTAGTGTCAGCCATGGGAAAGAAAGTTTAGGGTCGGAAGGATAGGGAAGGGCCGGGTGAAAAGGAATACGGTAGCTACTCGCTCTGGGTAACCGCCTGATACGTATGGATGAAGGCAGTGAAGTGGCGCATCAAGGTATCAAAATCTTGTTCTATGTGGTCAAGATGGCCCTTTTTTAGGTCATATTCCAAGCTTTTAGCACATTCTGCCAATTGATTTATGCCCAGCGTGAAGCCGGTACCCTTCAGCTGGTGCAAATGTGGCAAAATCTGCTCGTACTGCTTCTGAGTCACCAATTGTTGCGCTTCGGTGAGCAATTCGCTGGCTTCATGCTCAAAATCAGTGTATAGCTGGCTGGCAAATTCGGCCCCGCCCAGCTGGCGCAGCTGCTCCACTACCTCCGGGTCGATGAAGGTAGTGGCCAGTGCGCCGGCCGCATCGGCGGCCGGCGGCGCGGGTTTCTCTGCACTGTCTGGCGCGGTGGGGGCGGCTACCGGGGGCGTTTCGGGGGCGGCCGCCAGGCGCAGGGCCGCCAGCCGCTCGGCGGCACCGGTCCAGCGCAGCAGCACCGTGTAGAGGTCCTGCGACTTCACGGGCTTGGAAATGTAGTCGTCCATGCCCTGCTGCACGAACCGTTCGGCGTCTTCCCTCATCGAGTAGGCCGTCATGGCCACGATGGGGGGGCACTGCCGCCCCAGGCGCGTCCGGATTTCGTGCATGGCCGTGATGCCGTCCATTTCCGGCATCTGAATGTCCATGAAAATCATCTCGTACAGGCCACCAGGAGCAGTTGCCTTGCTGATGGCCTCAAACCCGTCGCCGGCCACGTCGATCTGGCAGCCCAGCTTGTCGAGCAAACGCACGGCTACTTTCTGGTTGATGGGGTTGTCATCGACGAGCAGTACCCGCGGGGCCGTTTCGAGGCGCATGATTTCGTGGCTCCGGTCGCGGGAGGCCACGCGCTCCTGCACGATTTCCTCTTCGTTGTAGGCCACCCGGCAGCGCATCGTAAACCAGAAGGTAGAGCCGTCGCCGGTGTTGGAAATCATGCCGATTTCGCCACTCAGCAGCTCGGCCAGCTGCTTGCTGATAGCCAGGCCCAGGCCCGTGCCGCCGAAGGCCTTGGTTGGCGTGGTATCGAGCTGGGTGAAATTGGTGAAGAGGAGCTTGGCGTTGGAAGGCGAAATACCGATACCGGAATCCTGGACCGCAAAGCGCAGGGTGTGCTCAATGCCGTCGGTCGAAACCGAGGAAACGATGATGCTGACCGTGCCCGATGCCGTAAACTTAATGGCATTGGATGTGAGGTTGGACAGAATCTGCAGCACGCGGGTTTCGTCGGTGACGATGAAGCGTGGGGTGTGCGGGGTGATGTGGTAGGTGAATTTGAGGTTCTTCTGATTGGCACGGTTGGCAAACAGCGAGTGAATCTTGTCGAGCGTGTAGTACAGATCAATGCCCGACTCGTTGAGCTGGAGTTTCCCGGCCTGAATCTTCGACAGATCCAGAATATCGTTCAGAATAGCCAGCAGCGCATCCGACGACTTGCGCAGCGTGTCCACGTAGTCTTCCTGCTCCTCCGAGGCCACGGTTTGGTGCAGCAGGTCAATCATACCGATGATGCCATTCATGGGCGTGCGCAGCTCGTGGCTCATGTTGGCCAGAAACTGGGTTTTGGCCTCCAGCGCGGTTTCGGCTTCCTCCTTGGCGCGGCGCAGGTCGTCCTGCATCTGCTTGAACTCGGTGATGTCGCGCCCGATGCCTTCGGTGCCGGCCGGGCCGTCGTTTACTGTCCGCGCGTTCACCAGCACGCTCACGGCGTGGCCCTCCTTGTGGCGCATGGCAATTTCGATGTTGCGGGCCTCGCCGTGCTGTCGAACATTGTTCAGCAGATCGTCGCGCTGCTCAGGGTTCAGGTAGTAGTCGATGATGGGCTGGCCGATGACCTCGGTCGGCGCGTAGCCCAGCATATCCTGCACCGAAGGGCTGACCAGCGTCAGCACCCCTTTGCCATCGGTGCGGTAGTACACGTCCTGAAACGACTCGAAAATGGCCCGGAACTTCTCTTCCTGCGCGGCCAGCTCCAGCTGCGAGCGTTTTTTGTCGGTAATGTCGTGGGCCATGCCCGAAATCTCCTCGAACGTGCCGTCGTCGAGGTAAATGGGGTTGAGGTAGATTTCGCGCCAGGTATCCATGCCGCGCGAGTCGCGCAGCCGCATTTCGAAGCGCTGGGGCTGGCCCTGGAAGGCGCGGCGGTAATTTTCGATAAACAGCTCGCGGGCATCCTCCTCCATCATGCCCAGATCGGCCTGCCAGAGGTTCACGTTCAGGGACGGATACACGCCGTTGCGCCGCAGGAAATAGGCCGAGTAGTTGCGGTTGAACGAGGTCAGGCGCGAGTGCATGTCCACGGACCACATCAGGTGGGAGCCGCTCTCAAAAATGGCGTTCAGGCGGGCATTTTGCTTGTTGATCTGCACTTCATTGCGCTTGCGCTCAATGGCCAGGGCCACTTGGTTGGAAATAAAGTGCAGAATCTCAATGTCGGCTGCCGCGTAGGCGTCGGCTTTGTGGTAGTCCTGCACGGCAATGACGCCGATGATTCGCTCCCCAATGCTCAGGGGCGAGCAGAGCATCACTTCGGGCATGAGCCCGAACGCCGTGATGGTGCCATTGGCAATGAGCCCCTGCAGCTCGGGCCGCAGCAAAAACAGGGGCCGTCCGGTGCGAATAATGTACTCCGATACCCCCGACGAGAACGGCCGCGATACCAACCCCTGCTCCCCCTGAATATTCTGATCGACGAAGTACGAGAACTGCAGCTGGGTGCGCGCGTCGTCGCAGAGCGCAATGTAGAAATTATTGGTTTCGATAATCTTGCTCAGCTCCCGATGAATAGCGCCGTACAACGACTGCAAGTCTTTGGAGCTGATGGCCAGGTTGGCAATGCTGTAGTACACTTTCTGCAGCCGCTCCGCCTTGATGCGGTCCGTTATATCGTGCAGAATGGCGCGGGTGCTCACGGGCTCATCGTCTTGCCAGGAGCAGGAAATAGAGCCGATAAGGTGGATCGGCTTGCCGGTTTTGGTCAGGAAAACGGTTTCGAGCTTGTTGACCTTTTCGCCCTTGTAGAGGTTGCGCAGCTGGTAGAGCAGCTTGGCCTTGTAGTAAGGGTGTACCACATCGCCCAGCGTCATCTGGCTCAGGTCCTCGTCGCTGAAGCCCAGTTTTTCCTTCCAGGCCTTGTTCACGAACAGAAAGCGGTTATCGATGCTCAGGTTCTGAATCAGGTCGTGGGCATTGTCGAGAAAGTCCTGGAGGCGGTGGCGGTTGTCGGTGAGGGCGCGGGCCGCCACGTGGCGGTCGGTGTAGTCGCGGCCCACCACAAACATGCCCGTAATATTGCCATCGAAGTCGCGGGCAAATTCGGCGTGCCAGTACACCATGCGCTCCTGTCCCGACTTGGTAAGGATAGTGCGCTCGTAGAAATCCTGCAGCTGTTCAGTAGCAATACACTTCAGGAAGGCTGTCCGGGAAGTGTGCCGCTCGATGGGCAGGGTGAATAACTCGTGGTAAGGCTGGCCCAGCACCTCGGCCCGCTCGTATTCAGTATAAAGCAGGAAAAAATCATTGACGTCCAAGATAGAGCCGTCCCGGTCGGCGAGCACATAGCTGAGGTTGGTGCGGCTCAGCAGGTCGCGCAGCTGCTGCTGGGTGCGCTCCAGCACCTGCTGCTGGGTCACGTTCTCGTGGCGTCGCTGGCCCTGGGTCACGTCGCGCATCGTGAGCTGCACCCGCCGCCCGCCGTCCGGCACTTCCACCCGGTGCAGCGTAACCCAGGCATCGAGCGGGGCCGCATCGGTGCGGCGGCCATACCACCACTTAGAGAACTTCACGCCGGTTTGGGCCGTGTGTAGCACGGCTTCCTGCAGCATCTGCTCCGAAAGCCAGTGGTCCTCCCGCTCGTCAGTCGGGGGCACCGCGAAGGTCATCAGGCCCGCTGCCAGCAGCTCGGGCTGCGTGGTGCCCAGCAGCCGCAGGGCCGTCTGATTACAGTCGACCAGCACGCCTTGCTCATCAAAGAGCAGCATAGCGTCGTAGGCCTCCTCGAAGAGGGCGCGGTAAAAATCAGGTGGCGGGGCCGGCGAAGCGCCCGGTACTGAGGGGGCAGTTGGTGATACAGGACGAATCGACATCGGGTAGGATAGGCGGCCCGCGGTGGAGCTGCGCCCACCACTCCTGACCAGTACACGAGTTTAACTCCTTAAATTTGTCAAAAATATCCCAGATAGCGTGATTCTGCGGGTGATTCCTCCCAGAAAATGGCCGCTAATTTTCGTATGCGCACCCTTATCTTCACCGTAACCACCGACTTAAACTACGACCAGCGCATGCAGCGGATTTGCCGCAGCCTGGCCGCGCACGGGTACGAGGTGCTGCTGGTGGGCCGCCACTGGCCCACCTCCCGCCCCCTGATGGCCCAGCCCTACCGCCAGCACCGGCTGCGCTGCTGGCAGAATACGGGTAAGCTGTTCTATCTGGAATTCAATCTGCGCTTGCTAATGTACCTGCTTGGGCAGCGGGCTTCCGCCTGGTGCGCCATCGATCTGGATACCGCTCTGCCCGTCTGGCTGCGGGCCCGGCTGGCCGGGCAACCCTTTCTCTACGATGCCCACGAGCTGTTTACGGAGGTGCCCGAAGTGGTAGCCCGCCCGGCCGTGCGGCGGCTGTGGCTGGCTATAGAGCGGTTTATTGTGCCGCGGGCCGCCCTGGCCTACACCGTAGGGCCGGCACTGGCGCAGGTCTTCCAACAGCGCTACGGCAAGTCGTTTGGCGTAGTGCGCAATATCAGCCTGCTGCTGCCGCCGGAGCTGCCGCCGGCCCCGATGGCGGCCCCGGCTGGCGGCTATATTCTGTACCAAGGCGCGCTAAACGCGGGCCGGGGGCTGGAGGCTTTGCTGGATGCTATGCCGCAGGTGGCCGGCCGACTCGTGATTTGTGGGGAAGGCGACTTGTCGGCGGCGTTGCGGGCGCAGGCTTCTCGCTTGGGGCTGCTGGCCAGTGGGCAGGTCGAATTTCGGGGATTCGTGCTGCCCGACGACCTGCGCACGATAACCAACGAGGCTGCCGTTGGTATCATGCTGCTCGAAAATCAGGGGCTGAGCTACTATTATTCCCTGGCCAATAAGTTTTTCGACTACCTCCACGCCGGTATTCCGCAGCTCATCGTCGATTTTCCGGAATACCGTTGCCTCAATGAGCAATACGAGGTGGCGGAAGTCGTCACGCTGACCCCGGACTCTATTGCGGCGGCTCTCAACGGCCTGCTGCGCGACAACCCGGCCCGCTACCACGAGCTGGCCGCCAATTGCCGCCGCGCCCGGCAGACGTTGAGCTGGCAGCACGAAGAGCAACACCTCGTGGCGCTTTATGACGCCTTGTGGCCCCCCCAATCCATTCCTGCATGAACCTGCTCCCCCGCGCTCCGTCGCAGCCTACCTTACTCGTCATCTCGGGGCCAACGGCCGTGGGCAAAACGGCCCTGTGCGTGCGACTGGCCCAGCACTACGCCACCGATATTATTTCCGCCGACTCGCGCCAGTTTTTCCGTGAGCTGTCCATCGGTACGGCCAAGCCTACACCCGCCGAAATGCAGGGTGTGGCGCACCACTTCATCGATTCGCACGGCATTACCGAAGACTACAACGCCGGCCGCTTCGAAGTCGATTGCCTGGCCCTGCTGGAGCAGCTTTTTCAGCGCCACCCGCTCGTTATTCTAACCGGTGGTTCGGGCCTCTATTTGCAGGCCGTGACCGAGGGGCTGGATGCCATGCCGCTGGCCGACCTGGCCGTGCGGGCCGCTTTGCAGCAGGAGCTGGCTGCGGGCGGTCTGGAGCCGCTCGTGGCCGAGCTGGCCCGCCTCGATCCGGTAACCCATGCCCGTATTGACCGGCAAAACCACCAGCGCGTAGTGCGCGCCCTGGAGGTAAGCCGGAGTACTGGCCAGCCATTTTCAAGCTTCCACACGCCGAAAGCGGCTAAGGAACGTCCTTTCCAGGTCATCAAAGTTGCCCTCACCCGCGAGCGGGAGGAGCTCTACCAGCGCATTGATGAGCGGGTGGAGCAGATGCTGGAAGCCGGCTTGCTGGATGAGGCAACCAGCTTGCTGCCCTACCGCCACCACAACGCCCTGCAAACCGTGGGCTACCAGGAACTATTCGGCTACCTCGACGGCCTCTACGACTGGCCCGAAGCCGTGCGCCTGCTCAAGCGCAACACGCGTCACTACGCCAAGCGCCAGCTCACGTGGCTCCGCCGCGACCCCGCCTATCAATGGCTGCACCCGGACGAAGTGGGCTTTCCGCTCTGACGTTCCGTTGCATCCTGCATCTTCCGCCTTGCAAAGAGCCCGACAGCTTCTCCCAACACGCAAAAAGCCCCCTACCGGCTACGGTAGAGGGCTTTTGCGTGTTGAAGTATCTTCGGTCAGAAAAGTCTTTCTTTTGCGGCCGACAGAGGGGGATGATACAAAAAAATGAACGAAGCTGTTGAGGAAGTCAACAGAACCGGACCGTAATGCGCAGCAGGACGGTCTGATAGGTTCAGCTATACTTCCTCAACAGCTTCAACTTCAAGCGCACCATCTCCCAAGCTAGCCGCTACACGTTCAGAATTTCCACCATGCGCATAAACGTCTGGTTGATAAGCTTCTTTTTGTGAATCGTGTCGCTGAATGGCGTGTATACCAGCTTGCGGTCTACGATGCCGGCCATCACGTTGCGCATGCCGTTGAGCAGCCCTTCCACGGCGGCAATGCCGATTTGGGAGCCCAGCAGACGGTCGGCGGCGGTGGGGGAGCCGCCGCGCTGCACGTGCCCGATGATGGTAACGCGGGTATCGAGCTCGGGAATAGCTTCCTTTACGCGCTGGGCCACGGCCTGGGCGTTCCCCTCCTCGTCGCCCTCGGCCACGATGACGATAAACGAGGTTTTGGACCGTTTCCAACCGCTTTGCAGCGTTTCAATCACGGCTTCCGTCGACATCTGCGTTTCCGGAATCATCACGATTTCGGCCCCGCCGCCAATGGCGCAGGGAATGGCAATGTAGCCCGAGTCGCGGCCCATCACTTCGATAAAAAAGCAGCGGTCGTGCGAGTCGGCCGTGTCGCGAATCTTGTCGATGGCCTCCAGGGCCGTGTTCACGGCCGTATCGTAGCCGATGGTATAATCGGTACCGTAGAGGTCGTTGTCGATGGTGCCCGGCGCGCCCACGGTCGGGATGCCGAACTCCTGCTCGAAAAGAGTAGCGCCGGTGAACGTCCCATTGCCGCCGATGGCTACCAGGCCATCGATACCATTATTTACCAGCTGGTCGAAGGCTTGCTGCCGACCTTCTTTAGTCATGAATTTCTGGCTGCGCGCCGACTTGAGAATCGTGCCGCCCTTCTGGATGGTGTTGGCTACGGAAGCCGAATCGAGGCGTACGAACTCGCCTTTAATCATGCCGCTGTAGCCGCGCATGATGCCATATACTTCAATGCCGTGATACACGGCCGTGCGCACCACGGCCCGGATGCAGGCGTTCATACCCGGCGAGTCGCCGCCGCTGGTGAAAACTGCAATACGTTTCATCATAATTCAGGTAGTCAGAACAGCCCAACGCGGGCGGCGCAAAGGTGATAAATCCAAATCGAAAACTAAGCCTCCACCAGTAGGAAAGGCAAAAAACCGCGTCGGCTAGCCGGCTATTTTTTTTAGAATGCCGTATTGCAAGAACGCCTACCGAGGAGTATCTTAACAGCCCCGCCGTCGCCTTTTGGTCAGTTACGGGCCCAGTTCTTTCCTTCACCGTTACTTAAGCACCGCCGTATATGTTTGGCTTTTTTGAAAATGAGCAAACCAAGAAAGTGAAGAGTCACCTCATGAACCTGGCGGCGCTGGCCAAAGCTGACGGCCACATTGATGAGCGGGAAATGAACTTCATCGTGGCAGTGGGGAAGAAAAACGGCATGCGGGCCGATGACGTGCGTTCTATCGTGGCCAACTCGGGCACCATTAACCTGGTGCTGCCCGACAACGACTCCGAACGGTTCGACCAGATTTTCGACCTCGTGGATATGATGCTGGCTGACGGCATCGTAGACGACCACGAAATGGACTTCTGTATTGGCATGGCCGAAAAACTGGGCTTCCGCAAGGCCATCGTAGGCGTGCTGGTGCGCAAGATATCGGTGGGCGTGAAAGACGGCCTGCCCCGGGAGCAAATCAAAACCGAGTCAGAATCCTTTCTTAACTACAACGGCACCCACCCCAACGGCAGCGGATTGTAGTACAGCGTCTGGTTCTGCGCGAATTTGGAGCCGCTGGCAGCACCGTTCCTGAAGACGAAGCAACAGCCGGGTACTAGAAAACTGTTGCGTCAATGGCTCGCAGCAAGGCCGCGCAGCCTTGCTCGATTTCGGTGGTGGTGATGGTGAGTGGCGGCGCAATCCGCAGAGAGTTGTCGCAGAACAGAAACCAGTCCGTCAGAACGCCTTCGTGCTCCAGGGCGTGGTCAATGATGGGTTTGAGCACCGCGTACGAATCAAACTCCACGGCCAGCAGCAGGCCCTGACCCCGCACCCCGCGAATAGCCGAGTGCCGCAGAAGCCGCCGAAACAGGGCGGCTTTTTCGGGTACGCCAGCCAGTAGGTTTTCCTCCTGAATCACGCGCAAGGTGGCCAGCGAGGCCGCGCACGACACGGGGTGGCCGCCAAACGTAGTGCAGTGCCCCAGCACCGGGTTGGTTTTGAAGCCCGCCATCATTTCCTGGGAAGAAATAAAAGCCCCAATGGGCATGCCGCCGCCCATTCCTTTGGCACACACCAGAATATCGGGGACGAGGCCAAACTGCTCGAAGGCCCAAAAGGAGCCCGTGCGCCCGAATCCGCACTGAATCTCATCCAGAATCAGCAGTGCGCCCACCTGGTGGCAGCGCTGCCGCAACGCGGGCAGGTAGCCCGGCGCGGGCACCCGCACGCCCGCCTCGCCCTGCACCGTCTCGACGATGACGGCGGCCGTACGCTCCGTAATCAGTGCCAGATCGGCCAGCTCGTTGAAATGGATATGGCGTACGTCGGGCAGCAGGGGGCGGTAGCTTTGCTTGAAGCCCTCGGAACCCGTGATGGACAGCGCCCCGTGCGTGGAGCCGTGGTAGGCGTTGTGGCAGGAAATCAGCTCGGTGCGGCCCGTGTGGCGCTTGGCCAGCTTCAGGGCTCCCTCAATGGCTTCGGTGCCGGAATTGGTGAAGTACACACTGTCGAGGTGGGCCGGCAGGGTGTGGTGCAGGGCTTGGGCCAGCTCGGCCGGTGGGGCCTGCACCAGTTCGCCATACACCATCAGGTGCAGGTATTTATCGACCTGGTCTTTGATGGCCTGCACCACCCGCGGGTGGCGGTGCCCCACGTTGCTCACCCCGATACCGGCAATCAGGTCGAGGTAGCGGCGGCCGTCGGGGGCATACATGTACACGCCTTCGGCCCGCTCTATTTCAAGCAGCAGCGGAAAGTCGGAGGTTTGGGCCTGATAACGAAGAAACAGCTGGCGCGGGGTAAGCATAGAAAAGCAAATCAGATTGGGGGCGCAAAGGTACGCAGGCCGGCCGCAGCGCGAAGCCGCTGCGCACGATGAGCTCGGCGGGTCGGGCTGCTGGTAGTCTGGCCGTGTTCAGGGGCAGCGCGTAGTTGAAACTTGAACAGGAGCCTGCTTCGACAGACGGACGCCGGCCGAAGCGGGATACTGTCCACATACGCTCAGGCTATAACCGGCCCACAGCAAAAAAGGCTGCCGAGGCAGCCTTTTTAGTAGTCAACGGTAGCGCTAGAGTGGTTTCGGATTCAGTATACGAGGTAGCAGTAGCGCGAAGTTTGTAGTTCGCGTCCCCGCGCCGATAGAACGACTGCGAACGGGGCGGCGACGCGAACTACACAGTTTGCGCTACTAGCCATGGCCCCCGTAACCGCTCTAAGTTATTCTTCCGGGGGGCCGGCCAGCTGGCCCGCGCCGCCGCGCCGGTCGGCTACACGCTTCAGAACCTCTTTCGTGAACTCCCGCTCGGCAATAAAGAGCTTGCCCACCTGGCGGATGGTCAGCACTTTCTGAAATTTATCGAAGTACTCTTTCTCCAGATGTACCTCATTTTGTCGCAGCGTCAGGGCCTGGGTGAGGTTCTCCTTGATTTGCTGGTCGGATAGCGCGTCGGGACTTTCGGTGCGCAGCTGCCGCATGCGGCGGGCCAGGTCGCGGCGCTTGTCCGAAAACTCGTTGTAGACCGGCCAGAAGCGCTGGGCCTGGTCCTGGGTAAGGACGATTTTATCGGTGAGGTAGGCGATTTTCGCGTTTTCCAATTGGCTGAGGCGACCCTGACGGCGGCCACCCTGGGCATGGCCCACACTGTGCACTGCCACGAGCAGCAGCACGACCAAGACGTTACGAAGAAGATATTTCATGGGAGAGGAGAGCAAAAGCAGGGGCAAAAATAGGGTTACAGATAGGTTTCTTCGGTAGGTTGGGCATCGAGGGCGTCCTGCAGCTCATCGGGGGAGGCGAGCAGGAAGCTGTCGGTCAGGGTTCGGTCGGTGGCGGGCAGGTCGGCCAGGTCGTTGAGCGTCACGCGGGAGTCGCTGGCCAGTAGGTACTGCACCATCTCGGTTTGGGGCACCGCTTCGAGCGCCGCTACGGAGGCCGTGGCAGCGGGGCCAGTGGCGGGCTGACTCAGAAAGAAGCTGGTGGCAAACCCGCCCAGCACTACCACCGAAGCCAGGGCTGTGCGCAGCGGCAGCGACAGCGCCGCCAGCCAGCCAAAAGCCTGTGCTTCGCGGCCGGACGGCTGCACCCGCGCCATAATCTGGCGGGGCAGGCGCTCGAAGTAGTCGGCTGGGGGCGGGGCCAGGGGCTGAGGCCGGCGCTTGTGGTCATCCAGACGGAAAGGAGTAGGCATATGGCTTAGATACGGCGCAGGCCGTGAGGTTTAATCGTGGTGAGTTTCTTGGCTGACGTACTGCTCCACCTTCTTCACGGCGTGGTGATAGGAAGCCTTGAGCGCCCCTACGCTGGTGCCCGTTATTTCGGACATCTGCTCGTAGGTGATTTCGTCGTAGTACTTCATATTGAATACCAGGCGCTGCTTGTCGGGCAGGCGCAGAATGGCTTTTTGCAGGCGCAGCTCTATTTCGTCGCCGGCCAGGCCGGGGTCGGCTTCCACCTTTTGAGCCAGCTCGGCCCCCACGTCGTTGAGGGGTAGAAAAAACTTGCGCCGCTTCGACGACAGGAAGTTCAGGCACTCGTTGGTGGCAATGCGGTAAATCCAGGTGTAGAGCGAGGCATCCTTCCGAAAATTGTCCAGGTGATTCCACACTTTCACGAACACGTCCTGGGTCAGGTCGTCGGCGTCATCGTGGTCGATAACCATCTTGCGCACATGCCAATAGATCTTCTGCTGGTACTTGCGTACCAGCTGGTTGAAGGCCACATTGCGAGCAGCGGGGTCAGCGAACTTGGCGAGAATTTCCTGGTCTTCCAAGCAGGGGAGCGGGTTAGGAGCGGCGGGGTTGTGGCGGGTTAGAGGGCGAAAATACGCCAGGGTTTAGTCGAAGAGGAAAAAAGTCGGAAACGGAGTCCCGGCTGGCTTGGCTGGGACAGAGCCGGCCTTTCTACCCGCTGCCTGCTGCGCGGGCCAGTCGGGAAATGGTATATCTTGGGCGACCGGCGCTGCCTACGGGGCCGGGTAGCTATAGCGCCTATGCGGGGTCTCAATAAAGTAACGCTGATTGGCAACCTGGGCAAAGACCCGGAGGTGCAGGTGCTGGAAGGCAACGTGCCGGTGGCTAAATTCTCGGTGGCTACCTCCGAAACCTACCGCGACAAAAGTGGCCAGCCCCACACCAGCACCGACTGGCACACCGTGGTGCTGTGGCGTGGCCTGGCCGAGCTGGCCCAGGCATACTTACGCAAAGGCAGTCTGGTGTACCTGGAAGGCAAGCTCAAAACCCGCCACTACGATGATGCGGCGGGGGCGCGGCACTACGTGACGGAAATAGTGGGCGAGCACCTGTTGCTGCTGGATAAAAGGCCCGGCGAAAGTTCCTGATGCCGGCCCTACCTTGCGGCTGTCCGCACTATCCTCTGCCCGTATGAAAGCCACGGTATCGTTGCGCCTGCGCCCTTCGCGCACCGAGTTTCAGGCGTTTTTTCCGTATTCCGACGCGGCCGTGCGTGCCGCCCTGCTGGCCGCGGGCCTCTACTACAATGCTGCCGCGCGGGGCTACCTGCTGCCTGCCACCCCCGAAGCCGTAGCCCTACTCCAAACCGCCTGCGCCCAGCTCGGGCTGAAGGCAGTGGTACCGGCAGTACCGGCCCTGGCCACCGAGCTGCCACCGCCTACGCTGCACCAGGCGCTGCTGGCCCGCTATTGTCAGTTCATTGCTCTGAAACGCTACAGCCCCGCTACCCTAAAAAACTACCGGGGCGTCTTTCAGCTCTTTCTCGCCCATCATGCCCCGCGTCTGCCCCTGGAGCTAACCAAGCAAGACGTACTCGACTACCTGGCCGGGCGGGTGGCAGCAGGCGTTTCCGAAACCTACCAGAACCTATTGATCAATGCCATCAAGTTTTACTACGAGCAAGTAGAGGGCCAGCCCCGGCAATATTATGAGGTGCCACGCCCCAAACGCGCCCACCAAAACCCCAAGCTGCTGGCCCAAAGTGAGGTGAAAGCCCTGCTGCAAGGCACCGATAACCGCAAGCACCGCGCCATGCTGATGCTGGCCTACGGCTTGGGCTTGCGCCTGGGGGAGGTACTGGCCCTTACGCCCGCCGACATCGACTCGCGCCGTATGGTGTTGTATGTGCGCGGCGGCAAAGGTAAAAAAGACCGGGACCTGCCGCTGCCCGAATCCTTGCTGCTGTTGCTACGCGAGCAGTTCCGGCAGTTTCGGCCCGTCACCTTCCTTTTCGAAGGCCAGCACCCCGGCGAGCCTTACAGCGACCGTAGCCTCCAAATGGTTGTTAAACAAGCTGCCAGCAGGGCCGGTATTCTGCGGCCCATCACGTTGCACATGTTGCGGCATTCCTATGCTACTCACCTGCTGGAAGCCGGCACCGACCTACGCGTTATTCAGGATTTGCTGGGCCACAGCAGTATCAAAACCACCGAAATTTACACCCATGTTGCCCACCGCACCCGCCCGGCCTCTCCCCTCGACAGTCTCGGGCTATAAGCAGGCGAGTTGCGGGAAGCATACTCATTTGGCGTGCTTCCCGCAACTTACTTGCGCACTAAAGATGTATTGCCGCAACTTGCGGGGCCGTCGAGTTGCGGCAATACAGATGTTATGCGTCAGCTTAAGAGACGACACAGCAACACCAAAACGAACTTGACAAAAAAATAAAATATGATACCAGATTACCAATCATTAATGCTCCCACTTCTTCGACTTGTTTCGGACAGGCAGGAACACAAATACCGAGACCTAATTGAAAAATTGGCGACCGAATTTCAGATAACAGACGAAGAACGCAAAGAACTTTTGGCAAGTGGCAATCAAGCAATTTTTGACAACAGAGTTGGTTGGGCAAAGACGTATTTAAAAAAGGCTGGACTTCTCGACTCTCCAAAACGGGCGACATTTGTTATTACTCAAATTGGACTTGACACTTTAAAGAAAAATCCTGGCCGAGTTGATGCAAAGTATTTGAGACAGTTTCCTGCTTTTTTAGAGTTTCAAAATGCTTCACGTAACGACAACGAAACAGAAGAAGAAACAACTGTTATTGCAGTTAGTGAGCAGACACCTGAAGAAAACCTTGACAAAGCATATCAACGAATTAGAAAATCATTAGCATCTGAACTGCTTCAGAATGTAGTTGACCTTTCACCGACATTTTTTGAAAGACTTGTAGTTGAGCTTTTAGTAAAAATGGGTTATGGTGGTTCAATAAAAGACGCAGGAAAAGCAATTGGAAAAAGCGGGGACGAAGGAATTGATGGAACGATAAAAGAAGACAAACTCGGACTTGATATTATTTATATTCAAGCTAAGCGTTGGAGACCAGGGAATGTAGTTGGACGACCTGAACTTCACAAGTTTGTTGGTGCTTTAGCTGGACAAGGAGCTAAAAAAGGCATCTTCATTACGACATCAAATTTTACAAAAGAAGCGTTGGACTATACACCGAAAAACGAAACTAAAATTGTTCGCATTGACGGTGAACAACTGGTTCAACTAATGATAGACTATAATCTTGGTTGCACGACACACCAAACTTACGAACTTAAAAAAATCGACAGCGACTATTTTGGAAAAGAGTAAAACACACGATAGAAAAGAAAGCCGAACGCATAACAGCGGTTTGGCAAAAGTGGCGGTTTAGTGCTCCGCAGACACATTTGTGGTTAACCAAACATTAATTCTCCGCATCAACATTTGTGGTAAAAATCGCCACCTTCGCCAAGCCCCAAAACGTTGTGTGCTATTCGGTGAGACAACTAACATTATCTAAACTTATGAACTTTCTAAAGAACCTTTTTAATTCGACCCCACCAATGCAATTTGTACAGGATGACAAAGGACTACATCAATTTGGCGGAGACATTCCGTCTGACTTTAAAATTCCAGAAAACGAATTCTTAGGTGGATTTCAGTATTTGGGGTTTATCAATAATGAAGACAAATACTTTGAATGGTTGCAATTTCCTTTGCAATTAATTTGCCCCATATTTACTGACTTTGACTATGTTTTTTTGGATTACGAAAATCCAAATGAACCCAAACTGATTTATCCAACAAACACAGCGGAAATCACATCAGCTTATGACGAACTGACAAAAAATTCATACGTAATCTATAACAAGGCGAATTTTTCTTTATACCCATTTGAAGGAGTAAATGACGATAATGAATTTGATGTTATTGCAATTGCAGGCAAGCCTCATTGGACACAATCTTCCGAAGTACCGACTTCGCCAAAATCAAACAAGAAAATGAAATTTGTTTGTCAACTTATGAGTAATAGCCCCATAACTGCAAAGGAAAAAAACTTTAAAAGTGACGACGACTACTACGAAAAGTTATTTACAGAATTGAACTTTTGGTGCGATGGCGATTTGAAAGTATTTTTTGAACCGACATCAAAAGTAGCTTGCTATTTTATTCAGAACACTTAGAAGAACAGCACACAACATTGGTATTGCTGCATGTGTGGCTGGACGTTGAAACTTCGGCTGTCTGCATCGCTGTACTTTTGTTCCGGCAGACGAGTTTCAATTTGGCTTTTTGTCATTAACTTCAACTTTATGTTTTCAATTGGGCAGCAGTTCCGGGCTGGACGAACAATGAATTCCACACCTGCAGCAATACCTGTCCGTTGTACGCAACCCCTTATGGTAGATTACAAAAAGTACATTCTTGAAAATAAAGTTCCACTTCTTCTTTTGGACAAAATCTTTTTCTTCCTTAAACCCCTTCTTAGTTTAATACCTGGACTATTCCTTTTATACTCCATATGTTTTAGCAACAATCAAAACCAAAAGGATACTTCTTTAGGTCTGACTTTTTCAATAGCTTTAATATTATTCGGCAGCTATTTAATTTATTTGACAAGGCAGAAATTTAAATTTACTTATTTGGAATCCCACCTTCCCTATAGTGAAAAAGAAAGAATAATAACCCAAATAAGTAGAGATTTTAAATGGAGTTTAGATAGAAAATCTTCCAATTATTACCGATTTCATGATTCCGGAAGCTTATTCAAATCATCCAACTATGTTTCAATCCTATTCGATGAGAAAGGTTACTATGTAAATGTTTTTGATGCTAAATGGCGTCCTCTTGACTTTGGTTCACTGCGAAGAAAATCACAAAAAATTATAGATTTGATTGAGGGCAGCGTACAGCAAGTGTGTTTATAAAATTGTGGCTGGAAGTTAAGCATTCAACTTTAAATCGCTATTTTGCTCTTGTAGTTAATTGAAACTGACGTTTTTCAATTGCCACAACTTCATAAACACTTTAACGTTATAGCGCATTTTAGAATGACGACAGAAACGAAAATAAACAGACCGACATTTTTGACAATATCCATATTGACAATAATTCTAGGCGGACTATTAACACTTATGAACTTGAGTGAGTTTTACTTAATTACCATACTCAACAAAACAGAAGGTTATCCCTTTGGCGGAGAAGGTCCGACAACATATTACTATAAGACAGCCGAACTTTATTCGACAGTAAGTCTCGTTTGGGGACTACTTTTCCTTACGACACTTTTGCTTGCTATATGGATAATTATTAAGGGACAACGAAACAATGTTTTTTGGTTTTTAGGCTTGACTGTTTTACTTATAATCGGACAATTTTTGCACGGACAAATTGGAACAAATTAAGAAAATGAAAAGAGCATTACTCATAGGACTATTTATCATTCAAACGCTTTTTGTATTCGGACAGGCAAAAGTTCTAACGGATGATGACTACAATAAAAGCGGGGCTATTAAATTAACATTCGTAACAACCAAGACAGAAGCAATTGAATTAGCAAAGAATGACATAGAGAAAGGAACTCCATTTATTTTGCTTCAAAGTGGGATTGCTCCAGTTGTTTATGCGACCGATAGTATTTTTGAAAGCAAATTTAAAGTTTATTACTATGAACAAGGTTGTGTCGGTCCAAACAACGAATTAATGAAAGAATACAACTATGTTATATTCAATTATTTATCAGAAACGTATGGTAAAAAATGGAGAAGAGAAATTAGAAAAGATGCAATTGGTTTAAGACAATGGAAATGAAAAAAACAATAAAAACGCGCTATAACAGCGGTTTGGCAAAAGTGGCGGTTCTGTGCTCCGCAGATACATTTGTGGTTAATCAAACATTGGTTCTCCGCATCAACATTTGTGGTGAAAAACGCCACCTTCGCCAAGCCGCAAAACGTTGTAGGCAATTTTAACCCAAACAAACCATAAATGACAAAACGATTTCTGTCACTTTTGATAATACTAAACTCAGTGAGTTTGGTAAATGGACAAGCAGCTAAAAATTCTGAACTGTTTTTGACATTGAAAAATCAAGATAGTATTTTCTTTGAACGTGGGTTTAATCAATGCGATTTAGATTATTTGGGAAGTCACATAGTCGATGACTTTAAATTATACCACGACCAAAGCGGTTTCCAAGACAGAAAATCATTCTTTGAAAACACGAAAAAATATATTTGCTCAACCCCCAATCAAAAGCCAATCAGAAAGGTAGATGAAAAAAGTTTGGAAGTTTTTCCACTCTACAATAATGGCAAATTATACGGGGCTATTCAAAGTGGTATTCACGACTTTTATATTCGAGAGGCAAATAAGGAGGATACACATACAAGCAGGGCGAAATTTACACATGTTTGGCTATTGGAAAACGGAAGTTGGTTGCTGAAAGAAGTCCTGAGTTTTGGCCATAACGACCCTGCAAAAACCATGGTGCAAAATGCCTTTGAAAAAAAATTAGAACAACTGCTGATACGAGAAAAAGTTCCTGCATTGGGTTTAGGTATTATTGAAAACGGCAGGTTGAAACAAATTCAGGTTTTTGGCAATATAGATACAGATGTTTCTGCTGCATATAATTCCATTTTCAAAGTAGCGTCCCTTACAAAGCCTATCACAACGTTGGTTGCATTAAAATTAATTAGTGCTGGGAAATTAGGATTGGATGAATCTCTGGGCAAATATTGGATAGACCCTGATGTAAAAAATGACAAGCGAACCCAAAAACTTACCCCAAGAATTATACTTTCTCATCAATCTGGTTTTCCTAATTGGCGTTATTTAACCCAAAGTAAAAAATTGACCTTTGAATTTGAACCTGGAACTAAATTTCAATATTCGGGCGAAGGATTTGAATACTTGAGAAAAGCTTTGGAAATGAAGTTTGATAAAAGTTTGGAAGACCTTGCCAATTCATTGGTTTTTAAACCTGCAAAAATGAAGGACACGCATTTTTGGTGGGATAAATCAATGGACGAAAAAAGATATGTCAAAAATTATGATAAAAACGGCAAAGCATTTGAAACCGTGAAATACTTCGAAGCAAATGCTGCTGCAAATCTCTTGACTACTGTAGAAGATTATGGAAATTTTCTCACCTATATTTTAAATGGAGCAGATTTATCAGAATCAGTATTTAACGAAATGCAAAAAAATCAGGTTCAACTCAAAGACAATGATTATTTTGGACTTGGGTGGGAAAAGCTAACAGGATTTAGTAATGATGAATATGCTTTAATGCACACAGGAAAAGACCCTGGTGTAAATACATTAGCAATAATATTTCCCAAAAGTAAAAATGGCTATCTAATCTTTTTAAATGGAGATAATGCTGGTAAAATACTTGAAAAATTATTAACAGAAAATTTGTATCTCGGAAATGAACTTTGGAACAAAAGATAAAACTTCGCACAACAAACGGTTTGTGCAAGTATGGCTGATGAATAAATCCTGAACATTTTATCTTTAATCGGTTGTTGTAGGTAGTTGAACTTTTGTATTTCAAAGTCCATACCTGCACAAAGCCGCAATCGTCGTCGTCACTTTTAACAGAAAACGCCCCGCAACGAATCCGTTACGGGGCGTTTTCTGTTAAAAGCACTGGTTATCCTCGTCGCACACCACTGCGCGACGAGGATACGCGCCAGCCCCGGCTACGCGGGCAGGGTGAGGCGGTAGGCTTCGAGCTGGGTGAGGTAGCCGGTCACCAATTCCAGGTCGGCGGCGTTGCGGGCTTCGGCCAGGTCCTGGAGCGAGCTTTGGTCGCCGGAGGCCCCTTGCAGGGCCAGATTCTTTTTGCGGGCCACGAGTGTGGCCTGTTCCGCTTCGAGCTTTTCGCGCTCGGTGGAGGGGCCGGCCGGCAGCCCGCTCAGCGCATCGTTCACGTTTTGCAGGTTGCGGTCGGCGCGGGAAAACTGCTGCTGGGCGATGCCGGCGCGAATCTCGCCTTCCTCCTCGTTGAAGCCGAGGACCACCTCGTCTTTTGCGAGGCGATTCTGGAGGCGGCGGGTGGGCACCAGGGCCTTGTCGCAGGCGGCGCGGGTAGTCAGGGCCGAAAAATCAAAGGTGGGAATGGTCATAGAAAATAAGGAAAGGAAGTAACACTGCGCCGGCACCCGCCGGCTGCCTCCTGAACGAAGGTCCAGGCGAGGATATTGCTGCCTATTCGCCTGGAGCCGGTTCGGCATAGGGGTATCGTAGCGCGAAGCGCCGCGCCGCGTGTCGTTGAATACCTGCTTGCGCCACTGGCCAGGCGTGCAACGACACGCGCTGCGGCGCTTCGCGCTGCATCAGCTGCCTGCTTCGGCGGCGGGTGCGGCCAGGGCTGCCAGCTCGGCCCGCAGGCCGGCGGCGCGGGCCAGCAGCAGGCGGCGGGCGGCTTCGGCGGCGGGGCCGGCCCACAGGCGGGCCTGGGCGGCAAAGAGCCCGTCGTGGGCCAGGGCGGGCGGGCAGGCCGGGGCCGCGAGCAGGGCCAGGCGGGCGGCACTGGCCAGGCGGCGGGCTTCGAGCGGGGCCAGGGCCGCCAGCACCCGATCCAGCTCCTGGGTGGCCAGGTGGCGGCGGCGGGCCAGCGGGCGCGGCAGGGGCGCGGGCGGGGCCGGCACCAGCGGCGGCGGCGGCGGTGGGGCGTGGCCGGGGGCCACGGCCAGCACCTGCCGCGTGGCCGGGGGCAGGGCCGCCAGCAAGGCGCTCAGCGCGTCGCGGGCCTCCACGGTCAGGAAGCGGGTGCCGGCCTCGGCCTCGGCCACGCGCACCCGATTGACGCCGAGCAGGCGCGCCAGGTCGGTTTGGGAGAGGCTCAGGTAGCGACGCAGGGCCGGCACCGAGCCGGCGCGGGGCCGGATGATACGCATGGGCAGGGATGGTACAGGGTGGGGGTGGTACAAATATAAGTGTACCAGCCCTACCCTGTACCATACCCCCTGCTGGCCCGCTGGCGCGGTACTGTCGGGCCGGGCCGCCGCGCCGGCGGCTGGTAGGCTCACCCGTCAGGCCCCGGGTCCCGGCACCCGGCCCCGATACGCGCCCTGACGCAGGGGGCGACCCCGCACCCTACCTGCTTTTCGCCCACCAGCTCGCGACGCGGATACCCCACCGCTGTTTCGATAGGGGCCGGCCAGGCGTGAAGCCGCGACTGGTGCCGTGGTGGGATTGGCGAAGTTTCCGGGCGGCAGTAGCGGGCAGCGAGCCTACGGGGGTATATTGCCGCAACTCACCTGCGTACTATAGCGCAGATTGCCGAAACTGGCAGGCGTACCGAGTTTCGGGAGCTCTACTGCTTGCGGCAAGTGTAAGAGAGAATACGCAACCTAGCGCAGATTTCAGGCTGGTGTACATGGTTGTTCAACGAAACGCCTCACCCCCCCCAGCCCCCTCTCCCTTTTCGGAGAGGGGGAGCCTGACGTCAGAGGCCTATCCGGTGCTCTCTCTCCTTTTCATTCCGCGCATCAAGCGGCGTAGGGGGACAGGGGGTGAGGCGCTTCGTTGAACAACCATGTACACCAGCCTGGAAATTGCTCTAAATGATTGGACACATAAAAAATAGTATAAAGGCACTGGCCTTGAAACCAAAAACTGTTTTCTTGATTGACGCTTTGGGGGCTGCTTTAACGACTGTTTTTTTGATTGTAATTCTTAAGACATTCAATGAATACGTTGGAATGCCTCACGGGGCGCTTACACTACTTTTACTAGTAGCATTGACTCTCGCTATTTATTCATTTTCCTGTTTTGCGTATTCGGATAATAATTCGCAAATTTTTTTAAGACCTCTTATCGTGACTAATTTAACTTACTGCCTCCTGACATCAGGACTTGTAATCTACTATTACAGCAAACTAACTATTTTAGGCCTTGCCTACTTTATTGGCGAGATTCTAATAATATGTGGACTTGTTTACATTGAGCTAAAGACTTTGAAGGCAAGCAGGCAAAGCATCAGTACATAACTTTGATTCAGGAAGCTGCATTAAAACAGAAAAGCGCCAACAGCTAACGTCGTTTTGGCAATATGGCGGTTTACGTGCTTCGTGGAAGCAGTTGTACAAGGTTCAGTATTTGTGCTCCGTATGAACTTCAGTGTAAAAAAACCGCCGAATTACCAAGATGAAAGCCGTCGGGCAAATAAACAAAACATAAATTTTAAATTCAAAACAAACCATGTTGAACAAAAATGATTACTCTAACTTTCCACTTGAAGAGTTGTTGGTAGAGGAAAAAAAGGTTAAAAAAAATGAAACATTTTCTGCAGGATTGATAGGATTTTTAGTTGGCGTAATGGTGTATGGCGTTGTGAAAAATGGGTTTGGTTTCCTGTATATTGTCATTCCATTAGTGCTGATAGCTGTGATTTATAAAAATTCACAGATTCAAAAACAAAATCTTAAACAAATTCAAGCAGAAATCAACGTCAAAACCACAAAATAAGATAGTATAGTTAGAGTATAGCGGTTTCGTGAGCGATGTACTGGCCTACGAAGTAGCGCGAACTTTGTAGTTCGCGTCCCCGCGCCACAGGACCGTTCCAGGACGCGAACTACAAAGTTCGCGCTACTATCCGCACGTACACCGTTCGTAAAACCGCTGTATAGCGGTTTCGTGAATGGTGCAACCCGGCTGCTGGAGAGACGCGTATTCGCGTCTCGTCGCCCGCGTCGCCTGCCCGGTTTCGGTCAACGACGCGACGCGAATACGCGTCTCCCGTTCGCGCCAGCTACCGCTTGTCGTGCAACGAGGAGACGCGAAGGGTCGCGTCTCTACAGCAGCCTGAGAACTGCTCTAGGTTTAAGTATTGACATTCGCCTATATTGCTCCTGGCTGAACCGCAAATGGTAGCGGGCGGCCCGGCAACCGGCAAAGCGCCTCACCCGAAGTATACTACTCCAGGCAGAATGTATGAATGAGAATAACTTTTCCAGGATTGCCCTTTATTGCACGGTACTCGTGACGGTAGCCATTTGGGCGCTGTTGGCCTGGAGTCATTATCATGGCGGCGTGCCAAGCCACCACCTGTTGGCCAGGAAGGAATTGCCCGCCATTTCCAACTGGTGGGGTGGGCTGCTGCTGCCGGTGCTCACCGGGTTGCTGCTGTACCGCATCCGGAAGCAGGCCTTTGGCAAAAACGATTCGGATTCCGACTCGCCCCAGCCTTTGCGGCGCGAAATCTACGGGTTCGTGGGCGCGTTGTCGTTCGGGGTTTTGATATCGGTTCTGTTTACTGCCGGTGCGTCGGATGTGGCGGGTAATGTGATGCTGGGCCTATTTGCCTTTGCCTTCTTCGTTCCGATTTATCGGCCGGAGTGCCTGCTGGGCTTTGTGCTTGGAATGACCTATACCTTTGGGGCTGTGCTACCACTCCTAATCGGCACCTTAGTAGGGCTGGTAGGCCTGGTGCTGCACGGGTATATCCGGCGCGCCCTGGTGTATGCCGGGTCGAAGCTGGCGCTGCTGTTACCGGTAAGCAAGCCTAAGTCCAACGGCTGATACCGTAGCTGTTTATTCGGTGATACGGCGGGACGCAAAATGCAAAGCCCCCGCAGCTACTCAGCTGCGGGGGCTTTTTCGGGGTGATACGGAGAGTTTACCTCACTTGGCGGGCCCGCGGCTGGGCGACGCTGTTGCCCAGGGCGCCGTTCATCCGGGGCTCCCAGGGCCGGTAGCGTTAGTTTTTACTGATGCGGAAACTGTTCTTCAGCTCGGGCCCGGTTTGCACCACGTATATACCCTGCGGGAGCGCGGCCACGGACACCGCCGAGCCTTCGCCCTGCAGCAGCACCCGGCCTAGCAGGTCACTAATCTGGAACTTGGAGGCGACGCGCAGATACAACAAGTCACTGACTGGGTTGGGATACGCCACGGGCGCTTGTGCTGCGGCTTTCTCCGTGCTCAGTACCTGGCAACCCTGCTGCACGGCAGCGTTGCTGTTGCATCCAGTAGCATTTAGGCTGAAATAGGCAAGCTCGCCCCGGCTTAAGTAGCTGCAAATCCAGGGCACGGAGCAGGTCGCCAGGGCCGTATTTCCTTCTACTCGCAGGGTGGTGAGGGGCGCGTAGCTCGAATAGGCAAACGCGCTGGCAATGGAGGTCAGCAGCGGGTTGCCGGATACGGTGATGAAGCGCGGGGCCGTGGGGCTGCTAAAGCCGGTGATTCGCTGCAACTGGGCGTTGTTGTCGACTTGCACCGTGCCGGTGAACTGGGAGTTGCCAAAGCCCGCCACCGACTCCAGAGCCGGGTTTCCGCTAACGCCTACATTCAGGCCTTTGCTGCTGGCAAAGCCGGGAATTTCTTTCAGCCCGTTATTGGTGTGAATGGAGAGGGACTGCACGTTCAAGCCTCTAAAGCCTGTGATAGAAGTAAGCCGGGCGTTGGTGTTAATATTAACGATGCCGGTCCCACCGAGCACTAGGCCGCCGTTAAAGCCCGAAAGGGTCGTCATGGCCGTATTGCCACCAATGTAGAGGCCGGTTAGCGAACGTAGGTTGTTGAAGCCAGCAAGCTCCTTGAGCGCGGGATTCGTGCCGATTGTTAAGTTCCCTGCGGTTGCCAAGGAGGTCAATCCGGTGAGTTGCTCCAGCGAGGGGTTGTCGGATATTGCTACCACGGGTTCCGGCAGTTGGGTAGGCGGCACAGTAGGAATGCCCTGAACGGTGACCAAGTTGTTCAGGCCGGTGATAGTGCGCAGCTTGGGACATTGAGTTATGGACAGCGCGCCCGTTCTGCTCAGGGCGTTCAGGCCGGTCACGTTGCCCAGCTCCGAGTTTTGGGAGATGGTTACCGATCTGGCACTCTGCAGCTGTGCGAAGCCCGCTATATTCGTCAGCGAGGTATTATTTATTATAATCAAATCCTGCCCGATACTTCTCAGACTGCTGAAGCCTCCGACCCCTACGCTGCCGAGCGAAGTAGCGTTTTGGATATACAAGCCGCCCCCAATGGTGTTGATGTTGGCCAGGCCCTGAATAGTCGGTAGGTCATTCATGACAAGGGAAACGGCTCCTGCCACCTCTGTAATGAAAGCCAAGGGGCTCAGGTCGTAGATGCCGTCGATTGATACATTCCTGATGCCCCCGTATACAGACAGGTTTTGTATGGTTACGCAGCCAGCCTGCGCGATGGCATCTACTTGGGTCTGGGTAGTTAAGTTAAGGTTGCAGGCCTGGGCCCTGGCTTTATGCGCAAAGGCGAACAGGCAGAGGACGAGTAGGAGTTGCTTCACTGGGAATACGGAAAAAAGCGGGGAGAAAAAGCCCGGTTCTGGTGCGAAGAAGCAAGAGAGACGGGTGGGGTATAAAGTATAGCGGGCAGGGACAAAACCGCCGCTCAAAAATACTTTCTTTCCTGCGGCAATTGAATACCCACTTCTGGGTATTTTGGGGTTTAACGCAACCGATACAGCTACTGGTTGACCATCAGCCCGCAGGCATTAGCCAACACCAAAACGGCCCCGGCTGCAATGCGCAACCGGGGCCGTTTTGGTGTAGAACATCGGGCAAACATAAGTTTGCTAAAAACCGTCTGTCATGCTGAGCTTGCCGAAGCATCTCGCGTGCCATGGTAATTAAATAGCATTGCACGCGAGATGCTTCGGCAGGCTCAGCATGGCGTTCTGGTTGCTGTTACCCTACTTCGCCTTGCGGGCCAGCACTTTCTCGACGGCGGCTACGATATCGTTTTCCATCAGGCCGTATTTTTCCATGAGCTGGTCGGGGGTGCCGCTTTCGCCGAAGGAGTCGTTGCCGAGTATTGGATAGTCGGACCTGAATTTTGATATTGCGTCCAGCACCAAGTGGCAGTAGCGGGTACTATCTCGCCGACTAACATCCCGCCGTATGCACGCTCATGACGAGAGTAACCAGGAAAACAAGCAACCGAATTTGCTCCCGGCCGCTACGGCCCCGGGCAGCCGGCACAGCCCATCGTTCGTGGATAACCGGCCCGAGGCAGCGGCGCAGCGCCACCTGCACGGAGCCATAAACGACAGCCCGCGGGTGCAGCAGCAGCAGACCCGGCAAGCGGCCATTGATACCATTCCTCGCCAAGCCCAAGTGGCGCAACGGCAAGCCATAGCGGGCAAGGCTGCTACGGAGCAGCCGGGGCCGAAAAAAGCAAACCAAACGGGGTTGCCGGATCAGCTGAAAGCGGGCGTGGAAAGCCTGGCCGGCCATTCCCTGGATGATGTGCGGGTGCATTACAACTCCGACAAGCCGGCCCGGCTGCAGGCCCATGCCTATGCCCAGGGTACCGACATTCACCTGGCCCCCGGGCAGGAGCAGCACCTGCCGCATGAAGCCTGGCACGTGGTGCAGCAGAAGCAAGGGCGGGTGCAGCCGACCCGGCAGCTGAAAGGCAAAGTGAGCGTGAATGATGACGCGGGGCTGGAGCAGGAAGCGGATGTGATGGGAGCAAAGGCCTTGCAGCTGGCCGGACGAAAGCTGTCCGGGCCGGCAGTGGTAGGGGCTTCGACGGAATCAGGAGGCGCGCAGCGCGCTCAGCAGGCACCCCTTCCGGCTGGCCGGGCCAGCGTGGTTGCCCAAATGGTGTGGAACGTGGCCGAGACTACGCGGCAGAAAAGCGAGCTTGACGCCGGAAATTTCTTTCCTGGTGGGGCAAACGGCTCCGCGCTACACCACATTATCAGCCGTGATAGTATGAAGAAACTAAGTCGGGCGCTGGCTTTGGCACAGGAGAATGACGTAGCGGAGGCCGTTGCGTTCTGGCAGACGGCCCGCGGAGCCATGAACCAGGCGACACGCGTACAGTCGAATGGCCTGCGGGCGAAGATGCTGGAAAATATGCCGCTCAACCTGTCCTACGGCCCCAATAATCCCTTGAATGATCCAGGCAGTGGCTTTGACCCCGATACGGTGCCAGCGGCTGAGGGAGAGGAGGGAGAAAGAGAACTCGCCCCCGTTTCGGCCCAGCTGGTCATCATCAATGATATCATCCAGAATAACCCGGTAGAAGTGCTGGGGAGCGAGGAGAGCGGGGACTTATGGACGCAGGCCAATACGGCGCTGCAAGCCGCCATTGTGGCGCACGACAATGCCGGGCAGCTCAACGCGCCGGAAATGGAGCAATGGTTGGATAACGAGGATGGCCGCTTTTTTCGGAAAGGCCTATACAAGTATGCCGATGGAGCTGCCGGAGCCGATAAATTTCAGCACACCCCTATTCCTGCCCTGGCCGGCATTGGCATGCGCGCCCCCGATGCGGCCATTGATGAAGCACTCGATGAGGAAACAGAGGATGAGTTTGCCACCTGGTCCTACGCTACAACCGCTAATCTCACTCACTTCCTGGCCCGGCACACGTACGAGTATTTCACCTTCGCTGATGAGGATATCAAGCTGGTTAATACCTTCTGGCCAGAGGGAACCACGGTGGAGAACATAATCGAATATGCCACAACCGCTCTGCTGTACGGGGATTCTTACGTCACTGACTTACACGAAAATAAAGATGAGGATGAGGATTTACCGGAGTTCATTGGCATAAAAAACACCCGTGTGCCGGGTGTTCCAACCCCGGTTTATCTGATGTTCGGCGTCGAAGACAAGGGCGCAAACGTGTACGAAATTGATTTAAGAACCCTGGCCCCGGATGGTAATGTGGATGCCTATACGGCGGCATCGCTAGAGCAAATCCGGGATGGATAAGACCCGCCGGTGGTGGGATAGTCGGGAAGCCAGGCTGCCGGCTTGCACCGGCCGGGCACGCCACCACGCCCGAGGTGCCAGGTGATAGCAAAGATTAATCGGGGAGCCGGAAGACGGCAGGAAAACGCACAGAACGGCCCCGCTTGCGTTAACGCAGGCGGGGCCGTTTCCATCAATAGCCTAAAAACTACTTCGCCTTGCGGGTCAGCACTTTCTCGACGGCGGCTACGATGTCGTTTTCCATCAGGCCGTATTTTTCCATGAGCTGGTCGGGGGTGCCACTTTCGCCGAAGGAGTCGTTCACGGCCACCATTTCCAGGGGCAGAGGCTCTTCGCGGGCCAGCAGCTGGGCGATGCTGTCGCCGAGGCCGCCGTTCATCTGGTGCTCCTCCGCCGAGACCACGCAGCCCGTCTTGCGCACCGAAGCCAGGATGGCCTGGGCGTCGAGGGGCTTGATGGTGTGGATGTTGATGATTTCGGCGTTGATGCCTTTGGCCGCCAGCAGGTGGCCGGCTAGAATGGCTTTCCAGACCAGGTGGCCGGTGGCGAAGATGCTCACGTCGGCGCCTTCGTTCAGCAGCACCGCTTTGCCGATTTCGAACTTCTGGTCGGCGGGGGTGAAGTTGGGCACCACCGGGCGGCCGAAGCGCAGGTACACGGGGCCTTCGTAGTCGGCAATGGCCAGGGTGGCGGCCTTGGTCTGGTTGAAGTCGCAGGGATTGATGACCGTCATGTGGGGCAGCATTTTCATCATGCCCAGGTCTTCCAGAATCTGGTGGGTGGCCCCGTCTTCGCCCAGCGTCACGCCGGCGTGGCTGGCGCAGATCTTCACGTTCTTGCCCGAGTAGGCAATGCTCTGCCGGATCTGGTCGTAGACGCGGCCGGTGCTGAAGTTGGCGAAGGTGCCGGTGAAGGGAATCTTGCCGCCGATGGTGAGGCCGGCCGCAATGCCCATCATGTTGGCCTCGGCAATACCCACCTGGAAAAACCGCTCGGGGAAGTCCTTCTTAAAGGCGTCCATCTTGAGCGAGCCGGTGAGGTCGGCGGTGAGGGCTACCACGTTGGGGTTGGTTTTGCCCAGCTCGTGCAAGGCCACGCCAAAGCCGGAGCGGGTGTCTTTTGATTCGGTGTAGGGGAAATCTTTCATTCTGTATGGGAAGGGAAAGTTTGTGTTCTTGTTAGTTGTCGTTATGTATCCTGTCATCCTGAGCAAAGCGAAGGACCTTCCTCACCTAAGTGACAAAGCCCGTTCACTGCGAAGAAGCTCACCGCTCCGCGTAATTCAGCGCCAGCCACTGCGGGTTCTTCACTGCAATCAGCGCATTCTTCTTCACCCGCATCCAGCCTTTTATTTCCTTCTCGCGGGCAATAGCACCGTCGATATGCTCGAAAGGCTCGACGTACACGAGGTTGTAGCAAAAATAGCGGCCGGCAAAGGTGCCAGGGTTGCCCCGGTTGTCGAAATGCTCCTGGATGCGCCGCCGAACGTCATTTGTCACGCCGGTGTAGACCGAAGTCCTGGCCGGGTTGGTGACGATGTAGACGTAGTGGCAGTGAGCAAACATGTAGAGCGTTGGTATCAGGTTTGGTGGGTTAGGGGAGGAGGGTCCTTCGCAAGTTCAGGATGACAGACTAGGAAAAAGTATCATTTGCCAAACATGCTCACCGAGCTGGTCTGGCCGCTGCGAATGGTGAAGGTGCGCACGTCGGTGAACTGGCTGCCGGTGGCCGTGGCGGTGCGGAACACCAGGCGGTAGGCACCCGGCTGAATCGGCAGGTTGACTTTGCTGCTGCCTTCGGGTAGCGTATACACCCAGGTCTGCGACTCGTCGTTGTTCAGGCGGTAGATGCTGCCGTAGCCTTTCAGGTCCGTCACGATGTTGAGCGTGCCGGGCGCGTCGTAGGTCACGGCCGTTTCCTGGCCCTGCCGGATGCTGACGCGGCGCGTGGTGCGGGGCAGCGTGAGCAGCTCCACCTCGTAGGTGCCGGCCAGCAGCTTTTGCCTGGTGCCAAAGGGTAGGCTGACTACCGTGGCGGGGCTGCCCGCGGCCCGCACCACCGCCTGCACCGTGCCATAAGGATTGGGCGCGATTTTGGGCGGTTGCAGCACCAGCGTACCCTGCGGAACTTTGAACGTCAGCACGTTGGCTTTGCCGGGCCGGATGGCCAGGTTCTGCTGCCGCACTGGCGGCACCGTGTTGATGACCAAGTCGTAGCTCTGCAAAGCGTCGATGTCGAGCACATCGGACTTGCCCTGCGCATCGCGGAAATGGACGTAGTTGTACTCCGGCGTTTCCGTGACGTTGTTGACGAAGGTCAGGTTCACGTTGCTTTCCACGCCTTTGCCGGCCTCATCGGTCAGATTCACGCTGACGGTCGTCTTGGTCAGGGTTTGGGTAATGACGTTGTCGAGCACCCGGCGAAAGGTTTTTGCACTGGCGGCGTTGTAATACTGGCCCAGGCAGTCGAGTTGGCGGCCAAAGTCCTTTTCAGCCCCTAAGCCAATGACGAAGGGCTTCAAAAACACGTGCCGCCGCTGCAAGGCCACCGAAGCAGCGCAGGGGTCGCCTTTGCACGACTCTAGCCCGTCGGTAATCAGAATCAGCACGTTGCGCGAGGCCTTATCGGTGGGGAAGTCGTTGGCCGACTGCTGCAGCGAATAAGTAATGGGCGTGTTGCCGCGCGCTTCCAGGGTTTTGAGCCGGTCTTTGATAGCCTTGGCGTTTTTGGGCGCAAAGGGCACTTCCAGCCGCGAGTCCTCGCAGTTGTTCTCGTCGTCGTCGTGCAGGTGGCCGTAAACGCGCAGGGCCAGTTCCAGGTTGGGGTAGGCATTGAGCGAATCCACCATCTTGGCCAGCAGATCTTTGGCTACGGTCCAGCGCGGGGTGCCTTCCAGCGGGGCCAGCATCGAGCCCGAGGCGTCGAGCACGAACAGGATGCGCGTAACCTTGGGCTTCTCCGGCGGCACGTTCTGGGCGTGGCTATCCGAAGCAGGCCACGCGGCCAGCACCAGAAACCAGCACAGAAGAACAGCTAAGCGGTGCATACGTGAGGCCTCACCGCCCGGCCCCTTCTCCCGAAGAGGGAAGGAGCCGGACGATTGTTAGCGTAGAGCGAAAGGAGCTTTCAAACAGCGGCAAGCAAGGCCTTAGTAGTCGCTGGCCTGCTCTACCAACAGCTGCTGGAGCGCCTTCTCCAACTGCTCGTCGTTTGGCGCTACGCCGTGCCATTTGTGCGAGCCCATCATGTAGTCCACGCCGAAACCCATTTGGGTATCCATCAGAATCATGGTGGGCTGGCCCTGGCCGCTAAGCTTACCGGCTTCTTCCAGGGTCGGCACGAGCTGGTCGAAGTCGTTGCCGTTGGTTTCGAGCACGCGCCAGCCGAAGGCTTCAAACTTGGCGCGCAGGCTGCCCAGGTTCATGATTTCGTCGGTGGAACCGTCGATCTGCTGGCCGTTGCGGTCCACGATGGCAATCAGGTTATCGACTTTCTGGTGGGGGGCATACATGGCTGCTTCCCACACCTGGCCTTCCTCCAGCTCGCCGTCGCCCATGAGCACGTACACGAGGCTGGCGTCGCCGTTCAGCTTTTTGGCCTGCGCCGCGCCGATGGCCACGCTCATGCCCTGGCCCAACGAGCCGGAGGCAATGCGAATACCGGGCAGGTGCTCGTGGGTAGCGGGGTGGCCCTGCAGCCGCGAGTTGAGCTTGCGGAAAGTAGCCAGCTCACTCACCGGGAAGTAGCCCGAGCGGGCCAGCACCGAGTAGAAAACCGGGGAAATATGGCCGTTGGACAAGAAAAAAAGGTCTTCGCCTTCGCCGTTCATGTTGAAGCTGGGGTCGTGCTTCATGATGCGGAAGTAGAGCGACACCAGCAAATCGGTGCAGCCCAGGGAGCCGCCGGGGTGGCCCGAATTCACGGCGTGCACCATGCGCACGATGTCGCGGCGCACCTGGGATGCAATCTGCTTCAGCTCGGCTACGCTTTTTTGCTGCGCGGCGACCGGGGAAGTGAGGGTATTTTCCTGGGACATGGAAATAAGAAGGAGGTTGAGCGGGCAAAGGTAACGGTCTTGGCGAAGGGACCCAGCCGGAAAATGCCGGGAGTTTATCGGAGCCGATACCGTTGGGTAAGAGTAAGGCTGGGGTTGAAGTAGAAGAAAGAATGAAGCTGTTTAGGAAGTAGGCTTATTCCTGAATAAAGCGAAACGAAAAAGAACGTCATGCTTCATCTGGCGTCCGCTTGTCGAAGCATCTCTACCGGTTTACTACTGCGGTAGAGATGCTTCGACAAGCGGACGCCAGATCAAGCATGACGTTCGGCAGCCTTTCTAAACAGCTTCAATGTCATTCCGAGCTGGCCGGGGAATCTCGCGGGCTGACGTTGTTGGCAAACGAATGCCCTGTCTAACACTCTGCTTGAGGCGCAGAATGTCCTGCATGACGGGCGACAAGCAACACAAAGCCCTTTACCACCATGCGGTAAAGGGCTTTGTGACAGTGGCCGAAGCTGCAGTAGGGTAGGTGAGAAAGGTCCTTCGCTTTGCTTCGCGCCGCTCAGGATGACAGGCGACTACTTGCTATGACAGAGCAAGCTACAGCAGCTGGGCGGCGTGGTTCTTGGTGTCGACCTTCTCGATGATTTTCTCGATGATGCCCTGCTCGTCAATCAGGAAGGTGTGGCGCATCGTGCCCATGTACTTGCGGCCGTACATAGATTTTTCCTGCCACACGCCGTAAGCTTCCACTATTTTCTTGTCGGTGTCGACCAGCAGCGGGAAGGGCAGCTCGTACTTGAGGGCAAACTTCTGATGCGACTTTGCATCGTCGATGCTCACGCCGATAACCTGCACGTTGTTGGCGGTTAGCTCCTGCTGATGGTCGCGCAGGTTGCAGGCCTGCGCCGTGCAGCCGGACGTATCGTCTTTGGGGTAGAAGTAGAGCGCGACTTTTTTTCCGCGCAAGTCCTGGAGGCGGATGAGGTTGCCATCCTGGTCGAGGGCTTCGAAATCGGGGGCGGGCGTACCGGCGGTGAGGGCCATAGGGGAGTTAGGGTTTGTCGGCAACGGGTTGGGGCGTAAAAATCAGGTTTTCCGTCGGAAAACCCAACGAATGGGCCAGGCCCACGAGCCGGTCGCGCACGGGCCGCTCCAGGTGGGGCGTGCGGCAGAGCAGCCACAGGTTCTTACGGCTCGGCTCGCCTACCAAGGCGTAGCGGTATTCGGGGTCGTGGTGCAGAATCCAGTAGTCGCCCTCGAAGGGCCAGAAAAAGCTGACCCGCAGCTTGGCGTTGGTAGCGGTATCGACGACGCGGGCGGTACCCTGGGCCGTTTCCAGCGGGCCGTTCAGGTCGTCTTTGTGGCAGGTATTCAGCACGCTCACTTTGCCGTTGGGCAGCAGCCGGTAGCGGGCTGTCACATGCTCACAGCCTTTCTCGAAGCGGGTGGGCAGCCGGGCTATTTCGTACCACAAGCCCATGTAGCGGTGCACATCGACGTGGGGCGAAACGGGCAGCGGCGCATACAGCTGCCGCCGCATGTAGGCATAGGCCGCCACGCCGGTAGCCACGGTAGCCACGGCGGCCCCCAGAATGATTGGTCGGCGGGAGGTAGGTTGATGTGCCATAGTAGTGCGGGAAGAAAGGGTAAGCAGCGCGAACTGGAACGTTCGGTTGGCGGAGGACTACGATAGTATGACGGGCATTCTGTGGGGTGAGCTAGCCAAATTACACTACCGCTTCTTCCTGTACGGGCGGAGCCAGACCACGGCAGGTTTAGTATGAAAAAAGGCGAACCATCCGGCCCGCCTTTTTTCTTCTTGCTACAGGTTCAACGTCAGAATTTTCTCGTTGCCGGCCTGGTCGGTGATGCGGAGCGTGGCCGGCCCGCGCAGGGCCGGGCCGATGGTGTCGTTGGACTCGGTGAATAAAGTGGCGTTCTTGTATTCGTAGCGCAGCAGCCGGAAGCGCCCGCCAATCAGCAGCGTGTAGCTGTTCAGCCCCGAGAGGTTGTCGCCCACCTGAAAGGTGAGGCCGCCGGGGCCACGGCGCGTCAGGCGGGCCGTGGGCGGAATGGTATCGGCCAGAATTTTAAATGAGCCGAACAACTTGATGGGCAGCGTAATCTGGTTGCCGTCCCACTTGCCGCCCTGGTAAATGCGGCCCCCCCGGGCATTGACCATATACACCGCCGAGCGGGTTTTGTCGGCCACTTCTCCGTCCGGCTTTAGGGTGAGGCGCAGGGGTAGCAGCAGCGGAATCCGCTGGTTGTGCACCGTCCAGACGCCTTCCTTGTAGCTGGTTTGCAGATAGAGCGTGTCGAACAAGGTGCGCGGCGCAAAGGCCAGATTCATGTTGCTGGTCGCGAAGCCCTGCTCCACGCCGGCCGGAATGGCCGCCGGCCGGTCGAAGCGCTTGGCGATGCCGCCGAAGCGGATGGAGTCGGGCAGGCCGGCGCGCAGGTCGTAGAGGTACACGTTTTCGCTCTGGGCCGTGTAGCTGGGTTTCAGCGCCAGTCGCTTGCTGCCTTTATACAGCACCACGTTGCCGGCCTGGGCGGCCGTGTCGGGGTCGGGCGTGATGATCCTGAGAATGTTGCGCGTGATGTCGTAGCGCAATGCCGCCCGGCGCACGGCGGCGCTACGCGTTTTGTAGTACGCCGGCTGCTCGCCGCGCAGCACAAACTGCAGCGGCGTGGTGTTACCGTACGAGTCGCTCATGCGCACGTCTACCGAGTAGAGCTTGCCGGCTTCTACCCGCAGCTTGCCCTTGTTGGGCCCGGTGGTGTAGACCGACAGCGTACTGCCATCGTCCACGAACAGCTTTTCCAGGGTGCGGCCGTTGGTTTTCTGCCACTCGTAGTCAATATGGTCCGAAATCTGGCGGGTTTCGGCCAGGGGCACGCCGTCCATGGAATAGGTGTAGAGCGGCTGCCCGTTCACCTTGACTTCTACCCGCTGCAGCCCGTTCTTGTTCCAGGCGTTGTCGTAGCGGTCGAAGCCCTGGAGCAGCAGCCCCACGGTGCCGTAGCAGCTGATGGTATCGGGCCAGACCAGCGTGGTGCCGGCCGCCGGGGGGGCTTTGGGCACGAAGGTGGCCTTCTCGAAGCGCTTCTGCACCCGGGCATCGATGCTGAGCGGCTCCACGGCAAAGGCCTGAAGCTGGGGCGGCACATGGTCCTGAATTTCGGCGTACTGGCCCCACTGCAGCGGGTTGAGCTGCGTGTCCTGGGCGTCGCGCACTTCCCAGTGCAGGTGCGGGCCCGCCGAGCCGCCCGTGTTGCCCGATAAGGCCACTACCTCGCCGCGCTTCACCGGAAACTGGTCTTTCGGGAAAAACAGCTCCAGCTCGTAGGTCTGCTTTTCGTACTGCTGCCGCCGCAGAAAATCGGCTACGGGACCCAGAAACCGGTTCAGGTGGCCGTACACCGTGGTCATGCCATTCGGGTGAGTGATATAAAGCACGTTGCCGTAGCCGAAAGCCGACTGCTTCATGCGCGAAATATAGCCCTCGGCCGAGGCATAGACCGGCAGATCGGTGCGGCCGTCGGTCTTGATGTCGAGGCCGCCGTGGAAATGGTTGGGCCGGATTTCCCCCATGCTGGCCGCCAGAAAGTTGGGCTTGCCGGGCTTGATGGGAAACAGAAAGTAGCCCGGTGCCACCGCAGGACGGGCCGTGGGGTCGTTCTGGGCGGTGGGTTTCGGCAAGGAGTCGGGCTCCTGGCCAGCCATGGGCGCGGGGCGCAGGCTCATGGTGGTGAGCAGCGTGAGCAGCAGGAGGGAGGTTTTTCCCCGGAAAGACGTATGCAGCACTCGATTCTATTTTACCGACAGTTCCAACACCTTCTCATCCTCCAGGTAGCCCGTCAGCTGGTCGCCAATCTTGACCGGGCCGACGCCACTGGGCGTGCCGGTGAAGATTAAGTCCCCCATTTTCAGGGTGATAAAGCGCGAGATATAGGCAATCTGGGCCGCGAAAGTGTGCAGCATCATGCCCGAGTTGCCGCGCTGCTTCACTTCGCCATTCACCTCCAGGTGGAAGTTGATGTTGGCCAGGTCAGCAAACTCGGCGACTGGTTTGAAGGTCGGCGACAGGGGGGCCGAGCCGTCGAAGCCCTTGGCCAGGTCCCAGGGCAGACCTTTGCTTTTGGCCTTGCTTTGCAGGTCGCGGGCCGTAAAGTCGATGCCCAGGCCGATGGCGTCGAAGTACGTGTGGGCAAACTTGGGGTCGATGTTTTTGCCGTTTTTGCTCACGCGCAGCACCAGCTCAATCTCGTGGTGGATGTCGGTGGAAAAATCGGGGTAGAAGAAGGGCATGCCGCGCTGCAGGAGCGCCGTTTCGGGCTTGGTAAAAATAACCGGCTCGTCGGGCGTCTCGTTGTTGAGCTCAGCAATATGCTCGGCGTAGTTACGGCCTATGCAAAGTATTTTCATGACGGGAAGGCAAGGGAAGAAAAGGGAGTTGGCCAAAAATAGCGCTAATTCGCGGCCCGGAAAATCAAAATGCCGCCTACGTAAGCCCACGCGTCGCGGTTGGACGATTGTCCGCCAAACATTTTACCCGTTGCCCGTCGTATAGCAGCTTATTCGTCAGCTGTTGAGGTTAACAACCTGTCTTACCGCTTCAACACCTCATTCTACCCGCCCCACCCATGCTAAAGAAGCTTCTGCTGGCCAGCTGCCTAGTTGCCACGGCCGCCTGCTCCACCGTTCCCATCACGGGCCGCCGCCAGCTAAGCCTGGTTTCCGACGCTGAAATCAATGCGCTGGCCGTGCAGCAGTACCAGGAAGTGCTGAAAACCAGCCGGGTTTCCGCCGATGCGGCCCAAACCGCCACCGTGCGGCGCGTGGGCCAGCGCATTCAGCAGGCCGTCGAAACCTATTTCCGCAGCCAGAACCAGCAGGACCAGCTGGCCGGCTACGCCTGGGAGTTCAACGTGCTGGACGACAAGCAGGAAAACGCCTGGTGCATGCCCGGCGGCAAAGTGGCCGTCTACACCGGTATTCTTCCCATTACGCAGGATGAAAACGGCCTGGCCGTCGTAATGGCGCACGAAATTGCCCACGCCGTGGCGAAGCACGGCAGCGAGCGAATGAGTCAGGGTCTGCTGCAGCAGGCTGGTGGCCAGGCGCTGTCGGCGGCCCTCTCGACCCGGCCCGAAGCCACCCAGCAGCTGGCGTTGCAGGCGTTCGGCGTAGGCTCGTCGGTGGGCCTGCTCAAGTACGGCCGCAACCAGGAAACCGAAGCCGACCATCTGGGCCTGATTTTTATGGCCATGGCCGGCTACAACCCCGATGGCGCCATTGCGTTCTGGCAGCGCATGGATGCCCGCGGGGGCCAGGCCTCGCCCCCCGAATTTCTTTCGACCCACCCTTCCAACGGCACGCGTATCGCAGATATTCAGCGTGAGCTGCCCACCGCCCGTACGTATTACAAAGCCCGCTAACTGTAGGGCCATGGCCCCCCTCTAATGAAGTTTTCCTCCCGTTCTATTGTGTGTGTACTGCTGGCGGCCGGTTCGCTGCTCGGCTCCTTGTCATCCTGCGAAACCAGCAAGCGCGGCTTCCCGGAAATGAGCTCTCCCTCCAACGACCCCGACGAAGCCAACCGCCGCAAGCTCGAAGCCACCAGCACCCAGCTAGCCCGCATCAACGAAGGAAAAGTGGAGTACATTATGCCCCGCGCCCAGCTGGCTACTGCTTTCATCCGGGAGTTCAACGACGGCACGGTGGTCGATAAAACCATGATCCGGAAAGTGCAGGAAGGAGCCAAGGATAAGCCCATCTACTACCTGGTGGGGCTGGGCCTGCGCAACGGCATGTTCCGCTCCATGGCCATTCCGCTTATTACTTCCTCCGACCAAAGCCTGTATCTGAACTCCAACTCCGAGCGCTACACCATCACCAGCGTCGGCTGCTCGTTCTGCTATTTCTCCTTCGAGAAAAACCGGATTACCGGTACTACCTGCGGCGACGACAGCGGCGGCAGCCGTTGCGACCTGGTCGTAGAAAATACCAACACCCTCTTCCGCCGCCGATGAACCGCACCTGGCTGCTGCGCCTTGGGCTAACGGCACTGGCGCTACTGGTCACCACCGACCGCCGCCGCCGCCGGCCCACACCGCCGCCGGAGCCCCCGAAACCGGATGAGAATGAAAAGAAAGGCCCGTTACGCACGTAACGGGCCTTTTTGCTGCTCCATCCTTCAGCTTAAGACCGGTTTGCTTTTGTGGTAAAGGGAAATATTATTTCGCTGTTTGTATAAACATTATGGTTTTTATTTGCACTTATATTGAATAAAATATATATTGTTTCCCTGATCTGCTGGCTGGCGCGCCCCTGCCACGCACCCCTCCCCACACCTATTGCCTCGAAGCATCGAACACCCCGCCGCGCCGCCGGGGTGGTGGATCTTGGCAGCGTATTGCCAAGTTGAGACGACTACCTCGTAACGGTCAACCAATCCTTTAGACACATTCAGCGCCTGGCCGGTGAGCCACTGAGCTCCCGCTGTCGGGCCCCGACACGCCCCAGCGTACCGTAGTTTTTTCGGGTAATTCCTGCCGTTGAGCGCTGGTAGCACGTGCGTCTGCCTGGCCCACTCAGGGCCTGTAGCTGGCTCTACACCTTTCTGCTGTAACAACTCCGACTGCCTCGGCTGCGCCTGCATGCCCTGGGAGTACTCTAGGGCTGCCGCAATTCATGCTGCAGTATCGCCGCTGTACACCTTTTACTTCTTCCATATTATGGCAACAACGAATGGCAAGTCGCAAGACAACAAGGCAACGCAAGAGGAAGCCTTCATGGAAGAGCTGAAAACCTTCGTGCGAAATCGGGGTGCGGATTTCCTCACTAACCCCAACATTACTTCGGTCGGCATTGGCTACAAAGAGAAGGACGGGCAAACGACCGGTGCCGTGTCGATTCAGTTTACGGTGGCGCAAAAGGCCAGCCCCGAAAGCGTCAGAGAAGATTTGCACAATGAGCTTATTCCCGAATTCTTCGTCATCGACGGGAAGCAGGTGCCTACCGACGTTATCGAGCGCAGCTACCAGACGGCGTACCGCCGGGTGCCCGTTGCCGTTGCCAACGCCCGCAAGCAGCGCGTGAACCCGATAGTGCCCGGGGTGAGCGTGAGCAATTACCACGGTTCGGCGGGCACTATCGGGTGCATCGTCTACGATCAGCACAGCGGCGCGCCTTACATCCTGAGCAACTGGCACGTGCTGCACGGCCCTAAGGGCCAAATAGGTGACGATGTGGTGCAGCCCGGGCCGTACGACGACAACCGCGTGGAGCAAAACCGCGTGGGCAAACTCGTGCGCTCCCACCTGGGGGCGGCCGGCGACTGCGCCGTGGCCTCTATCGAGGGCCGCGACTTTCAGGCCGATATTCTCGATCTGAACGTTGGCATCGACGAAATCGGGGAGCCGGAGCTGGGCGACAAAGTCATCAAGAGCGGGCGCACAACGGGCGTCACGCACGGAATGGTCACGCGGGTGCACACCATTGCGCGCATCGACTACGGCGGCCGCATCGGCGACCAGGCCATCGGGTGCTTCGAAATAGGGCCTGATGCCAACCATTTGCCCGCCGACGGCGAAGTAAGCAAAGGCGGCGACTCGGGCTCGGTGTGGATGTTTAAGGCCGATAACGGCCGCACTACGCGCATCATGGCTGGGCTGCATTTCGCGGGCGAAAGCGCCGGCGACCCCAACGAGCGGGCGCTGTCGTGCTACGCCCGGTCGGTGTTTGAGAAAATGGAAGTCGTGCTCAGCGCCCCGGTGGTGCAGCCGCAAACCATCGAGGAAACCCTGGCCCGGGGCTACGAAACCACGTTTCTGAGTGTGGCGGTGCCCGAGCCTACGCTCACGGTAGCAGGCCGCAAAAATGCCGTGGGGGCCGCCACTACTACGGAGGTGGTGCGCCACACGCACTTCTCGGTGGTGATGCATGCCGAGCGGCGCTTCGCCATGTGGGTAGCCTGGAATATCGATGGCGGGCAGATGCGCAAAATTAACCGCAAGGGCATTCCCTTCGTGCTCGACCCCGCAGTAGACCCCAAATACCAGGTGACCGACAAACTCTACGCCGGCAACCGCCTCGACCGGGGCCACCTGGCCCGGCGCGCCGACCTGTGCTGGGGCAGCGCGGCCGAAGCGCAGCAGGCCAACCACGAATCGTTCTACTTCACCAACATCACGCCCCAGATTGAGAACTTCAACCAAAGCTCCCAGGGTGGCATCTGGGGCAAGCTGGAAGATGCCATATTCGAGCAGGTAGACGTGCAAAATCTGCGCGTGAGCGTGTTCGGCGGGCCCATCTTTCATGCGGAAGACCGCGCCTATCGTGGAGTGCAGATCCCCCGGGAATTTTATAAAGTGCTGGTGTACGTGGAAGGCACCAAGCTTCGGGCGCGGGCTTTTATGCTGACCCAAAATCTGGATGGCCTCGAAGCCCTCGATTTGGAGCAGTTTCGCGTGTACCAGGTCACGCTGAGTGAGGTGGAGGCCCGGTGCGAATTCCGCTTCCCCGAGGTGCTCAAAGCCGGTGATGGCTTTGCCAAGCACTTGGCCCGAACTCCTGAAGCTGCCACGCTACGCCCCTATCTCGTCACGCTCGACGACGTGGTGTGGTAACGATATCTCTTTCTTAGAGGCTATCCGAACAGGAAAAAAAGAACGTCATGCTGAGCTTGTCGAAGCATCTCTACTGCTTCGTCAGGGACTGTTTACGAAGCGGTAGAGATGCTTCGACAAGCTCAGCATGACGGGATAGGTTCTTAGTCGCTCAGGCTGCTCCGGCAGCATTTTCACGCTTAACCAACCAACGCCATGAAAAAAGAAGCTAGTAATGAAAAGAGGTATCAGGATGCGCTCCAGACCATTATAGACATAGCCAGAGGGGTGAGCCCCGAGGAAACCACGGCCACCGGCCACGACTCGGATGCGCATGACAGCGGGGCCGACGAGAACGGGCCGGTGGCCGTGGGCTGCTCCGTCAAACAGCTGCCGCAACGCCTGTGGCAGGTAGCCGCCGACACGGCCTCCACCATCAATCCGGTGAATGCCCCGGTAGCGGCGGCCATGGCCGAGCTGGCTCTGCTGGTGTCCGATCCCCTGTCGCTCACGCTGCTGACCAGCAAATACTGGGGCCCCACGCCCCGGCGGCTCACGGTGAGCTTTATGGAGCGGCAGCCGGTTGCGCTACGCACCCGCATTCTGAGCCACATGAATGCCTGGACCAAAACGAGTTGCGTGTCTTTCGTCGAAACGGCTACCAACGGCCATATCCGCATCTCTACCGGCCCCGGCGGCTATTGGTCGTACTTGGGCACCGATGTGCTGCAGATTCCTAAAAGCCGGCCTACGATGAATCTGCAGCGGTTTTCCATGAACACTTCGGAAGCCGAGTTCCGGCGGGTAGTACGCCACGAAACCGGCCACACGCTGGGGTTTCCGCACGAGCACATGCGCAAAGAGCTGGTGGCCCGCATCGACCGCCAGAAGGCGTACGAGTACTTTATGCGTACCCAGGGCTGGGACCCGCGCACCGTCGATCAGCAGGTATTAACGCCGCTGAATGACGCCACCATTATGGGCACGCCGCCCGACCAAACCTCCATTATGTGCTACCCGCTGCCCGGCTCTATCACCCGCGACGGGCAACCCATCCTGGGCGGCCCCGATATCAATGCGACGGACTACGCTTTTGCAGGGCGCGTGTACCCCAAGCCAGGCCGGGGCAGCTCCCTGTCAGCTATGAGCTTCTCCTCCGAGGAGTGGAATACCGACGAGGACGTACCGCCCGGGCAAATAGAAGCTGACGTCCGCGAAACAACAATGTATGCCGATTCAGCGGAGCTAGTGCAGGATTTCGATTCTAACGGCTCGCACAATTAGCCTATCGTATCCTCCGACCTGTCCCTCACGGCTCCCGTTGGCCGTGGGGGACAATTTTGTCTGCTAAACCAGCAGGACAAACTCGGTATTTTATAATCCTACTGCTAGGCGGCGCTTTCAATAAAGCGGATAATTCTGCGGGCTAGCTCATCCGGATTGACCCGCTCCAGAGGGTGGGGCGTATTCATGAGGACCTCAAAGGTGGCGTGCGGTACGTATGCAGCGTGCAGGGAAGAGGCATCCACGTCGGCCGTTTTATCTAGCTCCCCCACCAGCACCTGCACCGGAATACGGATGGTGGCCAGCTTTTCTGGCGTTAATGGGGGCTGCTCGCCTAGGTGGAGCATCAGGTGGCGTGTGGCATCCAGCACGGCCGTCCACTCGGTGGGGGCGTGGGTGTGGGCTAGCTGCTGCACAAACTGTGGTACTTTCTCCAGCAGCTTGGCCGCGTCCAGCAGCCTGGTTTCGGCGGCAGCCGTTGCCGGCGACCAGTCGAATTTGGTGCCTAGGGTGGTAATGGTTGTAATCGGGCCCGGTGCTTCCGCCGCCGCCAGCAGCGCCGCGTAGCCGCCCATGCTGTAGCCGAATACGTGCAGGGTCGCCAGCGCTTTCTCCCGGATAAACGCCCGCACTTCCTGGGCAAACCCCGCCATGTTGAACTCCGCCGGTTTCAGCGCCCGGCCACCGTGGCCGCTGAAAGTAAGCGTGTGGACCTCGTAAAGCGGCGACAAGTCGCGGGCCAGGGACTGAAGCTGCTTGCCGGAAGCCAGGGCCCCGTGTAGCAGCAGCACGTGTTGTTTCATGTGGTCGGAGTTGTCGGAAAAAGGATAGACTGGCCCAAAGCCCTGCCGCGCAACTAAAGAAGCTGTTTAGGCAGTTGGCATAAGCAATTCAGAATGTCATGCTTCGACAAGCTCAGCATAACCGTTTCAGCATAACCGTTTGAAAACTTCCCAAACAGCTTCAAAAGCAGGGGACGGCCACTACACCACCCGGCTCTCGCCTACTCTGCGAGAGACGTTACGCGTACAGCTGTGACCTTACTGCAGCCGGCGGCCGTGTTAGCCTGTTACCTCGGCCGCTATGTGCGTCAGGTCCAGCCCGTCAAACGTGCCCGACGACATCATCAGCAGATTACTGTCGGCCCACTGCTGCTGGCGCAGGAAGTCGGCCAGGGCCTTGCTGTCGGTGAAGACCCGCAGATCGGGGCGCTGGAAAGCGGCCTGCACGGCCTCGGGCGGCAGGGCGGGCAGGCGCTTATGCTCCAGCACCTGCGGGTTGAAATACACCACCGCCACATCGGGCGCGTCGAAGGTGTGGGCGTACTGGGGCAGGAAAGCCGGGTTGAGCGAGCTGAACGTGTGCAGCTCGAGGCAGGCCACCAGCCGCCGCTTGGGAAACTGCTTTTTGAAGGCCGTGGCCGTGGCCTTGAGCTTGGAAGGAGCGTGGGCAAAATCCTTGTACACTACCGACGAAGGGCCTTCGCGCACCAGCTCCAGGCGGCGGGCGGCTCCCTTGAATGTTGCCAGCGCTTCGTAAAAGTCCTTGCCCTTGATGCCCAGCTGCTTGCAGACTTCTTTGGCCGCCGAGATATTGCGCAGGTTATGGTCGCCAAACACCTGAATCGGCACTTCTTCGTCCTTCTTGGTAATGAGTATCGTTTTGCCCTGGCGCACTTTATTGTCGTGCGGCCCATAGCCGATGTACTTCACCTCGTGGCTGGTAGGCACCGTCACGAGCTGCACCTGCTCGTCGTCGCGGTCGTAGATGAGCACCCCGGCTTTGGGCGTCATCTCGGCAAAAATGCGGAACTGCTCCCGGTACTCTTCCTCGGTCGGAAACACGTTGATATGGTCCCAGCTGATGCCCGAAATTACCCCAATGTGGTGCTGATAGAGGTGAAACTTGGGCCGGCGGTCGAGGGGCGAGGCGAGGTATTCGTCGCCTTCGATGATGATGATGGGCGCATCTTCCGAGAGCTGCACCATCAGGTCGAAGCCTTCGAGCTGGGCCCCCACGGCGTAGTCGAACGTGCGGCCATGGAAGCGCAACACGTGCAGAATCAGGGAGGTGATGCTGGTTTTGCCGTGCGAGCCGCCAATGACCACCCGCTGCTTGTTTTTCGAGGCTTCGTAGATAAACTCGGGAAAGGAATACACGCGCAGCCCCAGCTCCTGGGCCCGCAGCAGCTCGGGGTTGTCGGCGCGGGCGTGCATGCCCACAATCACGGCGTCCAGCTCGGCCGTTACTTTCTCCGGAAACCAGCCTTCCTGCGCCGGCAGCAGGCCGGCGGCGGCCAGGCGGCTTTTGGCCGGCTCAAATATTTCGTCGTCGGAGCCCGTGACCTGGGCACCACGGCGGTGCAGGGCCAGGGCCAGATTGTGCATGATGCTGCCACCGGTGGCAATGAGGTGCAGACGCTGGAGGGAAACGGGCGTTGGGGCCATTCAATAAAACTAAATCAGAGCGGATAGGCTTTAGAGCCGGGTGGCAAAGGTACTAAACCGCTGCCGTTGTATCGGGGCCTGATTGCCGGAATGACCCTACGGCTCCCGACAAGATACCGAAAAGAAAGCAGGGCGGCACACCACATATTCTGGGGTGCAGCCGTTAGCTTTGTGCCCCCTTTTGGGTTAGATTTGCTAAGTACACGATGGATGACCGGATGGATGACCGCCTAAAACAATCTGCCTCGCGGGCCAAAGCCGCCTGGAACAGCCGCCCTCCGCAGCTGACCATGGGCACGCCTTCGGGTAAGCTGCCGCCCCAGGCCCGGGAGCTGGAAGCGGCGGTGTTAGGTGCCTTGATGCTGGAAAAGGATGCCCTGACCACGGTTATCGACATTCTGAAGCCCGAGAGTTTTTACGACGAGAAAAACCGCCGCATCTTCAAGGCCATCCTGAACCTGTTCGACAAGTCGGAGCCAATTGACATCCTGACCGTGACGCACGAGCTGCGCGAAATGGGGGAACTGGAAGCCGGGGGCGGGGCGCACTACGTGGCCAACCTGACGTTTAAAGTCAACTCGGCGGCCAACATCGAGTACCACGCCCGCATCATCACCGAAAACGCCATTAAGCGGGAGCTGATAAACATTGCCAGCACCATTCACCGCGACGCTTTCGAGGATACGACCGACGTATTCAACCTGCTCGATAGCACGGAGCAGGCGCTGTTCGAAGTTTCGGAATCCAACATCCGTAAGAACTTCGACGACATGCGCAGCCTGATGGGCAAGGCCATCAAGGAGCTGGAAGAAAAGAAAAATCAGAAGGACGGACTCACTGGCGTGCCCTCGGGCTTCTCGGCCCTGGACCGCGTCACCAGCGGCTGGCAACCGTCTGACCTAGTGATTATTGCCGCTCGGCCAGGCATGGGCAAAACTGCTTTCGTGGTGTCGGCGATGCGCAACGCGGCCGTTGACCACAAGCGGCCAGTAGCCATTTTCTCGCTCGAAATGTCGTCGATTCAGCTCGTGAATCGTCTGATTTCGGCGGAAGCAGAGCTGGATTCGGAGAAAATTAAGAAAGGCAACCTGGCCGACTACGAGTGGGCCCAGCTCAACCATAAGATTTCGGCCTTGTCGTCGGCCCCGATTTACATCGACGATACGCCCGCGCTGAGCATTCGGGAGCTGCGCACCAAGTGCCGCCGCCTCAAGGCCCACCACGATATCCAGATGATTATCATCGACTACCTGCAGCTGATGACGGGAAACTCGGATGGGGGCAAGGGAGCCGGTAACCGAGAGCAGGAAATTGCCTCGATTTCGCGGGCCCTGAAGGGTATTGCCAAGGAGCTGAATGTGCCGGTGCTGGCCCTGTCGCAGCTTTCGCGCTCGGTAGAAACCCGGGGCGGCGACAAAAAGCCCCAGCTGAGTGACCTGCGTGAATCGGGCTCCATTGAGCAGGACGCCGATATGGTGGTGTTTTTGTACCGGCCGGAGTATTACAAAATCACGGAGGACGAAATGGGCAACCCCACCCAGGGTACCGGCGAAGTTATCATCGCCAAGCACCGGAACGGCTCCCTGGAAACCGTGCAGCTTAAGTTTATCGGCAAATTCACCAAGTTTGCCGACCTCGACGGCGGCGGCTTCGGTATGGACGCCGAGTATAATACCGGCGCTTTCCCGGCCAGCACCTTCGACGAGCAAACCGGCTTCACACCCAACACGATTCGGCTGGGCAGCAAGATCAATGAGGGTGGCCCCGGCCCGGTGCCTTTCCCAAAAAGCAACTTCGGCAACGACGACCCGCCGTTTTAACCTGCCAGTAAAGCTGTTTAGGAAGTCTGTCGAACGTCATGCTTGATCTGGCGTCCGACAGACTTCCTGAACAGCTGCAGTCACAACAAAGGCCTCCCGCACTGCTGCGGGAGGCCTTTGTTGTGACTGATTTTTCTGACTCTGCCTCGTTTCGGTAGCTATTTCAGCCCGTCCAAGGCCTCTTTCAGGCGGGGCAAGGCGGCTTCTATGCTTTCCAAGGAAGCCCCGCCCACCGACATGCGGAACCAAGTGGAGGTTTCGTCGGTGCCGAATGCGCCGAAGGGTACGATGGCCAACCGGGCCCGCGAAATGAGGTAGAAGGTGATATCCTTGTTGGTGGCCAGCAACTGACCCTCGGGCGTAGTTTTGCCGATGGCATCGATGCGGGCGGTGAGGTAGATAGCGCCCTGGGGCACCACGGCATCCACGGGGTAGCCCTGCTTTTTCAGGTCCTGCAGGCCGTTGTAGAGCGCGTCGAGACTGTGCTGCACTTTCACTTTGAAGCCGGTCAGGAACTCATCCACGGCGCTGCCTTGCTGCAGATACTGGGCGGTAGCCACCTGCTCGGCTTTGGGGGCCCAAGCCCCCACGTGGCCCAGAATGGACTTCATCTTGTCGATGACAGCGCTGGGACCAAAGGCGTAGCCCACGCGCACGCCGGTGGCGGCAAAGCACTTGGAAATACCGTCGATGTAGATGACGTAGTCGCGCAGCTCGGGCCGCAGGTTGACCGGGTCGTAGTGCTGGGTTTGGCCGAAGGTCAGCATCCAGTAAATCTGGTCGTACATGATGTACAGCGGCTTTTCGTCGGCGGCGCGGGTTTTGTTCTCGGCAATAACCAGGTCGCAGATGGCCGCCAGATCTTCCCGGGAGAAGACGGTGCCGGTCGGGTTCAGCGGCGAGCATAAGGCCAGCAGCGTCGCGCCTTTCAGGTAAGGCGCTACCTCGGCGGCGGTGGGCATGAAGTTGTTCGCCACCGTAGTTTCCACCATAATCGGCTCGGCCCCGGAGAGGTGGCAATAGTGGTTATTATTCCAGCTAGGCACCGGAAACACCACTTTGTCGCCGGGGTCGATGAGGGCCAGGTAGGTGGCGTAGATGAGCGGCCGGGAGCCGCCGGCCACCAGAATATCGTTGGGCGAGTAGGTAAGGCCCAGGCGCTCGGTGGTGAAGGCCGCTACGGCGTTGCGCAGGTCGGCCATGCCGTTGGCGGGCGGGTAGTTGGTGTTGCCGGCCTGGTAGGCGGCGGAAATCTCCGCTTCCAGCTCGGCCGGAATCGGGAAGATCTTCGGGTCGAAGTCGCCGATGGTGAGGTTGCAGATTTCCTCGCCCCGGCGAATCATCTCGTTGACCTCATTCCCGATTTTGATAATCTCGGAGCCAATCAGGCTACCCGCCATTCTGGATACTTGCATAGGACGCGTCGGTTTTTGCCCAAATATATGCCGGGAATCCGGTCAGGCGCGGTCGGCTAAGCGAATAGACAGCGTGCCCATCGGAAAGAGTACAGCCTGGCAGCAAACCGGCCGTTCCAATAGAATTGGAACGGCCGGTTTGGAACGTTGGCGAAGGCAGCGCTTCAGCTGAATAGTGCCAGCCCTACAGGCTGCTGTCGAGCTTGGTGGCAAATGCCAGTACGTCGGCCAGGCTGGTACCGGCGGGGCCGGAAACATCAACAAACAACCTGTCCTTGTGCATAAAAACGAGGCTGTAGACGTTGTTTACCGGGTCGTGGCGGCTGATGGCCTGCTGCCCGGCGAAGTCTACCTTTTTCTGGGTGGTGAGGTTAGCCGTTTCCGCCGTGGCGGGCGGGCTGTCTTCTGTGGCCACGGGTGCCATGTAGGCCATCATGTACTTGCCGGCCCCCATTTCCCCGGCGCAGTCCGTAATGTTCACTACAAAGGCTGCGTCCGGCTGCTTTTCGTATTTCGCACTGGCAATCTTGCCCACGACATTGCTTAGCTCCACTGCACTGCGCTTGAGGCCCTCAACCTGCTCAGGGAGCAGCTTTTTCATCTCCTCGTCGGTGAGGGGCGTAAGGTTCTTGAGTTTATCAAGCTTGTCGATACCGGCATCGAAACTTGCGGCGGTGGCGGGCATATTATCCGCCGGAACTGCCTCAGGGGCAGTATTCGCAGTCTGCGCTGGGGTGTCGGCCGCGGGGCTGGAGCTACAGGAGGACAGTAGGGCCGAGGCCAGCAGTGCGGGAAGCAGGAAGTGTTTTTTCATAAGGGGATTTTGGCCACCAAGGTAAGCTGAATAGCTGATCTTGCGCCAAAAAGTGCTCTATATATGGGTTATTAGCTATTAACGGCCACGCGCTGCTTCGTCTGTTTCTTCTGGGCCTTACGTAGCCGGCTCAGCCACATAATGACGCCGGTAACAGGAAACGTGGTGCCCAGAAGGCACACCACCAGCGCCAGTACTTTGGAAGGCAGCCCGAAAATGGCCCCCGTATGCACCGGCTTGAAGGTGCGTCGCACGCGCTGGCCCAGGTTGCGGTCCTCGAAGTTGAGCTTACCCAGCGGCTGCCCGGTATATTGATCAATATAGAGCTCATCGGTGGCCCCTTCGTAGGCGGCCGTGGCGGCCGCCACAACGACCCGCACAGCTTCGGTCGAGTCTTTGGGCAGCGACACGCTATACGATAACGCGCCGGGCACCTGCTGCTGCGCCACCGCGTAAGCCTGGTCGAGACTCACGGTTGTGCCAGCCGGGCTCAGCGCCGATTTGGGCGCTTCGGGCCCCTTGGGGTCGGAGCGGGTGATGGTGTAGATGCCATCATTGAACCACTCGAACGACCAAGCCAGCCCGGTGAAGGCAAACACGAACAGGAAAAGCCCACTGTAAAACCCCAGCACGATGTGTAAGTCGTGGGTGAGGCGCTTCCAGCTGGCGTCCCACTTCACCGTCAGGCGCTGCCGCACGGCCTTGCGCGAAGCGGGCCACCACAGCACGAGGCCGGTGCCGATGATACAGAGGAAAAACAGCGTACTGACGCCTACCACCAGCTTGCCGGCCGCCCCACCGACCATGCCACGGTGCAGGGCCATGATGGTGAAGAAAAACGTGTCGCGGTAGGTGACTTTGTCGAGCACCGCGCCGGTGTAAGGATTTACGTACACTTTCGGCCCGCCACCTTCGCCGCCGCCTTTGGAGCCAGCCGCTTTTTCGCCCTTTCCTTTAGGAGTGCCCTCCGCCTGAGCCGATGGGGCTTTGTCGGGACGGCCGCCCTCCGGCTTCGGGGCACCCGCCAGGCTTATTTCCACCGTACGGGCCGGATCGGTGTAGATTTTTACGCCCGTCACCTTCGCCTGCGCGTCAGTCGCCTGCACGGCGGCCACGAGCTGAGCCAGTGGCAGGCGCTGCTGGGTAGTGCCGGGCGGTGCCACGAAGAACCGGGCGGGGTGCCAGGCTTGGTCCAGCTCTTTTTCGAAGACCAGCACGCCGCCCGTGAAACAGACGATGGCAATGACCAAGCCCGAAGCCAGGCTCAGATACAGGTGAATATTTCGGAACAACGTTTTCATACAACGGGGGTTTCTGATGGGCGGCAACAAGCCCGGGAGACTACCAGTTGCAGCTGGCAGCTACCGGGCTTGGGGCACTCACTCACTCACTCACTCACTAAATTATGCCGCACTCACTGTTACAGCTGGTAGCTGGCCGTGGCCGAGAAGTTGCGGGGCGCAATCGGGTTCACGCTGTTGTCGTCGTGCACGTTGTAGCTAAGCTCATCGAGCAGGTTGGCCAGCTTCACGCGCAGCGAAAACCGCTCGTAGCTGTAGCCCAGCGAAGCATCGAACTGCACGTAGTTGGGCACCGCAATCAGCTTGAAGGGGTCGGTGCCCGTGGGCCAGGGCTGGCCATCGGCCGGGTTTACTTTGCGGTTGTTGCGCCCCGCCAGCCGGTCGCCCACGTAGTAGGTAGTTACGCCGGCACTCAGGCCGCGCAGGAAGCTGTTGTTGCCGAATGCACTGCCGAAGCTGTACAACATGCTTAGGTTGGCCGTATGGGCCGGGTTGTAGCGCAGGCGGCTGCCTTTGTCATACAGGGTGCTGTTCGTGTAGGCCGTGTTGTTGTAGCTGTAGCCCGCAATAAACGAGGCCCCGTACACCGGCTTGCTCTGCACATCCACCTCCACGCCCTGGCTGGTTACCTGCCCGGCCAGCTCCTGGGGGTTCGTTTTGTTGGTAGCCGTTGCGATGCGCGAATCGTTGGGTAGCACACTCTGCACCTGGTTGCTGTTCACGATGCGATAGGCCGTTACGTTGGCCGATACGGCTCCTTTGAACAAGTCATTTTTGATGCCGACCTCATACTGGTCAATCAGCGACGGTACCAACGGCTTGCCATCCAGATCGAAGGCCGTGGCGCTGGTGTTGGGCACAAACGAGTTGGCGTAGGACGCAAAAAGCGCCGTGGTCTTAACCGGCTGGTAGACTACGCCCAGACGGGGCGAAAAGGCCTGGGCGAAGCGGCGGGGATTTTCCAAGAGCCCGCCTTTTTTGGCATTTGCCACCGTGGGGTAGTAATAGATGTCGCTGGGCGTCTCCTGGTAGGTCCAGCGCAGGCCGGCCAGTACTTTTACTTTCTCCGACAGGCTCAACAAATCCTGGGCGTAGAAGCCGGCGCGGCGCGTATTGCCCTTCGTGTAGGTATTCCGAATCAACTCCTGGAAACCCGTCAGGCGCTCCCCAGGCTGCGCCACTACCTTATTGCGGTCCAGAATGTTGATGGCGTCGAAGGCTGTCACAGCGGTAGTCGGCCTGGAGGGCGACGCCGGCCCCGTGTAGGCAATAGAGGTAGTCTGATACTGGTCAGCATCGGCCCCCAGCAGCAGCGTGTGCTCCAGGAAACCCGTGCTGAACTTGCCCGTCAGGTCTACCTGGGCCAAAAAGTAGTTCTCGGCGGTTTGGGTGCGCTGCAGGCTGCGCGTCAGGTCGCCGTAGGAGGCGGGGGCAAAGCTGGCCACGGGGCGCGTGGCACTCCGCAGCTCATTGTCGTAGCGCTGAAAGCCGACTACCGTCCGCAGCTGCCAGGCGTCGTTGAGGCGGTTGGCGAGCGTAGCAGTCGTGCTAGTCTGGTGGGTGGCGTTTTTTGCGCCGGGCACGTTCAGGAAGCGGCTGCGCGAGGCTTGAATCTCGTAGTTAATGGCCCCGATGCCAAAGTCGGGCGTGCGGGTGTCGCGCAGGTAGTCGCCTTCCAGCACCAGTGTTGTTTTGGGGTTCAGCTCAAATAGTAGCGAAGGGTTCACATACATCCGCTCCGCCTGCACTTCGTCGCGGTAGCTGTTCGCCTTTTCGAAGGTGCCATTCAACCGGAAAGCCACTTTTTCGCTGTTGCCCACGGCGCCGTACACGTCTACCAGTGGCTTCCAGAAGCCGACGCTGCCCACGCGCAGGCCCACCGAGCCGCCGCGCTCAAACTGCGGCTTTTTGGTTACCAGGTTCAGCACGCCGCCCGCCGAAACGTTACCATACAGAATAGCGGCGCTACCTTTCAGCACTTCCAGGCGCTCCAGCGAGCTGGCTTCCGGCATAATTCCATTATTAAAACGCACCCCGTTCTTAAAGGTGTTGCTGCTGCCGTAGGCGAAGCCCCGGCTGGCCAGCTCTTCCTGCGTGCCGCCGGTAGCGCCCATCACATACAGGCCGCTGGTATTCACTACCGCGTCGCTCAGGCGCAGCACCTGCTGCTGCTCCAGCACCTGCCGCTCAATCGTAATGGCGCTCTGGGGCAAATCGAGCGGGGCAATGGGCATCTTGCTGATGCTGGCGGGCCGTTGGTTGAGCGAGCGGGCCGCCACGATTTGCACCTCGGCCAGCTCGTGCTTGTTAATAAGGAGCGTAATAGTCGGGACCGTTGTAGTGGTGCCGGTGGTTACGTGCACCGCCGTTTGCTGCGTTACGTAGCCCAGGCCGCTGATGTGCAGCAGCTGGGTACCCGCTTCCGCTTTCAGCCTAAAGGTGCCATCCGCCGCGGTGTTGACGCCGATGCCGGTTTTTTTCAGGCTCACCGAAATATTCTCCAGCGGGGGGCCATCGGCTCCCACGAGCTTGCCCACAAGCAAGCCGCTCAGCGTTTGGGCCCGGCTGGCAGCGGGGAAAAGTAGAGTCAGAAGCAGCAACGAAAGGAGTAGGAAGCGACGCATAACGTTATTTAGAATGATTAAACTTAAGGCAAAAGTGTGTCTTGTTTAGACTCTGTCCAAATAAAACTTGATTTTTTTAGAATAAGTCTAAATAACGTTTGGGAGTAGCTTTGTTCTTTAGACTCGGCGGGAAGCACGAAAGCTGGCTTTTGTGTTGCAGCCCAGATACCGGCCAAACCACTCAACCAGCATCTGGTACACGTTGGTCGTTTAGCACTTTGCTCGTAGTATGAACCTGCACGATATTCATAAAACCGCAACCGCCTTCTCCAAAACAGAGAAGATGCCGGTGCTTTTCGTGGGCCACGGCTCCCCGATGAACGCGCTGGAAGACAATAGACTTGTTCCTGAATTAGGAACCGATGCTAACATTCGGCTGTCATGCTGAGCTTGTCGAAGCATCTCTACCGCAATGCTAAGTACCACTGCGGTAGAGATGCTTCGACAAGCTCAGCATGACAGCCTTTTTGTGTTTCGCTTTATTCAGGAACAAGTCTAATGCCTTCACTCGCCACCTCAGGCAGCTGGGGCACCGGCTCCGGCAGCCTCACGCCATTCTGGTGGTATCAGCGCACTGGCTCACGCGGGGTACTTTTGCCGGCCTCAACGCCCAGCCCGAAACCATCCACGACTTTGGCGGCTTTCCGCGGGAGCTGCTTGCCGTGCAGTATCCGGCACCGGGCGCACCTGCGTTGGCCCGCTCCATCATCGAGCACGTGGCCGAGGTGCACGGGGGCCCTCGACCACAGCACCTGGACGGTACTGCACCACCTGTTTCCTGAAGCGAATATTCCGGTGTTTCAGCTGAGCCTGGATGTCGCCAAATCGATGCGGGAGCATTTCGACCTGGCCCGGCAGCTGCGGTTTCTGCGGGAGCGGGGCGTGCTGATCGTTGGTAGCGGCCACATTGTGCACAATCTGCGCCAGAGCATGCCGAAGCTGATGATGGGCGACGCGACGCCCTACGACTGGGCCACGGAATTTGACGAGTGGGTGAAAGCAAAGATCGACCAGCGCGACTTTGCCAGTCTGGTGAAATATCAGCAAGCCGGCCCCAGCGGTCCGCTATCGGTGCCCACTACCGACCACTATCTGCCGGTGCTCTACAGCCTGGGCCTCGCCGAAGAAGACGAGCCCATTACCCACACCTTCGAGGAAGTGAGCTACGGCGGGTTAAGTATGCGCACGTTCATGGTCGGGTGAGCGGGCCGACAGTATGGTAGCGCAGGTATATGCTCAGCGCAACGCCGCTTCTGGTTGCGTTTGCATGGTTGCCGGTCATCGTATCAGTGCCCTAGTGGCCAAACGGTGCGGACGTGGTGACGGGAGGAGTCGCTGCCTCATCCTGCATCGGCGGTAGCAACCTGGCTTTTTCCCTAAGATTGCAGCCATGAAAGAGCTGCTGCATTCCGACCTGACCTTTCGCCTGAATGGCCGCCTGTGGCTGGAAGGCCCCACCGACCGGTTTATGGGCATCGGTCGGCTGGAGCTGCTGGAGAAAATTCACCGGCTGGGCTCCATTTCGAAGGCTGCCCAGGAAATGGAGATGTCGTACAAGCGGGCCTGGGATTTGGTCAGCTCCATGAACCAGCAGGCGCGCCAGCCGCTGGTGAGCACTCAAACCGGGGGCAAGCGCGGCGGCGGGGCCGTCGTTACGGCCGAGGGCCAGCAGATGATGCAGGAGTTTGAGGCCCTGCAGGCACGATTCCGCGCGTTTCTGGACGCCGAAACCGCCCGGCTGCTGCACTAGCTGAGAACCAGGAAAGGCAGATATCGTTATATTTCTGAAAATATAACGATATCTGCTGCTCATTACATGGTTATTTCTACGCCGCGTGTGCGCTCGTCGTTAGGCAAGATGAGTACGCTACTTGCCTCATCTGCGTTGAGCCTGCTGCCCGTTGGGCATCTGGCCGCGCAGCAACGCGTGCCGGCCAGCGGCCAGCGGGCCGGCGTGGCCGATACCGTGCGCCGGGTGCAGCTGAGTGAAGTGGTAGTGGCCGCCTCGCGGGTGGAGGAGAGTGTCTTACAGTCGCCGGTGACGGTGGAGAAGCTCAACGCCCGCGCCCTGCGCCTGACGCCCGCCCCCTCGTTTTTCGACGCGCTGGACGGCGTAAAGGGCATGCAGGTGCTGACGCCCAGCCTGGGCTTTAAGGTGCTGAATGCCCGGGGATTTTCGAATACCACCAACGTGCGCTTCGTGCAGCTCGTGGATGGCATTGATAATCAGGCCCCCCACATCGGCGGGCCGATTGGCAACGCGCTGGGGCCGAGTGATTTGGATATTGCCGGCGTGGAAATAGTACCCGGCACGGCGGCGGCGCTGTATGGGCTCAATGCCATCAACGGGCTGGCCAATTTCAGCACCCGCAACCCGTTTGGATCGGAAGGTCTGAGCGTGCAGCAGAAAACCGGCGTCAACCATGTGTATGACCGCAACGTGGGCGCGCAGGCCTACTCCGAAACCAGCGTGCGCTATGCCAACGTGCTGACGCCGCAGCTGGCGTTTAAAGTGAACGGCACTTATACCCGCGGCTACGACTGGATGGCCGACGACCGGAGCGAGCTGAACCCCAACGGCAACGTGACGACGGGCCTGTTTGGCGACGAGAACCCGGCCCGCGACCCGGTCAATAGCTACGGCAACGAGTCGTCGAACCGCATTGCGTTTCGGCGGAGCGGCAAAACCTATTCGGTGGCCCGCACCGGCTACGAGGAGCGGCAAGTGGTAGACTACCGCCTGCAAACTATCAAGGCCGATGCGGCAGTGCACTACCGGCCCAGCGCCCGCACCGAGCTAGCCTACACCTACCGCGTGGCCGTGCTCGACAACGTGTATCAGCGTTCCAACCGCTTTCAGCTTCAGGACTACGAGTTGCAGCAGCACGCCCTACAGCTGACCGGCCCCATCGTGCAGGCCCGCGCGTACCTGACCCGCGAAAACACTGGCAGAAGCTACAACCTACGGTCGATGGCCGAAAACCTGGACCGCAGCTACAAGCCCGACGCCGTCTGGATCAACGACTACGGCAAGGCCTACGACGAGGCCATTGCCGCCAGCCAGAGCGTGGCGCAAGCTCATCGGGTCGGCCGCACCTTCGCCGATGCGGGCCGCTACCAGCCCGGCACTACGCTATTTCGGCAGAAGCTGGGCGAGCTGCAGAACATCAACAACTGGGACCAGGGCGCGGCCCTGCGCGTGCGCGCCGACCTGGCGCACGCCGAGGCCCAGGTGAACCTGGCCGAAGCGCTGCGGCCGGGCGGGCAGCGCTTGCTGCCCACCGCCCTGGACCTGCGCGCCGGAGCCGACCACCGCACCTATATCATTCAGCCCGATGGAAATTACTTTATCAACCCCGGGAAAAACCAGGACCCGTACAGCCGCCTGACGTACGGCAAAACCGGCGGGTTCGTGCAGGCCGGGGCGCGGCTGCTGGGCGAAAAGCTGCGCCTGACGGCCACGGTGCGGACCGATAAAAACGACTATTTCGCCGTCAAATTTAATCCGCGCGTCACGGCTGTGCTGTCGGCGACGCCGCGGCAGAGCTTTCGGGTGAGCTACCAGAGCGGCTACCGGTTCCCGAGCTTGTTCGAGGGGTTTTCTAACGTGAATAGCGGCCAGGTAAAGCGCATTGGGGGCCTGCGGGTGATGTCGGATGGTGTGTTTGAGAATAGCTACCTGCGCAGCAGCATCGACGCACTGAACACTGCCGTGGTGGCGGCCGTGAATGCCAATACCTCGACAACCATGACGCCGGCCCAGAAGCAAAGCCAGGCTATTGAGCAGAATAAGAACCTATTGCGGCGCAATCCTTATACCTACCTGCGGCCCGAGCAGATCAGGTCCTTGGAGCTGGGCTACAAAGCCGCGCTGCTGCCCGGGGGCCAGCTGGTGCTCGACGTAGATTTCTACTACAACGCCTACCGCGACTTTATTGCCCAGGTGGAGGCGTACGTACCCAAAACGAACAATCCCGATTCGGCTGCCATTTACCTCACCACCCGCGCCACCCAAAACCGCTACCGCCTCTGGACCAACGCGCAAACCAAGGTCTACAACTACGGCGGCTCGCTGGGGCTGCGCTACGACTTGCCGGGCGGCCTGCTGGCCGGAGCCAATGCCACCTACGCCCGCCTGGACCGCACCGAGTCGGGCGACGGCCTGGAGGACGGCTTCAATACCCCGCGCTGGATGTATAACCTGAGCCTGGGCCACGAAAACGTGTACCGCAACCTGGGTGCTGGCCTGGCCTACCATTGGCAGCAGCGCTACTTTTCCCAGACGTTTCTGGTGAGCGGCACGGTGCCGGCCTACCACAGCCTCGACGCGCAGCTGAGCTACACCGTGGCCCGGCCGGAGCTGCGCTTCAAGCTGGGCGCTACCAACGCGCTGAACCGCTACTACACCACATTTCTGGGTGGGCCCAGCGTGGGCGGGCTCTATTATCTGTCGGTAACCGGCACCGTGAAATAGGCCTGGCAATCGGCCCGGCCGCGCTATATAGCGGTGGCAGTCGGGTGCTGTGGGGATGCGTAGGGGCGGCTGTGCTACTCGCACCGTTCCAGCGCGTCGAGGTCGGTGGCATTGAGGAGCCGCAGGTTGCGGGTGATTTTTTCGGCGTCCCAGTGCCACCAGGCCAGCTGGTTGAGGCGCGCTACCGTGGCGGCATCGAAGCGGTGGCGGAGCACTTTGGCCGGATTGCCGCCTACAATGGCGTAGTCGGGCACGTCGGCCGTTACCAGGGCCTGCGTGGCAACAATGGCCCCGTTGCCGATGCGCACGCCGGGCATAATGGTGGCCGCGTGCCCCAGCCAGACATCGTGGCCGATAATGGTGTCGCCTTTGGATGGATACTTTTCGCGCACGTCCACACCCTCGACAATGCTCTCCCAGCCGTGGCCGAAGATGGCGAAGGGAAACGTGGATAGGGGGCCGGTTTCGTGGTTGCCGCCGTTCATAATGAACTGCACGCCGGAGGCAATGGCGCAAAAGTTGCCGATAATAAGTTTGTCGCCGATGAAGTCGAAGTGGTAGCGCACGTTGCGCTCGAAGTTGAGCGGGTCCTCAAAGTCGTCGTAATAGGTGTAGTCGCCCACGATGATGTTGGGGCGCGTGATGCTGTTTTTGAGGAATACCAGCTTGTGATGGTGCGGTAGCGGGTGTAGCGTGCTGGGAGTGGGGCCGGTCATGAGCAATAAATCAAGTAGGAGAGAGATGTTAGCTGCGGCCAATAACACCGGCAGGGCGTGCAACTGCAAAGGCCTGTCGGTGTTATTGGCCGCCGGGCTGCTTCCGGTGGGCACAGTCGCCCCGCAAAAAAAGGAAGCGGCCGGCAAACTTCCAACCGGCTACTGCCGGGCGTAGCAGCCGGAAAGGAGTAGAGCCAACGCTGGGCAGAGTTCTGGCTTTCGTGCTACTTTTGTGGTTTGCTCGCCCTCCCAACGAATTCCCGCCAAAGCGACGGTGTCGCCTATTTTTCTTTTTTTATGATGCTGAAGAAGTGTGTTGCCCTGGTTTGCCTGAGTGTGTTGCCCTTTAGCCTCATGGCCTGGGGCGTGCAGGGCCACCGGGTTATCGGTAAGATTGCCGAAAACCATCTGACCAAAAAAGCCAAAGACCAGATTGCCCTGATGCTGGGCACCGAGCGGCTGCCGCTGATAACGACCTGGGCCGACGAGGTGCGCTACTCGCCCGAGTATGCCTCTACCGCGCCCTGGCACTTCATCAACACGGCGCTGGGCTTGCCTTTCGAGCAGTATACGGGGGTGGTAAAAGCCCTGCAGGAGCCCAACGCCTACCTGGCCCTGACGCAGAACCTAAAGGACCTGAAAGACCCCAGCAAGACCAAGGAGCAAAAGCTGGTGGCGCTCAAATTCGTGGCGCATATCGTGGGCGACGTGCACCAGCCCATGCACGTGAGCCGCGCCGAAGACAAGGGCGGCAATGCCATTACCGTGAAGTACCAGGGCAAGGATACGAACCTGCACAGCCTCTGGGACAGCGGCTTGCTCGACTACGAAGGCATGACCTACTCCGAGCTGGCGGTGCTACTCGACAAGCCCACGCCGATGCAGGTGCAGCAGTGGCAGAAGGACGACATCACCAAGTGGCTCTTCGAGTCGTACACCATCAGCCAGCAGCTCTACGCCGAAACCGAGAAAAGCGCGGAGTTCGACTACAAGTACGTGCCGGCCCATTTGCCCACAGTGGAAGACCGCCTGCTGCAGGCTGGTATCCGGCTGGCCGGCGTCCTGAATGCCGCGTTCAACTAGAGATTTCAGAACCCTCGTTTGCCGAAGCCGCTCCCGCACGGGAGCGGCTTCGCTGCTGTAGGGCCGCAGTGCTGCGTTACCGATGCCCTGTGTCTGACAGCCCCCGTGGCAGGAGCCGCGTTGCGGTACCGGCTTGCACAGCCGCCCGCAGCTTGCCACGGCTAGCGTGGCTTCTGTTTAACAACCCTTCTCCCCAAAAAGCAGTAGGGCAGAACTTCATTTGGCCAGCCGGATGCTTCTACTGAGAAGCCATCTGGGCTGTGGCCGCGCCCGAGTGGGGCACGACGCTCTGAAGGCTGACCGCTTATATGCGGGCGGCCGTATATTCAGGGGCCACGAGCAACCTCCCTATGACGCAGGAACAACTACGCTTAGCTGAAAGCAACGCCGATACGGCTGCCTGGAAGAAATTTGGCCCCTACCTCACCGAGCGGCAGTGGGGCACCGTGCGCGAAGACTACAGCCCCGATGGTAGCGCCTGGGACTACATCAGCCACGATATGGCCCGCAGCAAGGCCTACCGCTGGGGTGAGGAAGGCCTGGGCGGCATCTCCGACGACCAGCAGCGGCTGTGCTTTGCCGTGGCGCTCTGGAACGGGCAGGACGAGATTTTGAAAGAGCGCCTCTTCGGCCTCACCAATGGGCAGGGCAACCACGGCGAAGACGTGAAGGAGCTCTACTATTACCTCGACAGCACGCCCACGCACTCCTACATGCGCATGCTGTACAAGTATCCGCAGCGGGCATTTCCGTACCGCAAGCTGGTGAAGGAAAACGCGCGCCGCACGCGTCAGCAGCCCGAGTATGAGCTGCTCGATACCGGCATTTTCGACAAAAACCGCTATTTCGACGTGTTCATCGACTACGCCAAGGCGGGCCCCGATGATGTGCTGATCCAGATAACGGTGCATAACCGCGGCCCCAGAAAAGCGGCGGTGCAGGTGCTGCCCCAGCTCTGGTTTCGCAACACCTGGAGCTGGGGCCACGATGCCACCCGCCCCACGCTGCGCCCCAGCGGCCCCGGCGCCGTGGCCGCCGAGCATACCGCCCTGGGCCGCTATCACCTCTACTGCGACCCGGCGGCGGAGTTGCTGTTCTGCGAGAATGACACCAACGGTGCCCGCCTCTACGACCTGCCCGCCGGGGGGCGGCACTTCAAGGATGGCATTAACGACTACGTGGTGAACGGCGACGCGGCGGCCATTAACAGCGAGCAGCAAGGCACCAAAGTGGCGGTCCGCCACGCGCTGGTGCTGCAGCCGGGCCAGTCGGAAACGGTGCGCTTGCGCCTGAGCCAGGCGGCTCATGACATGCCTTTTGGGGATTTCGACGCGGTTTTTGCGGCCCGTAAGCGCGAGGCCGACGAGTTCTACGACTGTGTTCAGGAAAACCTGCCCCCGGACCCCGACGCCCGCAACGTGCAGCGGCAGGCATTTGCCGGCATGCTGTGGAGCAAGCAGTACTACTATTACGACGTGACGCAGTGGCTGGCCGGCGACCCGGCGGTGCTCACGCCGCCCAAGCAGCGGGCTCAGGGCCGCAACAGCAACTGGCGCCACCTCCACAACGCCGACATTATCTCGATGCCCGACAAGTGGGAATACCCGTGGTACGCGGCCTGGGACTTGGCTTTTCACTGCATTCCGCTGGCGATGGTCGATGCGGAATTTGCCAAGCAGCAGCTGCGCCTGCTCACGAAAGACTGGTATATGCACCCCAGCGGCCAACTGCCGGCCTATGAGTGGAACCTGAACGACGTGAACCCGCCGGTGCACGCCTGGGCCACCTGGCGCGTGTATCAGATGGACAAAAAGCTGCACGGCGGCCAGGGTGATGCCACTTTCCTCGAAGCCGTGTTCCATAAGCTGGCGCTGAATTTCACGTGGTGGGTGAACCGCAAGGATAAAAGTGAGCGGAACATCTTCGAAGGCGGCTTTCTGGGCCTGGACAATATCGGCGTATTCGACCGCAGCTCCCCGCTGCCCACCGGCGGCTTCATCGAGCAGAGCGATGGCACGAGCTGGATGGCCATGTTTGCCCTGAACATGATGCGTATGGCCCTGGAGCTGGCTAAAACGAACTCGGTGTACCAGGAAATGGCCGGCAAGTTTTTCGAGCACTTCCTCTACATCGCCGATGCCATGACCCACGGCGGCGACGGCGAATTCAACCTCTGGGACAATGAGGACGGCTTTTATTACGACGTGCTGCATACCCCCGATGGCGTGCGGACCAAGCTCAAGGTGCGTTCTATCGTGGGGCTTATTCCGTTGTTTGCGGTGGAAGTAGTGGAGCAGGATCTGTTGGATGCCATGCCCGAGTTTACGGCGCGGGCCCGCTGGCTGCTCGAACACCGGCCCCACCTGGCGAAGCTGGTGAGCCGCTGGGAAGAGCCGGGCAAGGGCGCGCGCCACCTGCTGGGCCTGCTGCGCCGTCCGCGCCTGAAAAAGCTGCTCACCCGCATGCTCGACGAAACAGAGTTTTTGTCGGAATATGGCATCCGGGCCATGTCGCGCTACCACCTCGAGCACCCGTATGTGTTCAGCACCGACGAGGCTGATTTTGCGGTGCAATATGTGCCCGGCGAGGCCGAGTCGGGCATGTTTGGGGGCAACTCGAACTGGCGCGGCCCATTGTGGTTTCCCATCAACTACCTGATCATCGAATCGTTGCAGCGGTTTGATTTCTACTACGGCAACAACTTCAAGATAGAATATCCCACCGGCTCGGGCACGTATCTGAACCTACAGGAAGTGGCGGCGGCCCTGGCCGGCCGCCTCACCAAGCTGCTGCTGCGCGACGAAAACGGCCGCCGCCCGGCTTTCGGCGACAACGAAAAGCTGCAAACCGACCCGCACTTCAAAGACAATCTGCTCTTTCACGAATACTTCCACGGCGACGACGGTCACGGGCTGGGAGCCAGCCACCAAACCGGCTGGACGGGCTTGATTGTGCGCCTCTTGCAGATGCGGGGCTAAGGTGAGCTGGCCGACCAAACACTGTGTAAGGACCGGTAGCAAGCCAATTGCCGAAGGCTGAGCGTGAGGTCTATCGGAATTTTCAACCGGCTGCTACCGGGCAGTACTTGCGTCTTGCCACGGGCTCATAGTAGAAATAGCCGGAGGCAACCCCGAAGAAATGCTCGATTCTCACCGCCGCTCCTAGTGATGAGCAGATACGCCGCAACTTTACTCCGCTTGACTACACTGTGTGAACAGCCAGCAGAAAGAACGTCATGCTGAGCTTGCCGAAGCATCTCGCTTGCCATAGTAAATCATTTTACCATACCACGCGAGATGTCTCGCGCTGCTCGACATGACGTTCTAGAAAGGCAAAATACGTCCCCAATCGCTACTGTCTACACCGCCTAGCCACCGCCGCTTTGGACAGAACAATACACCGCCCACCGGCTTTAAAAAGCGCTCTTTTACCTACCTCAACCACTTCATGAGCTACCCCAACGCCGTTGCCCTCACCGCTGCTGACAGCACCCAGTTCAACGCCTACACGGCTTTTCCGACTACTGCGGGCCCGCACCCCGGCATTATTTTGTTGCAGGAAGCCTTTGGCGTGAATAGTCATATCCGCAATGTGGCCGACCGGCTGGCCGAGACCGGATACGTAGTTATTGCCCCCGAGCTGTTTCACCGCACCGCTGCGCCCGGCCTGGAAATTTCCTACAGCGACTTTGCCAGCGCTATGCCGCACTACCAGGCTACTACGCCCGAAGGCCTGACGGCCGATGTGCAGGCGGCGTACGATTGGCTCGGGGCCCAGCCGAACGTGACGGATAAAATCGGCAGTATCGGGTTTTGTCTGGGCGGGCGCGTGTCGTTTCTGGCCAATGTCGTGTTGCCGCTGGCGGCGGGCGTATCGTACTACGGTGGCGGCACGCACCTGCTGGCCAGCCGGGCACCGGAGCTGCACGCGCCTCACCTGTTTTTCTGGGGCGGGCAGGATGCTCATATTCCGCAGGAGCAGGTGCTGGCTGTCACGGCTGCGCTGGATGCCGCCGGCAAACCGTACATCAATACCATCATTTCCTCCGCCGACCATGGGTTTCATTGCGATGAGCGGTCGAGCTACAACCCGCAGGCCGCCCAGGAAGCCTGGGCCCTGACGCTGGCTTTCCTGCACGAGAAGCTACGGTAGCCGCGAGCATGCGCCGCGTGTTTAGGAACCGATGGAAACCTGGTCTCCGACCTGCTCCAGCGGGCGGGCAGGCAGCCGAAGCCCTCGGTCAACTTCGGAAGATGCTTCAGCTGCCTGGATTCTGGACGAAGTACGCTGTACTTCTATAGCGGTTTTACGAAGAATGTCCCAGCGGATCGTAGCGCGAACTTTGTAGTTCGCGTCTCAGAACGATCCTTTGGCGCGGGGACGCGAACTATACAGTTCACGCTACTTCATAGGCACGTACACCGTTCGCAAACACGCTCTAAAACTCGCACAGAAGTCCCAGTAAGGCATGAAAAGCGCCTGACAACTCATGTCAGGCGCTTTTTTAGTGTCCTGTAAGCAGGTGCTGCCAAGAGTAAGATGCAGCCGGCCAGAATCATGCTTGAGCAGTACAGCGACAGGAAGCGTGAGTGGAGCTGGGCGCACATGCTTGCGCGTAGGCGAAATCTAGTTGCTGCGGTTTGTCAGCAGCGTGAGTTGCGCGACCATATCGGCCGAACCCTGGTACACCAAGCGCCCACTCTGTAGGGCCCCGGCATATACTTCTACTTCGGGCGAGTGGTGCGGCACAAACACGCGCACCGACTCCCAGGCACCGGGCCGGATAAAAGTGGTGCCCTCAATTTCCTGCGCTGGCCACGAAATCTCATAAAATCCGGCTTTCTCCAACTGCACGTTAAGCATAGTCATGGTGGTATGTTTTCAGGGCCACAAGTCTATTTGTCATTCGATGGTTCCTATTTTATAAATAAATATTCTTATTTATTACTGATATCAGCCGCCAGACAATAGAATGAAGCTTTTGGCGCTGGATCATGCTTGACCCCGACGATGATGGCGCAAAGATGACAGCCGGAAAATTTGATCCAACTCCCCTAAAGCAATACCGCTCAACCCGACATAGGTACTGCCTCGTTTACCTGCATGCGGCGGCCTAGAGCCTGCGCGATTACACTGGCTAGCATAATCTGGAGAGCGTGGTAGAGCATCAGCGGAAGCAGCAGCGTGCCCAGGGCTATAGTGCTCGGAAATAATACCTTGGCCAGCACCGTGCCGTGCACCAAGGACTTTTTGGAACCGCAAAAAACGGCCGTAATCCGGTCTGCGGCCGAGAAGTGCAGCAGGCGCCCCAGCAGACTAATCAGTCCGAAGACCAGCAGGAACAACGCCACCATGCCCGCTGCCAGGGCCAAAATATCGGAAGCGCCGTAGCCTTGGAATAGGTTTTGGGCGAAGGATTCGCAGAAGGAGGTGAACACCAGCAGCAGGATAATGAGTTGATCGAACACCCGCAGGTGCTGCCGGTGTGCCTCGGCCCAGGTGCCGTAGCGCGAATTGAGCAGCATACCCAGCGCCACCGGTACTACCACCTGCAAGCCCAGGCTGAGGGCCATATTACCCAGGCCTACCTGCGCCGCGCCCGTATGCAGCACCAAGTTCACCCACAGCGGTGTCAGCAGAATGCCCAGCAAGCTGGAAATACTAGCGTTGAAAATGGCCGCTGGTAGGTTTCCCTGGGCAATAGAAACCATGACCACCGAGGTAGAAACCGTGGAAGGCAGCGTGGAAAGGAAAAAAATGCTGATCCACAGCGCTTCGCCCTTGGCACTATCGAAGAAAGGCCGCGCGGCGAGGGCCAGCAGGGGGAAAAGCAGAAAGGTGGCGCTTTGCGTCACGAGGTGCAGGTGCCAGTTGCGCATGCCGGTGCGCAGCTTTTCGGTACTCAGTCGCAGCCCATAAAAGAAGAAAATGACGGCCACCCCTCCGCTAGTCACTGCCGACCACGGCACCGGACTGCTTCTGCTGCCTATGCCGGGCGCGAGGTACGCCACGCCTACAACAAGTAGCAGCGCGCCCAGAAACCAGTCGATGCCGAGGCGGGCAAGTAAACTGACAGCTGGGGCTGGCGGCAGGGCAGTAGGGGCAGAGGGCAGGTTGGGCTGGGGCATAGGCGCTTGTACGAAGCTCTCCGGGGCGCGGCCAGCTGCCGAAAATTATGAAATAAATTCGCCCCTGCGCTGCTCCCGGAACCGGGGCAACGCAGGGGCGAATCGGAGTGGTTACCAGTGGGTTGGACGGCGTCCGAACCCACTGGTAGTCCTTACATACTTTTTTGCTCGATCAGGGCAATTACCTCTTTGTTGCCGCTTTCCTTCGCAAACGCCAGGGCATCCTTGCCATCATCATCTTTGGCTTTGGCATCGGCTCCGTTGGTCAGCAGTAGCTCCACAATGGCTTTGTGGCCTTTCGAAGCAGCGGCCATCAGAGCCGTGCCCTTGAAAGCATCGGCCTTGTTGACCTGTGCTTTGTATTTCAGCAGCGCCTGCACCAGCTCCAGGTTGCCGTTGTTGGCCGCCGTGATGAGGTAAGTAGTTGGAAAGCCGGGTACCAGCTCGATGGCAGCATTGGGGTCAACGCCGCTTTTCAGCAGGGCTTCCGCGTCGGCGGGCTTGTTGCGCACTACGGCCGTGTACAGCTCCTTGCCAGAGGTTTGAGCGAAAGTAACCGAAGCAAAGCTGATGAGCAGGGCCAGCAGGAAAAAACTCTTTTTCATAGAGTTACGGGAAATCAGGGTACAACAGGATTGGCAAAAGTACAAAAAGCTCCGAATGTGACCATCCGAAGCTCCCTATAAATTTATCGATACTGGTGCAAGACTGCTTAAATAGCTAATGCTGCTTCGTTAACTGAGCTAAGTGCAAACGCTTCTGCCAACAGTTCATACGAGCGCCGCCGGTCCTCAAAATCGTGTGTGATAGTAACGGCCACCACTTCATCGACGCCGTATTGCTGAGCTAGGGCCGTAAGCTGTACTTTCAGCTGGTCGGGGGTACCGCTGACGATGCGTTGCCAGTTATAGGTCAGTCGTTCCTGCTCGGCGGCTGAATACTGGTAATCTTTAATTTCGTCGTATGGTGGCATCGGGGTTCTTTCCCCTCGCTCCAGGCGAAGCAGTTGCAGGGCTAAGGACTCATGCAGCTGCCGCGCTTTCTCCTCATCTTCAGCGCAGAGTACAAAAATGGCTGCGCTGGCCAGCGGCTGCCGCAAATGCACCGACGGCTTGAACCGGTCTTTGTACAGCCGCACCATCTGGGGGCCGCCTACCGGGTTGATGAAGTGGGCGAAGGTGAACGCCATGCCCAGATAAGCCGCAAACAAACCGCTCTGGCCGCTGGAGCTCAAGATCCAGGGTTCGGGCACGGAAGCGCCCTGGGGAGAGGCTTTTACTTTCTCCTGAATAGAATCGGGCTCGGCCGTATCGGTGAGGTAGCGGCTCAGGTCCATGAGCTGCTCGATAAAGTCGGACTCGGTGAAGGTGTTGGAAGGGTTCAGGACGGAGGCCGTGAGCCGGTCGGAGCCGGGGGCCCGGCCAATACCCAGGTCGATACGGCCCGGAAACAGGGTTTCGAGCATCCGAAAGTTCTCGGCCACTTTCAGGGCGCTATAATGCGGCAGCATCACGCCGCCCGAACCGATGCGGATGCGCTGGGTGACGCCCGCCAGATGGGCCATAAGCACTTCCGGTGTGGAGCCGGCCAGCGTAGCCGTATTATGGTGTTCCGAAACCCAGTAGCGCGTGTAGCCCAGGCGGTCGGCCAGCTGCGCCAACTCAATGGTTTCCAGAATGGCCTGGCGGGCCGTGCCGCCCTGCCGTACCGGCGACTGGTCGAGAATGCTGAGGCGGAGTGAAGTAGTCGTCATAATGGATAGGCGGGAGAAGGCGAGCAAAATGACAGGTTTGCTGCCGGTAGTAGCGTGCCTATACAACCCGATTCAGACCCAGTAGTTCCAAGCCGTGCGGTGGTCGGGTGCTGCCGGACTCATTGCACAGCCGCCCTACTTCACGGCCTCTGCCATCCGGACCGGAGCAGGCTTGGGCGCGGCATTGGTAGTGCGCAACGGTAGCTCCGGGATAAAAAGCGTAGCCAGCCAGCCACACAGCACCAGGCACATGGTGCAAAGGTAAACCCGGGAAATAGCGCGGGTGAAGGCGGCGCGGACGGCGGGCGTGGGCCGGCTCGCCACCGCGCCCGATCCGGCTGCCGACTCTGCCGCTGCCGCACGAGCTTCGGCTTGGGCGGTGGTGGTAGCGGGTAGGCTTTCCGCCACGCTCAAGGTGAGGATCGTGCCGAGCAGCGCCGCCGCCATAGCTCCGCCAATCTGCCGGAAAAACTGGCTGGCCGACGTCGCCTGGCCGGTAAAACGCGGCTCAATAGCATTTTGAATGGCCAGTGTATAGAGCGGCATGCTGGGGCCCAGGCCCAGGCCGCACACCAACACGTAGAGCAGCACGTGTTCGTAAGAAACGGTGGCGGGCATGGTACTCAGCAGCGCCAGGCCCGCGAGCAACACCAAGCCGCCGGCCAGCATCCAGCGTTTGTAGTGGCCAAAGCGCGCTACCATCTGCCCGGCCAGCATGGAGCCGCCCACCACGCCCAACGACAACGGAATCAGGCTGATGCCCGCCCGCGTGGCCGACACGCCCACGACGTTAATCATGAAGAGCGGCTCGAAAATGATGATGCTCAGAAAAGCCCCGCCGAGTAGAAAAGAGGCAATATTAGCCGCGCGAAAAACCGGGTTATGAAACAGCGTAAGGTCCAGAATGGGGTTGGCTGACCGTACCGACCGGAGCACAAACGCCACCAGCGCCGCGACGCCCCCGCCAAACAGGCCCAGTGTAAGGGGAGAAGTCCAGCCGTGTTCGGCCTTGTTGAGCTGCAGAGCCAGCACCAGTGGCACCAGTCCGGCTATGAGCAGCAGCGCCGAGAGGTAGTCGAGCGGCTTTTTCTCACCGCGGGGCTCAAGCCGGGGCATACGGGTCAGAATAAACCACAGCGCCAGCAGGCCCAGCGGCAGGTTGACGTAGAACACCAGCCGCCACCCCGCCACGCCGGGCAGCAGCCCGGTGCCGTGGTCGGTGAGCAGGCCGCCCAGAAATGGCCCCAGCACCGAGGAAATGCCAAACGTAGCGCCCACAAAGCCCTGGTATTTGCCCCGCTCGGCGGGCGGAAACAAGTCGGCAATAACGATGAACGCCATGGCCAGCAGGCCCGCACCGCCCAGCCCCTGCACCGCCCGGAAAAGGATGAGCTGGCTCATACCGTCGCCCAACAGCGGCAGCGGGCCAAACTCGCCGGCCAGGCCACACAACGCCGAACCGGTGAGGAAAATCAGAATGGCCGTGACTTCAATAGTACGCCGCGAGTACATATCGGCCAGCTTGCCATACACGGGCAGCAGCGCCGTGCTGGCCACCAAATAGGCCGTAGCCACCCACGCGAACCGGTCGAAACCGTGCAAATCGGCCACGATGCGCGGCAGGGCGGTTGCCACGATGGTTTGGTCGAGCGAGCTTAGGAACAGGGCCAGCAGTACCCCGGCCAACGTGAGCATTTTGCTGCGCTGGGTAAGATTTTCGGTCATGAGCCGAATGTACGGCAGATTGGGGCGCAGGGTAAAAAAAATCACAAAGCGCTTGAACTCCCCCCACAGCGGCAGGGCAGAAAAGCCCGGTTCCGACGCGGCCACAAGCCGCCAGCCCGTGTATCTTCGCCGCTTCATCGGTTTATTGCGCGCATGACTACCACGCTGCTGTTGCTTTGCCTGTTTGCTTTTTTGGCTGGGTTCGTCGATTCGGTAGTGGGGGGCGGCGGCCTCATTCAGCTGCCGGCCATGCTGCTGCTGCTCAAAGGCGTGCCGGTTCCCACCATTCTCGGTACCGGGAAAGTGTCGTCGTTGGCGGGCACGTCGGCCGCCTTCCGCCGCTACGCCGGCCAGGTCCCGATTCGGTGGCGGGCGGTGGGGGCGGCGGCCGTGGCGGCGGGCATGTTCTCGTTTGCCGGAGCCCGCATTGTGAGCCTCATGCCGGCCGACCTGTTGCGGCCCCTGGTGCTGGGGCTACTGGTCGTTATTGCTATTTATACCTTCTGGCGCAAGGATTTTGGCGCAATTCACGCCCCGCGCCTGCCCGCCCACAAGGAGCCGTACTACGGCATCCTCATCGGGGTGGTGCTGGGCTTCTACGACGGATTCTTCGGGCCTGGCACCGGTAGCTTTCTGCTGTTTGCCTTCGTGGGCCTGTTCGGCTACGACTTCATTACGGCCTCGGCCTCGGCTAAGCTGGTCAACATTGCTACCAATGTAGCCAGCGTGGCATTTTTCGCCTTCACCCACCAGATACTCTACAAAATAGCCCTACCTATGGCCGCCTGCAATATGCTCGGCTCGGCTCTTGGGGCCAAAATGGCCCTGAAGCGCGGCACTGCCTTCGTGCGCGGGTTATTTCTGGTTGTCGTCTGCGGCATCATCCTCAAGCTGGGCTACGATACCTTTCAGGCGTAAGCTGGCGGCTAGTCGAGAATTCTGGGTTTTTGCAACGCGCTGGTAGTGTTGTGTTCTGCGGGAGCTGGCGTCCACGCCGCCGAGGCAGGCCACGGCGGTAAACCAGCAACGCCTCATTAGCTGCACAAAATGGCAGCTAATGAGGCGTTGCTGGTTTGGTAACGCAGCTTACTCGCCGCGGTTGGGCAGGCCGGGCACCGCGTTGCCTTGGTTGGTGCTGGCATTGGGTACGCCCATTTTTTCCTCGCGCTTGCGCTGGTATTTGGCAAACTGCTCCGGGGCCAGCACATCTTTCAGCATCGCCAGGCGCGATTGACCGATGTCGTCTACCACGGTGTTGAGCTTGCGCACGTCGGTGCGGTATTGCAGGCGGGCCGTTTCCACGTTGCGCACGCTGGTCAGGTTTATCTGGCGCACCTTTTCAGTTTGGGCGGGCGTCAGGTTCAGCGCCTGCCGCATGTTGTCGGTGAGGGCGGTGGCTTTGGCATCCACTTTCTCAGCCGAAGGCATCGGCACGGCTACGGGTTTGGGAGCTGCCGTTTTTCCCGTGGCAGCGCCCATGGTTTTGGCTTTCACCGTTGTGCCCGCCGTTTCGGTTTTGGTTTTTGTCTTCGTCAAAGCCGTTTGGGCGTGTGCCACGGTCGAAAAGAGCAGCAGGGAAGCAAGCAAAGAAATCTTCATGGTCATCAGAAAAGTCGGGAGCGGAAAGGCCGGTCGTGCCGTAGCGTAAAAACCTTGCCTACGTAAAGATGGTGCCAAAAATGACACGGCAACGCATAAAACGAGGGAGCCGCCGGTTTTCGTGCGCAGGTTCGCCCGGCCGGAGTGTAACCTTTCGGGCGGCCTTTGCTTACATAGACACTATGAAGCGAAAAACCCGAAACAACTGGCTGACGGCTGTCGGCATTGGCACGCTGCTGGCAGCGGCATCTCTGTGGACCAACCGCCGGGGCTTTTACACCCTGCAAGGGCGGGTGGTACTCATCACCGGCGGCTCCCGTGGGTTAGGGCTCATCATGGCCCGCCACGCCGTGGCCGAAGGTGCCCGCGTTGCTATTTGTGCCCGCGACGCGGAAGAGCTGGAGCGGGCTCGGCAGGAACTCACCGCCGGCGGGGCCGAAGTGCTGGCCCTCACCCGCGACGTGACCGATGCCGATGCCGTTCGTACGCTGGTGGCGGAAGTACAGCAGCAGCTCGGGGCCATTGATGTGCTCATCAACAATGCCGGCATCATCAGCGCCGGACCACTCGACCACACCGACCTACGCGACTACCAGGATTCGATGGATACGCATTTCTGGGCTCCGCTGCACGCCATGCAAGCTGTGCTACCCGGCATGCGCCAGCGCGGCGAAGGGCGCATCGTCAATATTGCCTCGGTCGGCGGCAAGGTGGCCGTGCCGCACCTGGCACCCTACAGCGCCAGTAAGTTTGCCTTGGTCGGCTTGTCGGAAGCCTTCCGCTCTGAGTTGCTCCAGCACGGCATTTTGGTCACGACGGTGTGCCCCGGTCTGATGCGCACCGGCAGCGCCCGGCATGCCCTCATCAAAGGCCAGCACCAGAAAGAATACGCCTGGTTTAGTATCGCCGATTCACTGCCCGTCATTTCGATGGATGCCGACGACGCGGCCCGGCAGATCTGGAATGCCTGCCGCCGGGGCGACGCCGAAGTCATTCTGGGCTTGCCGGCCAAGCTGCTGTCAGCCTTCCACGGCTTGCTGCCGGGCACCACTACCGATGTGTTGGGCTGGGTGAACCGCGCCCTGCCCGGCCGCACCGGCGAGCTGGGCAATGAGCGCCGCCACGGCTACGAAAGTGAGTCAGCCGTGTCGCAGTCGTGGCTGACGACGCTCACGCGCAAAGCAGAAAGGGCGAACAACGAGCTAACCAGTAACAAGTAGCGCGCTGGTCCTGTGCGTAAAAAAGAAGCCCCGCTTCCGGCTGGAAGTGGGGCTTTCTTATGAGCTTGAACGGTGGAAAAGGCGTGGTCTAGCGGGAGAAAACGGAGGTGTAGATGGTCACGGGGTTCGTGCCTTCCGAGTAGTTCAGCCGCAGCGTAGTGGCAGTAAGCTCGGCAATAGAGTAGCGGCGGATTCCTTTGTCCTGACGCACGGTCAGCGAATCGCCGGTGGCGTTGAGCTGCCACGCGCCGTTCTGGAGCTGTGGCGTTTCAGCCGATGCTTTCAGCGCCCCTTCACTCACACTATATTCGCCGCCCGACTTGTAGGCAATAGAATTGTCGCGCAGCCAAGGCTTCATGCGAGCCAGTAAGCTCACGCTCGGAGCCTCCGTGGTAGCGCCCGCCGCAACAGTACGCGTGGTGAGGTCGGTGAGGTGCCAGCTGCCCTGCGACAGCAGATCGGTTGCTGATTGAGTTTTCGCGGCGGCAGCATCCTGAGTAGGTGCACTTACTTCCTCTAACTCTTTCTCACAAGCCGCCAACGATAGGGTGGCAGCCACCAGGCTCAGGAAAATGGGCAGTTTCTTCATGAAAACGACAATTTGGTGAATGAAACAACACGCAAAAATGCGTAGTAGCCGTTAGGCATAGGCAATGATCTTTTTTCAACTACACTCTCTCCTCCGCACCTTGCCTTGAAGTTGTTGGCCTAACTCAAAGGTAAAACACTTAGTTCAGACTTTCGCGGAAAAAGACAATTATTGAAATATTATATAGAGAAAATTCAACTCCACTAAACAAGTATAAGATTTTGTGCTTCAGGATGGTAGATTGCGTGAAAGTGCCCTTGATACTGGTTAATGCTGGTTTTGCTTGGGCTCGAATAGCATTATTTTATACAATCAGGAGCCGGCTGGCAGCGTGGGCACACATACGTGGCCCTGCTGCCAACGTAGCTTTTTTCAATCTCGACTTTCGGGTGGCGCGGGCAAAAGCGGTGCTGCTCCGTGCCTGGCGTCGCCGACGTATCCCACTCGCGGGCATGAATCAGGAAGGAAGCCGGAAAATGGCGGTAGGTGGCCTCGTGGCTGATGGCCGTGCTAAGCACAAGCTGAATAGCGACCTGCAAGGTCCTGAATTCCTTGGCCGTAAGCGTGTTGCCCCGCCGTTCGGGGTGAATTTTAGCCTGAAACAGTACTTCATCCACTATCCAGTTGCCGAGGCCGGCCGTAATGCTCTGGTCCAGCAGCAGCGGCTTTATCAGGCCCTTTTTCGCGCTCAGCACGTGCTGCAAATGCGCAGCCGTGACATCCAGCGCATCCGGACCCAGTTTCTTGGCTTTTTGGTAGTGGCTCACACTTTCCGTGTGCCGGATGCGGCCAAACTTGCGCGGGTCGATGAAGGCAATGCGCAGGCCGCTGGCCAGGTGCAGCGCCACGCGGGTAAAGCGCGGCATATCGTGGTCGTCGCGGTAGGCCCCCACGTCGCCCGTCATGCCAAAGTGCAAGACCAGCGCCGTACCGTCGGTGAGCTCCAGAAAGCAGTTTTTGCCGATGCGCCGGGTAGCAGTTACCTGCTGCCCAACTACGCGTTGCCGCAGGGTGTCCTCATCGGTGCCCAGCACGTGGGCATCGTGCACCTCGAAGGCCGTAATGGGTTGGTCCAGAATGATTTCGTCGAGGAAGCGACGGTAGGTTTCAACTTCGGGTAACTCAGGCACGCGAATGGAATAGAAGGAGTGAAAACAGCGCAGAGACGCCGAGCATAGCGCTTGCCACAGCAGCTTTGACTAACATCTCAGACCGACGATGAGTTGCGCTACGGCTCCGCTATTTCCGGAAAATCGCTCCTTACAGCGTGAGCTTTCCCTCGACCATTACCACGGCCTGCCCTCCAATCGTGACTGATTCGATGTGCTCCCGCGGCCCGACAATGCTAACCTGCACGCTGCCGGCACGCCCCATCCAATGGCCCTGCTCCGCCACAAATTCCGGGTGCTGGAGGTAGCCGTGCCGCCACAGATAAGCGGCCATGCCACCAGTAGCCGAGCCCGTAACGGGGTCCTCGGCAATGTCGGGTGGGGTGCCAAAATGGCGGGCGAACGTGTGGCCCGCCGCCGTTGCGCCGCCGAGGCAGAACAGATGAGGACTGAAAAAGTCGCTGCCGGCCCGGTAGCGCGCAAATGCTGCCGTGTCGGGGATGTGGGCCCGCTGTAGCGCCGCGTGGTCGCGCAGCAGCAGCATAAGCTGCGGGGTGCCCGTGCTGACCGTCTCTACGGGTGAGCCGGGCACTAGGTCGTCGGGCGTGAGCCCGAACAGCGGCAGCACCACGGCGGGGTCGTGGCGAGTACCGAACACGGGTTTGCGCTGCGTCATGAGCACCTGCGCGGGGGCTCCGACGGTAGCAGCAGGCACTACGGCAATGGCAATGGGGCCGTGCAGCAGCTCCAAGTACAGCTCGGTGCGGGCCCCCGCCAACGCTAGCCGGCCGGTATGCAGCAGTGCCGTAACGGTGGCAATGGTAGGATGGCCGGCCAGTGGTATTTCCTCGGCCGGTGTGAAGTAGCGCACCCCAAACTCGGCCACGGCGGAGCGCCGCACAAAGGCAGTTTCCGATTGGTTGAACTCGCGGGCCAGGCGCTGCATGGTTTCTGCCGAAAGGTCATCGGCATCCAATACCACCGCACACGGATTGCCTCCCAGCGCGGTGTCCGTAAACGCATCAACCAACAGAAAAGGATAGGTTGCCATAGGTACAACCAGTAGGTGAGCCGCAAAGCTACGTGCGGGTTTGGGATTTCGAGTGGTGCGTCCTGCTTCGACAAGCGGACGCCAGATCAAGCAGGACGCTGAAGTAAACACGCTTGCTTCAGTGTAACTACCTAAAAGCTAATACTTCAGCTGCTGCTCCGACAATCTGACAGTAGATGCAAGATGACAGAAACGAGTTCCAACACTTCTCAAACCCGCTCTTCACGCTACAGCAGCTTCTACAAACACACAGGCCAGCTTCCACCTGGAAACCGGCCTGTGCGTTTATGCTGAGAAGTTCTACGAAGGATCTGACAGCAGCCCAACTTGCTGGCCCCGGGTGTTAAATACACCCCCGGAGGCGCTGATATAGAGGCGGCGGTCCTGGCCATCGACCAGGATATAGGGGAAGCTGGTGCTGTTGGAGCGGGCCACGCGACCCACCACTTCCCCGGTGCGGGAGTTGTCCAGCATCCGAACCACGTTCAGCTTGCTGGTCAGGTAGTAGCGCTGCTCGGGGTTGTCGCGGAAGGTGAGCTGGCCGACTACGTTGAACGGTGCGGCAGCGCTGGCGGAGGCGGTGCGGGCGGGCGCGGAGTGGCGGGCTACCACGACCGGCGCGGCCGAAGGAGCAACGGTGCGCGTGCTGGCCGCAATCTGGGTGCTGGCCTGCTGCCAGCCTTTGCCGATGGCCGCCAGGCGCGTAGAGCGGCCGGGGTGAGTAGGCGACGCCTCTTCGTCCGAAACAACGGCCATGCCGGCTTGCGCTTCGGCTAGGCTGGCGCCCATCTTGCGGAGCACGAAGCCCGAAAACTCGTCGGCTTCCAGCTCATCGGCGGGCTGACTGCCACCGGCGCGCAGGGTGTGGCCGTTGAGGTGGTGGCCCATTTCGTGGGCCAGAATGCTGATGCCGGCCCAGTCGGTGCGGCCGGCGCGGTTTACCGAGGCCACGAACTGCGGATTATACAGCAAAAACCGCTTGCCGTTGTATACTACAGCGGCGGCGTTTTGAACCTGGGAAGTAGACTGGAGCTCGAAGCGCGGCTTGAGGCCCACCACATCGGTGATTTCGCGCAATACGTCGCGGCGGGCGGTATTTTGGGCAGAAACAGATGTTAGGAATAGAAACCACCCGGCAAGCAACAAGCCTGCGGAGCGGCGGAAGGTGCGATAATCGGTCATGGGAAAATCCTTTTGGCGTATACGAGTGCTAAGTCAAGAATCTTGCCGGAAACGGGGCTTACCTGGTAGCGTAGCCGGCTGCATTGAAAACGGTAGCTCGACCGATTTCGTGCTTTCCTTCCTCAAAAACATAGAACTGACGCGTGCCTGAACGGAGCCGTTGCTTGCCCGATGCAACTTGACACCCAATAAAGAGCCTGCACCACGGCCAGCAGGTTGGCTACGGGTAGTGCCAAATTTGCTGACTGCGGTGCAGGCTCCTGTTATTGAGAAGGATAACGGCCTGACTGCGGCTATACTTTTTCCAGCTTCTTGGCAACCGGCCCGGCAGCCGTGGGCCGCTCCCCGATTTGCTGCCGCCACATGGCGTAGTACAATCCTTTTTGCTCCAGTAGCTCGTCGTGGCGGCCTTGCTCGGCCACATGGCCTTTTTCGAGCACGTAGATGCGGTCGGCGTGTAGCACGGTGCTCAGGCGGTGGGCAATGAGAATGGTGATGTGCCGGCGCGAGCCCGACAGCTCCCGCACCGTGGTGCTGATTTCCTCTTCCGTAAGCGAGTCGAGGGCGGAAGTGGCTTCGTCGAACACGAGTAGGGTAGGATGCCGGAGCAGGGCGCGGGCAATGCTCAGGCGCTGCTTTTCGCCGCCCGATACCTTCACGCCGCCTTCGCCAATCACCGTATCGAGGCCCAGTGGGGCGCGGGCCAGGAGGGTGTCGGCCGCCGCCTGGCGCAGGGCGCGCAGGCATTCCTCGTCGGTGGCCTGGGGTGCCACGAAGACCAGGTTTTCGCGAATAGTACCGGCGAAAAGCTGGGTGTCCTGGGTCACGAACCCGATTTGCTCGCGCAGCTGGTCCAGATCGAGCTTGGCGCCGGGAATGTCGTTGTAGCGAATCTGGCCGCTGGCGGGCGGGTAGAGGCCCACCAGGAGCTTCACAAGCGTCGTTTTGCCCGAGCCCGAGGGGCCTACGAAGGCTATGGTTTCGCCGAGTTTCGCGGTGAAGGAAATACCGTCCAGAGCCGCGTTGCTGGCCGATAGATGCTTGAAGCGCACGTCGTCGAAGGCCAAGGTCTGGAGCTGCTCGATAACCTGCGGATGCTCGGGCTTCACCTCCTTGGGCGTCGCCAGAATTTGTTGGAAATTGGCCAGTGACGCCTCGGTTTCGCGGTACACGTTGATGATGCTGCCCATTTCCTGCAGCGGCCCGAAAATGGCGAACGAGTAGATGAAGAAGGAGAAAAACTCGCCGACGGTGATAATCTGCTGCACCACCAGAAACAGCAGCATAAGCAGAATCACGTTGCGCATCAGGTTCACGAAGGTGCCCTGAATGAAGGACAAGGAGCGCAGGTAGCGTACTTTTTTCAGCTCCAGCTTCAGGATTTTTTCGGTCGTGGCGTTCAGGCGCTTGGTTTCCTGCTGGGCCAGGCCGAGGCTTTTAATCAGCTCAATGTTGCGCAGGCTTTCCGTGGTAGAGCCGGCCAGCGCCGTGGTTTCGGCCACAATGGTTTTCTGAATCACCTTGATGCGCCGGCTCAGAAACAAGCTCAACGAGCCCAGAATCGGGATGGTGAGGAAGTAGACGGCCGCAATGGGCCAGTAGACGCTGATGGCGTACCAGACTACGAAGATGATGCCTACCAACGAGATAAACAGCACGTTGACGAAGCTCTGAATCAGGCGCTCGACGTCGGTGCGCACCTTCTGCAGCTTGCCCAGCGTTTCGCCGGAGCGCTGGTCTTCAAACACCTGGTAGGGCAGCTCCAGCGAGTGGCGCAGGCCGTCGGAATATAGCTCGGCCCCGAGGCGCTGGGTGATGACGTTGACGTAGTAATCCTGGAAGTTCTTGGCGATGCGCGACACCATGGCCACGCCCATGGCCTTGAGAATGAGGATGCCCGCCCCCCCGGCCAGAAAAGCCCAGAAACCGTCGTGAAATACCGTTTCGCCCGCCTTTACCACGTGGCGGTCAATGATTTGCCGGAAGATGTAGGGGTCGAGCAGGGAGAATACCTGGTTGATAGCAGCCAGCAGCAGGGCTAGCCCCAGGAGGCCCCAATAGTGGCGCAGATACCCGTACAATAGTTTCATGTGTGGAGAGAAAGGTCGGAGGAGAAGCGGGAAAGCAGGCAGAAGTTTTGGCCGGTGCCGCCTCAGCAAGATAACGGACGACTGCGTAATGAGTTTGGCCCAGCGCCTGCCGCGGCCACCGCACGCCGCGCCGGAACGCCACCACTGCTAACGCCGGGGCACCCACAACAGCAGATTCATGCGTCGTGACAGGCATAAATAGCTCCGTATAGGCGCACCCCGTCGCCCACTGGCGCCGCACGACGCCAGGTAGGATTTCCGGGAAAAGCGGGTACTGCCCAGAGCAGCCAGATGAGCGAGCTGAAGGTGCGCGTAAGCAACAGGCTGAAACCGAAAACCGCGACGCGCTACATAAGGCCAGAAGTGGACTGGGAGCAGCCGCTGGAACCAGTTGCCGGCACATCAACCTGAAACAGAACATCGAGCCGGAGCAGCCGCAAGGTGCGGTGCAGGCGCGCATCTACGTTGCTGAGCAAAATAGTAGCACCAGAAGAGCGTAGCGTCAGAAGCTGCGACACGAAGTAAGCCACGCCCCGGGTACGCAGGCAGCGCAGGTGCTGGCAGTCGATGAGCAGGCGCGGGTGGCGCACATGACTGTGGCGCAGGAGCATGCGGGCCAGCTCAATGGGCTTGATTTCATCGAAGTTTACCCGAATCAGGTAGGGGGTAAAATCTTCAGGCGAGGTAATGGTCAGCGGGGACATATAGCGGAGCGTGAAGACTGACGAGCAGAAGTCCAACGAAAATGCCAGAAGCTAATCAAGCGGGTTATCCGAGGCTTGAAACAGGACTGGAACTCGTGGGAAGTGAATTTAAGCAATTGCCTACACTTTTAACAGCGGACATACAGCCGTTTTTGGTAGTAGCCGCACCGGAAATATACTGGCTGATTGCAGGGCAAAAAAAAAGCTCCGAAACCAGGTTCGGAGCTTTTACAGAGTATCGCTATTTCAATTGGCTTGGCAAGTGGTACCAGGGCCAGTAGGTAGCATGTACTTGAGGCTTTGCGCCAATTCAATTCCTTCGTGCTTAGAGCCTATCCAAATAGGCAGTTATACCAGGTGATTCGAGCGCAAGCAAAATGGAGCATGGCCAGATAGTTTTCGGGTTTTTTGGCCCAACGAATCAGCAGGTGGCGGAAGCGGTTGAGCCAGGAGT
>NZ_SRLD01000059.1 GCF_004745955.1 Hymenobacter elongatus | reverse complement strand
CCTTACGCCAACGCTGCGGGGTACTGGTGCGCAAGTCCTGCTCGTTTAGCCGCTTGCTGGCCATGCACCATGTGCGTATCCAACTCGTCATTGACGAGCACAATCGCCGATACACCACACATGAGACCACCGCTCTGCTGAATGGCTTTTTTGGTTGTAGAGCCGTTTAGCGGCTTCGGTTATAGCTGCTTGCTTGCCGTAGGCGCTGCCAAATAATGAGCGGATACAGAAGCAGGGCGGGCTCGGCGAAATAGCGCCAGCGAAAGCCCACAAAAAACACGAGGCTCAGCAGCCACACGGCCACGAGCGGCGTGAGCAGCAGCAGATCGGGGCGTACCACCCGGAGGCCCCGGTACTGGCCCAGCGTCAGGAGCACGGCGAGGAGGAAGGCCAGGTGCACAGCTCCCGTCACCATGTTGTAGGGCGTACGGGGCGCGTCGGCAATAAAGTTTTCGGGGGCAAAGAACAGCGCCGTTTTGCGCAGCCACAGCCGGGATTCCTGCGCCGGGTGCGCCGCCACCCAGCGGCCAGCCAGGGTAGCGCGGGCCTTGCTTTCCTGGTACTGATTCAGGGAATCGAGGCCGGGAATGTGCGCCCGCACGAACTGGTCGAAAGGGCCGCTGCGCTCGTCCCAGTCGAACATAAAGCGGCCCTGGGTAACGGAATTGTGGCCCTGCAACAGCTCAAACCCCGCTTGATTGCTCAGCGTCCAGGCGCCGAACAGCTGGTGGTTTTTCTGCAGAACAGGCACGTGCGCCATTCCCAGCAGCACGCCCGTTAGCAGCGCCGTTCGCCACGCGCCATTTCTGTTCACTGCCGTTTGCCGCACCTGCAGCACGAGCCACACGGCGAATACGGCCCCGAATACGGCCAGCAGATAGCCGCGCAGCAGGCAGCTAAGCGTGACGCTGGCTGCTAGCAGCAGCGTATCGGGCCACGACAACGGCCGGCCGCTGAGCTGGCGCAGCAGCTTGTACACGACCAGAATCAACAGCGGCAGGGCCAGGTTTTCGTACCACATGTAGGCCCCGATGTAGTATACCACCGACGGAGAAAGTGCCCACAGCAACGCCCCGGCCCAGGCAACAGGCGGCGCGACGCCGAAATAGTGGAGGGTACGCTGCACATACAGTGCACCCAGCAGGTAGGCGGCCACGCTCAGCACAAAGACGAGTAGGGTGAAATAATGCTTGGGCAACCCGGCTTTCTGCCAGCCGATGTACACGAACACCGGGAAGCTGGCGTGGAAGGAATCGGGGCGTAGCACGTGCCGCTCGGGGTCGAGGCTGACGTAGCCCCGGCCGGCGAGGTAGTTGTCGGCAATACGGCCGTTGCGGCGCTCGTCGTAGTTCCACTCCAGACCCGGATTCAGACTCAGCTGCAACACCAGCTTGAGCAGAGCCAGAACCACGACCACGGGCCACACGAAACGGGGAATCGAACGAAGCACGGTGCACAGGTTAGCGTCCGGCGGGCAGCGCACGGACAAGCCAAAGGTTATACTTTAAACCGTACTCTGAAACTTCTGGCCTGTGCCGCCACCAATCAGAGGCGGGCCATGAGCGGGCTGGGTGTTACCTTTCGGGCCCGTAGCGCCCTGGCCTGCCTCACTCCCATCGTCCATCACGTGCGTCGTCCCGGTCCGCCTTTTCTGCCCGACTCCCTGCGCCAGCCCCTGGTACTGGGCTTTTTCGCGCTACTGACGGTGCTGGGCCTCGCGCTGCACCGCGACTATGGCCTGCCCTGGGACGAGCAGCTCGACCGGCTCAACGGCATCATCGGGGTGAAATACGTGGCCCTGCGCGTGGCTCCGGAGCTGGCGCGCCGCCAGGCCAGCTTCGCCCAGATTCCGGACATGCACGACAACGACGATGCCGACCACGGTGTCATTTTCCAGATGCCGCTGGTAGTGCTCGAAAAGCTAACCGGAGCCGAAGACCCGCGCGACGTGTACTTTATGCGCCATCTGGTCACGTTTCTTACGTTCGTGGCCGGCGTGTATGCCTTCTACCGGCTGGCGAAGCAACGGTTTCGCCACTGGCCGCTGGCCCTGCTGGGCTCGGCGCTGCTGGTATTGTCGCCCCGCATGTTCGCGGAGGCGTTCTACAACTACAAGGACCTCGTGTTCCTCGCCTTTTTCACCCTGGGCATCTACACGCTCACGCGGCTGCTGCGGCGGCCATCGGGGCGCACGGCGCTGCTGCATGCCGTAGCCACGGGCCTGGCCATCGACGTACGTACGATGGGGGTGTTGCTGCTGGGCTTCACAGCCATTTTTCTGGGCCTGGAAATGCTCTACCGGCCCGCCCTACGCCGAAGTATGCTGGTGGCCGCAGCTGTTTACCTGCCGGTTACGGCAGCGGTAGTAGTGCTGGGCTGGCCCTATCTATGGGAAAATCCGGTGGCGAACTTCCTGGCGGCCTTTCAAAGCTTTAGCCGCTACCGCTCCGATATGCTGGTGCAGTACTGGGGCCAGCAGCTCTCGGTGCGCGCCCTGCCCTGGCACTACGCCCCGGTGTGGCTGCTGATTACGACGCCCGTTGCCTATACGCTCCTGTTCCTGACCGGCGCAGGCACGCTGGCCTGGGCAGCCGCCCAGCAGCCACGGGCGTGGCTGCGCACCCGAAGCGGCCGGCAGGACTTGTTGTACCTCACCTGGTTTTTTGCGCCGTTGGGAGCCATCATTGTGCTGCATTCGGTGCTGTATGACGGCTGGCGGCACCTGTATTTCATCTACCCAGCTTTTCTGCTCCTGGCCCTGCGCGGGGTAGCAGCGGCTTACCGACTAGTACATTTTCCGACTGCGGGCCGGTGGCTGGGCGCTGGCGTGCTGGGCATGCTGGCCGCCGGGATGCTGCACGCGGCCTACCGCATTGCCCGCGACCATCCCTACCAGAATGTGTACTTCAGCGCCCTGCCCGGGGCCGCCGCCGAGCGGCTTTTCGAGCGCGACTACTGGGGCCTGGCGGGCCGGCGGGGCCTCGAATGGATTCTGGCCTACGACACCAGCGCCCACGTAACAGTGGGCACCGACGCGCGGGTCGGCTTGGTGCTTCACAACAACCGCCTACTTTTGCCTCCTACTGAGCGCGCCCGGCTGGTATTCACCACTGCCAGCCAGGCCCGCTATTTTCTGACCACCTACCGCTGGCATCCGGAGCCTTACCCGGCTGACTACGGGCCGGAGGTCTACTGCATTCGGGTCAACGGGCTTAAGATTTTGTCGGTTTTTCGCCGGCCCTACCGGTAATTTATTCCCTTTCGTTGGTTCCGGCCCGCTCCTTGCGCGGCCCGCGCCAGAAGAAGCACCATTCGTAGTTTTCAACCAGCTGATGTCTTTACTTGAAGTTACCGATGCACGCCGGGCCCGTCAATTTCTGGATATGCCGGTTCGCCTCTACCACGATCATCCGAACTGGATTTCACCACTCGACCACGAAATAGAAGCGGTTTTTGACCCCGCTAAAAATCCCAATTTCCAGCACGGCGAGGCCGTTCGCTGGATTCTGACCAACGATGCGGGCGAAGTGGTGGGCCGGGTAGCCGCGTTTATCAACAACTCGACGCCCCAGCCCGACCCCACGCTGCCCACCGGCGGCATGGGCTTTTTTGAGTGCATCGACGACCAGGCGGCGGCCAACGAGCTATTCACGGCCTGCCACGACTGGCTGGCGCAGCGCGGCATGGCCGCCATGGATGGGCCGATTAACTTCGGGGAACGGGACCGGTTTTGGGGGTTGTTAGTAGCGGGGTTCACTGAGCCCAACTACGGGATGTTCTACCACCCGCCCTACTACCAGCAGCTGTTTGAGAGCTACGGCTTTCAGGTGTATTTCAAACAGTATACCTGCAACCGACAAGTACCGCAGGCCATGCACGAGAACTACCACCGGGCTGCCGAGCGCTACGCCCGGGAAGAGCCGGCTTACTCCTTCCGGCCCGTCGATAAGCGCGACACGGAGGCCATGGCCCGGGATTTTTACCAAGTGTACAGCCAAGCCTGGGCCAACCATTCGGGCATCAGCGACATGACGCTGGACAAGGCCCGGGGCCTGGTGCGACAGATGCAGCCCGTGCTCGACGAGCGCCTGATCTGGTTTGCCTACCACCACGACCAGGCCGTTGCCTTCACCATCAATCTGCCCGATCTGAACCAGGTATTCAAGCGTGTCGGGCGCAAGTTTGGCTTGTGGGCCAAGCTGCGCTTTTTGTGGGAGCAGCGGCAGTTTCAACGCCGTAGTCCCAAGAAAATGTTCGGGGTAATTTTCGGGGTAGTGCCTGACTACCAAGGCAAAGGCGTAGAATCGGCCATGATGGTTCAGGCCCACCAATCCTTTATCGACGCAGGCTACACCGACATCGAGATGAACTGGATTGGCGATTTTAATCCCCGCATGCTGGCCGTGACCCGCGCCGTGGGGGCCCGCATCTACAAGACCCACGTTACCTACCGCAAACTTTTCGACGAAACCCGGCCGTTCGAGCGGTGCCCGATTATCAAATAGCGCACGCCCCCGCGAAATGACAGGCCGGAATGGCTAAGCCTGCTGCCTGAACATGGCATCCAGGGCCAGCACCTGCGGAATCAGCAGGTGCTCATCGTCGTTGCGCAGCACGTAGTCGGCCCGGCTTACCTTTTCTTCCTCGCTCATCTGCTTACCGATGATGGTCAGGATATCCTGGGCCGTGCGGTGCGGGTCGCGGCGTAGTACGCGGGCCTGGCGCACGGCCTGGGGGGCGAAAACGGTAATCATTTTATCGAGCTGCTGATAAGAGCCCGACTCGTAGAGCAGCGCGGCTTCCTTCAGCACGTAGGCGTAGCCGGCGGCCCGCTGGGTGTGGGCCCACTGCGCAAAGTCGTGGCCCACCCGTGGATGCACCAGGCCATTGAGCTGCGCCAGTTTCGCGGGGTCCTGAAAAGCTACCTGCGCCAGATAGATCCGGTTGAGCTGTCCAGTGGCATCAAAAGTTTCGACCCCGAAAGCCTCGCAGAGCTGCGCCCGTAGCGCCAGGTCGTTGGCCATCACCCACTTTGCCCGCGAGTCGGCATCGTATACCGGAGCGCCCAGCACCTGAAATAGCCGGCACGCCATACTCTTTCCCGACCCGATTCCACCCGTAATTCCGATCTGAAGCATGTGGGGAGTTGTAGTGCAGGAAGTAAGCAGGAAGTAAGCAGGAAGTAAGCAGGAATATACTTTCTGCGGTATGGTTGTGTGGACAACGTGGGAGGCCTGCCTTTTCCAGAGGTAGCTCAGCGCCGTGAAACGCGGACCGAGGGCGTCAGTATGCGTACGCCCCGGGCCAGAGTGGGAGTTTGGGACAACACGGGCTGCAGGCTGGAATCGGGGGCATGAAACTGGCCGTAGCTAAGCAGCACCTGCACCTGACTGCGGTCAAGACGGGCCGAATCCTCGGGGAAGCATTGCACCTGCACCTGCACGGTGGCCGGCTGCAATGAGAACTTTTGGCCCTCGGGGAAGCCGCGCAATTCGGGCACCACCCGCAACGGCACCGTGATGAGCGGCCGAGGCTGCAGACGCACCCGCACTTCCTGTACCTGGGCCCGCACCAGCTCCGGCCCGCCGATAGGAACGATCATAGCGCCTTCGCTGCTACCCGCTGGCGCCTGGGGCAAATGCACCGGATACGGACTCGCCAAGCTGTTGACGGTGCGGGCCGGGCCACGAAAGGCAATGCTCTCGGGCGTAAAGATGGCCGCGTAAGGCAGCGCGGAGCCGTCGGCCATGGGACTCAGCGTGAGGGGCAAGCGGCGGGTCACCAGCCGGTCAAATTCTATCCATAGCGTGTCGGCCAGCACGTAGTTGAACTGCAGGCCTTCCATAGCCGTCTGCAGCGCAGGCCGCAACGACTGCCCCATAATAAAGCGCGTGGCCGGCAGCCGGCGCAGACGCACCTCGGCGGGTTTCACATCCAGCAGCAGGTGTTTGCGCAGCAGCTTCCAGCCCCGGCCCGTTACGTTCACGGCTATTTCCGTGGGCAAGGGCTGCACAGGAATGAAGCGCTGCTCGTCGTAGCGCCAGCTTAGGGGGTAGGTGATACGCGTCGTGTAGGTCTTGTTCAGCGCATTGAGCAGCCAGAAAGTGGAGGCAGCCAAAAAACACGCCGTTACCGCCCGCCAATAGCTCCGCTCGTGCCCGAAAAACGGGCTGACAAACCAGCGGGCCAAGCGCAAAGCACGAACGAGCGGCACGGCAAAACGGATTAGGCGTTGGGAGTGGTAGTCGGAGCCGTGGAAGCGGCAGCAGAAGACTTGGCAGCCACCTCGCGGGCAATGGCCGAACGGTCGAATTTGAGGCGCGTGCCTCGGTCTACCTCAATGATAACGGATTCCTCGTGCACATCCACCACTTTGCCGTGCAGGCCGCCGATGGTCACCACGGTAGCGCCCTTCACCAGCGACTCCCGAAACTTCTTGGCCTCGGAGGAGCGGCGCTGCTGCGGTCGGATCATGAAAAAGTAAACCACCACGGCAATCAGTACCGGGAACAAGAGGGAAGTAAGACCTTCGCTCATAGGAGCTTGCAAAAGCAGCGTTGTAAGCATGAGAGTAAGAAAAAGATGCGAAAAGCTATTCGCCTAAAAAAAGCCTGTCATCCTCCGCGAGCGGAGGATGACAGAAGAAATAACAGCCAGAAAGGCGACGGTCGGTTATTGCTTTACCGGACCGTTGGTGGGCTCGGGCAGGATGTTGGCCCGAATAGCAATCTGGGTGATGCTGGGCTGGGTGTTGGCCCGCACGGCTACCTCTTTATTTTGCAGGCCGGTTTTGCCCTGGCTGTTGAACTGCACTTCAATCGTGCCTTTGGCGCCGGGCGCAATCGGGTCCTTGGTCCAGTTGGGGGTGGTGCAGCCGCACGAAGCGGTGGCATTCTCGATCAGCAGCGGCGACTTGCCGGTGTTGGTGAAGGAAAACGTATGCTTTACTACTTCGCCGGGCTTGATGTCGCCGAAGTTGTGCTCGGCCTCGGCAAAGGTCATCACCGGGGCGTTGGGGTTGGGCGCTTCGGTTTCGCTGGCTACGTTGGGGTTGTCAACGGTCGGGTTGGCGACGTCGCTGACGGCGGTAGCGGCGGCGTTCATGCCTTCAGCACCGACTTCGGCGGGTTTGTCGTTGTTGCAGGCCCCGAACAGCAGAGCACCGGAAAGCATCAGAGCAGAAAACAGAGTACGTTTCATAGGGAAGAAGTGCGGTCCTTGTGGGCCGTCGGAGGTCTAAAGGTAAGAGGAAGCAGGAAAAAAATCAGCGCGTCATTCTACGCTTCCTGAAGCATACAATGACGCGCTAAGTTCCCAGCGTTACGCCAGCTTGGCGATGATAGCCTGTGCAAACTCGCTGGTGGTAGCTTTGCCGCCCAGGTCGCCGGTGCACTGCTCCTTATGCTTCAACGTAGCGTCCAGAGCGGTTTCAATGCGGTCGGCCAGCTGGTGCTCGCCCAGGTAGTGCAGCATCATCAGGCCCGAGCGCAGCAGGGCCGTTGGGTTGGCTTTGCCCTGGCCGGCAATGTCCGGAGCCGAGCCGTGCACGGCTTCGAAAATGGCCATATCGTCACCGATGTTAGCGCCCGAGACCACGCCCAAACCGCCCACGAGACCGGCGCAGAGGTCCGAGAGGATGTCGCCAAACAAGTTGGTCGTCACTACCACGTCGAACTGCTCGGGCTTGTTGACGAGCTGCATGCACATGTTGTCGATGATTTTGTCCTCGAACACGATTTGCGGAAACTCAGTGGCGGCTTCTTTGCACGCATCCAGCATCAGCTTGCCGGCCATTTTCAGGATGTTGGCCTTGTGCGCCAGCGTCACCTTCTTGCGGCCGTGCTTGGCGGCGTAGGCAAAGGCAGCGCGGCAGATTTTGCGCGAACCCGCTACCGTGATGCGGTTAAACGAGTCGGCAATGCCCAGGCGCTCGTCGTACACCTCCAGGCCCGAGTACAAGCCTTCCGTGTTTTCGCGGAACAGCACCAGGTTCACCCCCGTGTAGCGCGATTCGATGCCCTCGGTGGTTTTGGCCGGGCGCACGTTTTGGTAGAGGTCGTACTTCTGGCGCAGCGTGATGTTGATGCTGCGGAAACCCTTGCCCACGGGTGTCGTGATGGGGCCTTTGAGGGCCACACGGTTTTTCTCCAGCGAGTCGAGCAGCGACTGCGGAATCAGCTCGCCCGACTGGTCGAAGGTGGTTTGCCCGGCGTTTTGTTCTTCCCACTGCACGGGAACCTGCGCGGCGGCAAAAATATCTTTGACCGCTTGCGTGATTTCGGGCCCGATGCCGTCGCCGGGGATGAGGGTGATGGTATGCATTCTGTGACTATCTATTGGGGAGGTTCTATGGATACTACGCTGATTGCGAACAGCCTGCGCCGGCGCGGCTGGCGCGCGGCCCCTGGTTTTGGCAATTCTGGCGCAAAGGTAACACGGCGGCGGTAGGCCGGTAAAAAAAATATGCTGCCGGGCAGAAGACTAGTTCATCTTCGGCCCGGCAGCATAGTAGAGCATGCGCTTCCTTGTTAGACCGCTTTGCGGGAGTTGATCTGGTTGATGAGCTGATCCACGTCGCCGAGCAGCTGTTCAGCCTTGCTCTTGGCGTCCTGAATCACACGCTGGCCTTCCGACTTGGCGCTGGAGGTCGGGTTGAGGTCGTTGCGGTTGGTCACAAGGCTTTCGGTGAGGTCGGCCAGCACCTCGCGGTACTTCTCGAGCTGGTAGCTGAGCCAGCTACGGGTTTCGCGCCCCTTTTCGGGGGCAAACAGAAGGCCAACAGCGGCGCCGGTGACGGCACCGCCCGCGAAGCACAGAATACCGGTAATGGTTTTGCGACCCATAAAGGAAAGGAGTGGCGAGGTGGGAGAAAGGATGGAAATAGATTGTGTACTACACAACGCACAGCCCCTAGCGCGGGTTGCGCCGGGGTGCTACTGGTTGTCGAGCAGACCCCGGCCCGACTTGCGGATGGCACCGCTGGCGGTCAGGTCCTGGGCCAATTTATCGAGAATACCGTTCACAAACTGCTTGCTCTTGGGCGTGCTATACATTTTGCTGATTTCGATGTACTCGTTGATGGTGACTTTCACCGGAATACCGCGAAACAGGTGCATCTCACACAGGGCCATCTTCAGCAAAATCTTGTCGGTGAGGGCCACGCGCTCCACGTCCCAGTTCTGCACCGACTCGGCAATGAGCTTCTCGTAGTGCTCGTCTTCGGTCAGCGTTTGCTTGTAGAGCGTTTCGGCAAACTCCTTGTCGTCGACCCAGTTGGCGGATAAAGACATCAGCTCCAGGTTGTCGTCGGCGGCTTCGTCGAGCATCTTCAGGGTTTTCACCACCAGGTTTTTCACCACCGAGCGGTTTTCTTCCCAGTTCAGGTCGTCTTCTTCCAGCTGGGCCGGCATCGATTCACCCTTGAACACGAAGGTCTTGTAGAGATACTTCAGCAGCTCCTGGTCGTCGGCGTAGCTGCCAGCCGGGGCCGCCAGGTAGCTCTGAAACTCCGTATCGATCTTGATTTCGGAGCGCCAGGCTTTGCGCAGCGCTTCCATCTCGTCCTGGTCGTTCCACTGGGCCGAGCGCCGAATGGTCAGGTCGAGCAGCTGCTTGTTACCGATCAGCTTCTCGATGGCCTTGTTCTCCTCCAAGCGGGTCGTGTCCAGCGGCGCTTCCTTCGACGGCGTGAAGCGGCGCGCCTCGCGCTGCTTTTCTTCCTCAATCACGCGCAGCAGCATTTCCGGCAGGTTCAGCAAGTGCAGATACTGCTTATGAATGCTTTCGGCCCCGTGCACCATTTGCCCGGCGTAGAAAGTAGCATCCTTGGCCTTTTGCTTCTGGTAGTAGCCGATGGCGTCGGTCACGGCATCGTTCACTTCCCGGTCGTCGATTTTCTCGACTTCGGCACCCGAACCAGCCTTGTGCCACTCCCGGAAAATAGCCTCCGCCAGCTTCTGCTGCCCTTTCAGCAGCTTGCGGTCCTGGGCCTCGGGGGCGTTCAGGTCGGGGGCAAAGGCATCCGCAATGCGGTCATTGGCCAGCATAAAATCGGACCCGACGGCTTGGTGATAAGCGTACAGGGCCTGCATAACCTTAATGCGGAGCGTGCGGCGATTGAGCATTTTGTTGAGAAATTGAGGCAAAAAGAACGTCATGCTGAGCGAAGCGAAGCATCTCGTGTGCACTAGTGACTCAGAGTACTCTGGCGACTTCAGCACGCGAGATGTCTCACGTTGTTCGATTATGACGTTCTCATCCTCAAAGGATTAATAAGTTGATTTGACTTTGCCGAGTGAAGCAATGCGCTCCTCGGCCTGCCGGATGGCAGCTTTCTGGGGGTGACTTCCCTCCTGCTCAGCTTTTTCAAGCACCTGCGTGGTGAAGTCGAAGATTTTTTCGGTTTGGGTTAGCGCGGCCTGACGGCTGGAGCCCACCACTTCGGAATATACATTAATCAGACCACCGGCGTTGATCAAAAAGTCGGGAGCGTACACGATGCCGCGCTCTACCAGCGCCGGGCCGTGCACGTTCTCGTCCTGCAGCTGGTTGTTGGCGCAGCCCGCAATGACGCGGCATTTCAGGCGGCCGATGGTGTTGTCGTTGATGGTGGCACCCAGCGCACACGGCGAGTAGATGTCCATTTCCTGGTCGTAGATTTCATCGAGGCCGACGGCTACGGCCCCAAAACGGGCGGCGGCTTCCAGGGCGCGGTCTTCGTAGTAGTCGGTCAGGATGAGTTTGGCACCTTCCTTCTGCAGATACTCCATCAGGTAGGTGCCCACGTGGCCCACGCCCTGCACGGCAATGCGCTTACCGGCGAGGCTTTCGGAGCCGAACGCCTTTTTGGCGGCGGCCTTCATGCCCATGTAGGTGCCGTAGGCCGTCACCGGCGACGGGTCGCCGGAGCCGCCCATGCTTTCGGGCAGGCCCGCTACGTGCTTGGTTTCCATCCGGATGTATTCCATGTCCTTGGTGGTCATGTTCACATCTTCGGCCGTGATGTACTTGCCGTTCAGGTTTTTCACGAAGCGGCCGAACTTGCGCAGCAGGGCTTCCGTTTTCAGAGTTTTGGCGTCGCCGATGATGACGGCTTTGCCCCCACCCAGGTTCAGTCCCGAAATGGCCGCCTTGTAGGTCATGCCGCGCGAGAGGCGCAGCACATCGTTCAGGGCTTCGGCATCGGAGGCGTAGTGCCACATGCGCGTACCACCCAGAGCCGGCCCCAGCACCGTGTTGTGGATGCCGATGATGGCCCGCAACCCGGTTTCGTGGTCGTGGCAGAATACGACTTGCTCATGCTGATGCTCGGCAATCTGACCGAAGACCGACGTATCGGTCAGCGTTTGGATTTCAACCATTAGAGAAAACTGAAAAAAAGGGTGGGAAGTTGGGTGGGGTCGGGTGTTGTATCTTTGAACGGCCAGACACGTAGCCTGGTCAATCCGGGTGCAAAAGTACCCATTTTTTCCAAGCCGGCCATTGGTCGCGCTTCGGTAATGGCCAATAGTCACGGCTTCTTAACACGCTCCAACTCCCGTACCTGTGCGCGCTTTATCCGCTACCAATAAGTATCTGTACCACTATAAATGGCATTTCCTGGGTGGCGTTCTGTTCGTGGCACTATCCACGCTGCTAGCCATTTTTCCGGCCCAGATTGTGCGCTACGCCTTCGATCTGGTGGGCGAAGGAATCGACTTATACCACCTTTTTGCCGGCACCCGGGCCCAGAGCGGCGTCTACGAGCTGTTTGGGCGCAACGTGCTGCTCTACGGCCTGCTCATCGTGCTGATGGCCCTGCTGCGCGGCATCTTTCTGTTTTTTATGCGCCAGACGCTTATCGTGATGAGCCGGCTGGTGGAAAACGACCAGAAAAACGAGATTTTCCAGCACTACCAGTCCCTGCCGCTAAGCTTTTACCGCCGCCACAACACCGGGGATTTGATGTCGCGCATCTCGGAAGACGTAGGCCGGGTGCGCATGTACATGGGGCCGGCGCTGATGTACTTTATGCAGCTCGTAATTCTGTTTTTGCTCATCATTCCGCTCATGCTGCTGGTGAACGTGAAGCTGACCTTGTACACGCTGATTCCGCTACCGATTCTGTCGGTGAGCATCTACTACGTCAACAACCTGATTGAGCGCAAGTCGGACGAGATTCAACGCTCCCTGGCGGCCATGACGACCTTCGTGCAGGAGTCGTTTTCGGGTATTCGGGTACTCAAGTCATTTGTGCGCGAAGACGACTCGCACCAGCAGTTTATCAAAGCCAGCGACACCTACAAGGAGAAATCCCTGAGCCTGAACTTCGTCAACTCCCTGTTTTTCCCGCTGATTCTGTTCCTGATTGGCATCAGCACCATCGTCACGGTGTGGGTGGGCGGCCAGGAAGTTATCCGGGGCACCATCACAACGGGCAGCATCGCCGAGTTTCTGATTTATGTGAACCTGCTGACCTGGCCCGTCACGGCCCTGGGCTGGACCAGCTCGCTGGTGCAGCGCGCCGAGGCTTCGCAGGCCCGCATCAACGAGTTCATGGACCAGAAAACCGACATCGTGTCGCGCCAGAATATCGAGCAGGAAATCGAGGGCGACATCGTTTTCGACCAGGTTTCTTTTACCTATCCCGACACCGGCATTCAGGCTCTGCGCAACGTGTCGTTCCGCATCCGGCCGGGCCAGACGCTGGCCGTTATTGGCAATACCGGCTCGGGCAAAAGCACTATTGCCGCCCTGCTCTGCCGTCTCTACGATGTCACGGCCGGTAGCATTGCCGTCGATACTATCGATGTGCGCGACTTCTCGCTCAACTCCCTGCGCGAGCAAATCGGCTACGTGCCTCAGGATGTTTTTCTGTTCTCGGATAGTATCCGCAACAACATCAACTTCGGCCTCGACCACCCCACCGAGGAGCGGATGCAGCAAGCCGCCCACGATGCCAACGTATACGACAATATCATCCGCTTCCCCGAAGGCTTCGACACCAAGCTTGGCGAGCGGGGCATCACGCTTTCCGGCGGCCAGAAGCAGCGCGTCAGCATAGCGCGGGCGCTGGTGAAAGAGCCGAAAATCCTGATCCTCGACGACTCCCTATCGGCAGTGGACACGAACACGGAGAATGCCATTCTGAACAGCCTGCAGCGCATCATGCACAACCGCACCAGCCTCATCATCTCCCACCGGGTGAGCTCGGTGAAGCTGGCCGACGAGATTCTGGTGCTTGATGATGGCGTAATCGTGCAGCACGGCACCCACGAGGCGCTAATGGCGGAAGAAAACGGGCTGTACCGGGCGCTCTATGAGCGGCAGCTTCAGAGCGAGGAGGCGTAGCAACAAACAGTTCGTATCAACAGCCGAAAGCAGCTCCAGCTGGTCTGGAGCTGCTTTCGGCTGTTGTGTGAAGCACGAAACGCCTTACGGGGCAGTGGGTGGCGGCAGGCGCAGCTCCAGCACCTGAATGGTACCCACGCGGGCAATACGCTTGCCCACGTACGGAGCCAGGCGGGGCTGGGTGAGCAAGGTGCTGTCGCTGAGGTAGAGGTAGCGGGCCCCACGGGCAATGCAGGCCGCCACGTAGGGTTGGCCTTCGGGGGTAGGATAGTCTAGCTGCTCGGCCACGTCGAGGCCGAAGCCTTTTTTGTGCAGAAAGTAGAAGAACTTACACCCCGATTCATCCGGCCCCACCAGGCACAGCGCATCATTGGGCACGGCGTTTTCCAGCACGGTGCGCGTGGCCGGATAATACAGCTCGGCTGGTACATCCTTCGGCCCCTTCGCCCAACGCGGTACCACGCGCAAGCACGCCCACACAGGCTGGGCCACCAATAGCAGCGCCAACAGCCAATGCCAGCGGTGCAGGCGGCGCAGCCACTCGCTACCCACGGCAGCCAGCAGCAGCAGTACCGGCAGCAGCGGCAGCATATAGTAGGTGTGGCCTTCCATTTGGTGCAGTTCCAGCACGTAGTATATAGCCAGGCCAATGGACCACACCACCACTGGCCAAAACCACTCGTGGCGGCGACTAGGACGGCGCAACACATACACGCCCCCCAGCAGCAGCAAGCCGGTGCTGCCGTAGCCCAGCAGCAGCTCGGGCCAATCCGACAGTAAGTTGTGCCACACAATAGCGGCTCCTTTGGCGAAGCTTTCGGCGGGGCGTACTTCAATCACGAAATCCCGCAGCCCTGAAACCTCTATCAGGTTGCGGGCATAGGCATACCACGCCAGAGGAATTCCGCAGCCCTGAAACCTCTATCAGGTTGCGGGCATAGGCATACCACGCCAGAGGAATTCCGACTGAGGCAAGTGCGAAAAAAGCCAGCGGCCCCGCATCGCGCCGCCAGCCAAGCTGCCGCCGCTGGATATCCTGTAGCAGCAATACGGCAATAGGAAAGCCGATCAGCAGGAACTGCAGCTTCGTTAGGCCAGCTAGAGCCGTGAGTACCAGGCTCAGCCAGAAATGCCCGGCCCGACGGTGCTCCCGCCAGCGCAGGAAATACCACAGCCCGCCCAGCGAAGCGCTTGACGCCAGCACGTCGGGCAGGGCATTGATGCTATGGTAGTAGATTTCCGGACTCCAGGCAAGCCCCCAGGCGGCTACCGCGCCCATCCAAACCGAGCCGGTGATGCGGCGAATCAGGCAGTAGCCAAAGAACAAACCCGCCACAGAAATCAGCCAGCTGATGATGCGGGGCAACGTTTCGTGGAAGCCAAAGACCTGGTACGCCACGGCCACCGACCATTCATAGGAAGGAAACTGCATGCCCGTCACGCCGTCCGAGTCGTTCCGACGGTCGATGCGCGGACGCAGGATGTTCATATCCTCTTCGTAGAAATTGCGGGCTACGGCCAACGTATTGCACTGTCGCCAGGTGTGGGGGCCAATGGGCGGCATAGCAAAAAATGGCGCGTGCAAGACCAGATTCAGCCCAATAAGCATCGGCCAGAACCAGCGGGGCAATGTTGACCAATTCGTAAACAGCTTCGCCATTCTCACCTTAAAAAGTAGACAGGAGCATAAAACTACTGGTTTGGACTTCAATATGTACCTCTGTCCTGTTGTCGCGCCCTACAATACAAAAGGGGATTCGTGCCCGAATCCCCTTTTGTAGTACTATGCTTCAAGTCGACTAGGTTACTCCTTGACGAATTTTTGGTGGTAGGTGCGCTGGGCGTCCGTGACGCTCACCACGTAGATGCCCGGGGCCAGATCGGCCACGTCCACTTGGCCGTTGCCCAGGTAGCGCGCACTCATGACGCTGCCGCGCACGTCCGTCACTTTCACCGTAGCCAGCTTGTCAACGCCCGTCAGGCTCACCGAGAGCACCGTGCGCGCCGGGTTGGGGTAGAGCGTCAGCACCCGCTGCGTAGCCTTAGCGGAGGCGTCCGTGGCCAACACCGTGCTGCCGGGTTGGGTCAGGTCGTCGCCGTAGCCAGGTACTGTATATCGTTGCGAGCAGGACTACCCACTGATCATCTTAGCTGCCAACTGTCCGGTTCTGGCCCCCATGGCTATGCCCATACCATTGCAGCGCAGCGCCCCAACAACCCCGGGTGCCAGCAGCCTGACAATTGGAGCCAACTCTGCCCCAAAAGCCATAGTGCCGCTCCAGCGGTAGTCAATCCGAAGGTTGCTACCGGGCCGGATGACTTCGGTCAGCAGCTTTTCCAGTGTGCGCTGCACCACATCCGTCAGGCCGGGTTCGGTGGTAGTTTCGGCATCAAAGTCCAGGTTACGGCCGCCGCCCAGCAGGATGCGGTTGTCGACCTGCCGGAAGTAATAATAGCCTTTGTCGTAGTGAAAGGTGCCGGGCAAGTTCAGGCCTTCGATAGGCTCGGTAACCAGTACCTGCCCACGACCGGGCACCACATCCAGCTCCGGAAAAAACTGCCGGCTGAAGGCATTGGTCGCCAGTACCACCTGGCCCGCCTCTAGCTGCGCCAGCGGTGTGTGCAGACGCACACTCACCGGGCCGGGCTCCAGCTGCGTCACGGGGCAGCCGTGCAGCACCAAGATGTCGTCGTGCCAGGCTCTTTTGAGCAGTGCGTGCATCATCTTCCCGGTGTGCAATGCGCCTTCGGCCGTATTCTCGAGCATCGTTTCGACCCCGGCAAACCCGGTAGCGGGCAGCCGCGAGGTAGCATCACGAAACACTACCGGCACACCAACAACCGGTGCCAGCAGCTCGTTGAAATATGCAATATGCTCCCGGCAGGTAGCGGCCAGCTCTGCATCAGCGGCCTGGAATAGCTCGTAGCCGCCCACGGGCTGGTAGTGCAAGGCCTCGTCGCCGACCAGTTCGCGCAGCAGCGCCAAGCCTTCCCAGCGCGCCCGCACCACTTCCAGCAAGGCAGCCGTACCGCCTTTTTTTTGCTGTTCGAGCAGTTCGGAGATGCTGCCAAAGCAAGCAAACCCGGCGTTCTTGGTGCTGGCACCATTGGGCAGCATGTCGCGCTCCAGCACGGCTATTCGGGCCTGGGGCCAGCGGCGCTTGGTATATATAGCCGCCGTGAGCCCCACGATACCCGCACCTATCACCACCACATCGAAGCCCTGCAAAAAGCTTCGGTGCTCCCAGTAAGAAAAAGAAGGCTTGCTCATACGGCAACGATGGTGTGAATTGGCACAAAACGAACTATTGGCCGCTCCAACGAGAGCCGCTCAACTGCCCAGCGACCCACAAGAAAGCCCTTGCGAACAGGATTCGCAAGGGCTCAGATATTAGACGACGGGGTTTGAAATTCTATTGTCCCACCATCACCCGGCGCATGCCGGTGCGTGCGCCGGAAGTACACTGCACGATGTAGTAGCCGGCCGGCAGCTGGCTTACGTCCAGCGTGGTGGGTTCGTCGCCCGCCAGCAGGTCGCGCGTGATGACGGGACGGCCCGTGGCGTCGTTTACTTCCACCCGGGTGGGGCCGGTGGCATTGGTGCGCACCACGAGTCGCTTGGTCACTGGGTTGGTGTCCACGCGCACTTTTATAGCATCTGTCGAGGGTGCTACCGTTTCCATTTTGCTGGTAATCAGCTCGGGCGGCGCGGGTTTTTCGGCAGCCGCTACCGCCGCCACTACGGGCTTGGCCACTGCCGCCGGCTTCACGCTGGCCTTGGGCGCAGGCGTGGCGGCTTTGCCGGGGGCTTTGCCCGCAGCAGGCTTCGTTTGGGCCCAGGCGGTACCCGTAAGCAACAGCATCCCTATTCCGAAGCCGAGGGCTACAACAACCTTTTTCATACCCCTCCCAAACGTAGTTGTCGACATTTCATTATGCGTGTAAAGGTAAAAACATGCGCCGCTTCCTGGCGCGTCCTCTGCATTCGGCTCCACTATAGTACTCATACTCAGAGCATCATTCCAAACTATAGCGTCCAATGATTGAAATACCGGGACTCTCCATTGATGGCTAGCCGCGTGCGTGCAAACGCTGTGCCCAACCTCATCCACTACTCACCGCTGCTGTAACTACGCCGCACGGCGGTGGTTTTCACCTATGCCTAAAGCGCCTTACGCTCAATGGGCTATAGTAGACCGGTGTAAGCTTCCCCGTCAGGTAGGCCAGTGAAAAGTAGAGGTCAGGCGGCTTGTGACCTCCTCCCAATTGCTGGACCGGCCTGAAGTAGAGAATCAGGCGGTTTGAAGCTCGACAGTACTGGCGGCTGCCATGACCTGATCGGGCGTTAAATTCTGCAGCGAGCTGTGGGGTCGGAAACC
>NZ_SRLD01000058.1 GCF_004745955.1 Hymenobacter elongatus | reverse complement strand
CAGCGGCGGAAGAAAAACCGCTGCCTATCTTGTCTGCCTGTAAAGTCCAATCCGGATTACCAACCCGGCCTGTAAAGCGCAGGCCGGATTACTCCCTCCACCTGTATAGCTATAGCCGGACGAGACATCTACCGCACTGGTAAAGTCAATTACTACTGCGGTAGAGATGCTTCGACTTCGCTCAGCATGACAACTGCCACACACGCTCTTAGCACAAGGGTGACTCCTGCCAGAAGCGGTGGTGCTACTCCGCTGTGGCTAGCGCCAGTGCGTCGGCTGGTTGGGTGGTAGCGGGCCGCACATTGCCGGTACGGGCCGCAAAGGCACCGGCTTTGCGGAGTGCATCGCGGTGGTGCAGCAGGGTATCCAGCGGCACGTAGCCTACGATGTAGCCGTCTTCGTCAGCCTCTTCCGTAATGTCGGTGAAGCCCAACTGGTCGAGCAGCACTTCGTTGCTGGTGCGCAGGTAGATTTCTATTTCCAGATCGGTGGTATAGGCCAGCTGCGGGGCAGCCAGCTTGGCGTAGGCGTAGCGGTAGTTGCCACGCAGCGCGGCCACGTCGGCCAGCACGGCCGAGCCGGTAGGGTGCCCGCCCGCGCCCCGGCCCCGCAAAAACTGGGTGCCGGCAAATTCCGCGTCGATGACCACGCCGTTGAATTCGTCGTCGACGGTATACAGCGGCGAGGTGCGACTCACGAATTGGGGCGTCACGAGCACGGTGAGCTGGTTGTCGGGCAGCAGGTAGAGGCCCGCCACGACCTTTATTTTTTGCCCGCTCAGCGCGGCGTACGCAATATCGGTGGCGCTGATGCTCTCAATACCCAAATTCAGAATCTGCTCGGGCCGCAGCGCTACGCCGTAAGCGTGGGCGGCCAGAATAACAGCTTTGGAGCGCGGGTCGAAAGCGGCCATGTCGAGGGTAGGGTCAGTTTCGGCGAAGCCTTGGGCCTGTGCCTGCGCCAATGCGGCCCCATACTCCGAGCCGTCGTCACCCATGCGCGTCAGCACGTAGTTCGACGAGCCATTGAAAATCCCACTCACGCTCCGCAGGGGCTCGTGCCCGAAATACGAGTCCAGCGTCCGGATAATCGGAATGCTGCCGCACACGGCCGCTTCGTAGAGCAGCGTGCCGCCAAACTCGTGCTGCAAGGCCAGCAGCTCGGGCAAATGCTGGGCGACCATCGCCTTGTTGGCCGTCACCACCTTCCGCCCCTGGCCCAGCGCCGCGCTGACCAGCCGAAAAGCCTCCGGCGCATCGTCAATAGCTTCTACTAGCACATCCAGCTCTGGGTCGTGCAGCAGCTCATTAGCGTCGAAGCTGAAAGCGGAAACAGGCAACGACCGGGGCTTGGTCGGATCTTTTACCGCAATACGGCGCACCTCGGCTACCAGCCCGGGCAGGCGCTGCAAGATGTCGTAGACACCCTGACCCACGCAGCCAAAGCCAATGAGACCAATGCGGAGCGGGGCAGCAGAAATATCGGAAGAAGCCGCACCAGCGGCCCCGGCAAGACTATTAGACAAGGCTGTCGACATAAAATCGTTCTAGAAACTGCGTGATTTGGGCGGTTTCAATCAAAAAACCGTCGTGGCCGAACTGCGAATCCATTTCGGCATAGGTGGCACCCGGAATATGCCGGGCCAGAAACTGCTGCTCAACGAGCGGAAACAGCACATCGGAGCTGATGCCCACCACCAGCGTCCGGGCTCTGATGCCGGCCAGTGCCGCTGCCGTGCTGCCCCGGCCCCGGCCCACGTTGTGGGTGTCCATCGTGCGGCTCAGCGCCACGTAGCTGTAGGCATTGAAGCGGGCCACAAGCTTGTCGCCCTGGTGCTGCTGGTAGGAGCTGGCCCGAAATCCGTCGAGCTGGTCGACGTCAGGTTCGGCCTGGGTGTGGCCGTAGGCCTGGTAGCTGCGGTAGCTGAGCAGAGCCGTGGCCCGGGCGGCTTTCAGGCCCTGCTGCCCACCGGTGGGCGTGTTGTGGTAGTAAGTCGGGTCGGCAAAAATGGCCAGCCGCTGCGCCTCATTGAAGGCAATGCCCCAGGGCGAATGGTGGGCGTTGGTCGCCAGCAGCACGAGGTGCGCAAACAACTCGGGCCGCAAAATAGCCCATTCTAACGCTTGCTGCCCGCCTAGCGAGCCCCCCATCAGCGTGTGGATGGTCGTCAGGCCCAACTCGTGCCGTAGCGCTTCGTGGGCGGCTACCATATCCCGAATCGTGACCAGCGGAAACTGCTGGTACAGCGGGGGTACCGCCGCGTTGCCGCTGCTGGCCGGTCCGGTGCTGCCATAGCACGAGCCCAAGATATTGGCACACACGATAAACCAATCGGCCGGGTCGAAAGCGTAGCCCGCGCCAAACAGGCCCGGCCACCAGCTCAGCACATCGGCGTTGGCCGTAAGGGCGTGGCATACCCACACCACATTGTCGCGGGCGGCGTTGAGGGTGCCATACGTCTGGTAGGCTATCTGCACCGGATCCAGCTGCTCGCCCGTTTCGAGCAAGAGGCCGGCTGGCAAAGTCAAAAGCCGAGCGTCAGTCATTTTTCAGAAAAAATATACCATTTGCCTGCCCAGCTACAGGGCCGGCAGGTGGTGATGTCTCAACAATAGCACACGGGCTGAACCGGATTTTCGACCTCCCACGTCAGTCCCACCCAGTAAGGGAGTGGCCGTTCCCGGCTCAGCCCGGGCTATTATGGAATGAGCAGGCCGGGTCCTCTCTCACAACTTCCCGGCCTGTCATTCCTGGTACTGCCATTGCTGGAGCGGGGCGGCCGCACGAATGCTGCCGCCCCAATCTCCTCTCTACTTTAGACTTCCAGCGGGGCAGCGTGTTCGGTTTCCGGCTGCAAAGCAGCCTCGTTCTCGTCAGCCGCAGGCAGGAGTGCGGCGTCGCGCACGGCTGCAAAGGCCTGGGCCAGATCGGCCCGGATATCGTCGAAATGTTCAATGCCCACCGACAGCCGTAGCGAGGTAGGCGTCACGCCGGCGGCGCGTTGCTCAGCCTCAGAGAGCTGCTGGTGCGTAGTAGCCGAGGGCTGAATAATGAGGGTTTTGGCGTCACCAACGTTGGCCAGGTGGCTCACTAGCTTCAGGTTGTCGATAAACTGGGTCGCGGTTTCCTTGCTGCCTTTGATGCTAAAGCTGAGGACGCCGCCGAAGCCGCGCTTCAGATATTTCTGGGCCAGGGCGTGGTAGGGACTGCTTTTCAGGCCCGGATAATTTACATTTTCTACCTGCGGGTGCTGCTCCAGCCAGGTGGCCACGCGCAGGGCGTTTTCCACGGTCCGCTCCACGCGCAAGCTCAGGGTTTCGAGGCCGATGAGCAGCTGCCAGGAGTTGAAGGGGCTGATGGCGGGGCCGAAGTCGCGCAGGCCTTCCACCCGGGCCCGAATGATAAAGGCAATGTTGCCGAAGGAGCTGTTTTTGCCGAATACGTCACTGAATACCAAGCCGTGGTAGCCCTCCGAGGGCTCCGTGAACTGCGGGAACTTGCCGTTGCCGAAGTCATACGTGCCACCGTCCACAATTACGCCGCCCACGCTGGTGCCGTGGCCGCCAATCCACTTCGTGGCCGACTCTACTACGATGTGGGCACCGTGCTCCAGCGGCCGGAACAAATAGCCGCCCGCGCCAAACGTGTTATCGACGATCAGCGGCAGATCGTGTTTGTTGGCAATGGCCGCAATCCGCTCGAAATCCGGAATGCTGAAGCTGGGGTTGCCAATCGTTTCGAGGTAAATGGCCTTGGTATTAGCGTCAATCAGGGGCTCAAAGCTGGCCGGTTTGTCGCTATCGGCGAAGCGCACATCAATGCCCAGCCGCTTGAAAGCCACTTTAAACTGGTTGTAGGTGCCCCCGTAGAGGTGGGAGCCGCTCACGAAATTGTCGCCTGCCTGCAGGATGTTGTTTAGGGCAATAAACTGCGCGGCCTGCCCCGAGCCGGTGGCCAGGGCCGCTACCCCGCCTTCGAGGGCGGCCACGCGCTGCTCAAACACGTCGGTAGTCGGATTCATCAACCGGGTGTAGATGTTGCCGAATTCCTTCAGCGCAAACAAGTTGGCCCCATGTTCCGCGCTTTTGAATACGTAAGAGGTTGTCTGGTAGAGTGGTACGGCGCGGGCGCCGGTGGTGGGGTCGGGCTGCTGGCCGGCGTGGAGCTGTAGGGTTTCGAACTGCAGGGCTTGCGTAGACATACTGAAGCTGAGTTAAGAAAAAGGAGTTGAAATGGTCGAGTATCCGCTGGGTGCGCTCAGGATAAGCCGCACCCGCACTAGCTCCCGAAGCCCGCGAAACGCAGTGCTGGAGCCGAGCCAAACCCCCGCCAAACGCGCCACATAGTGGCCGCATGACGCAGGGAGGCCGAAAAACGAGAAGAGTAGGAGGGAGAGGCGCTACGCCCGGACTAGGCTAGCAACAGCAACAACACGGCATCCAACAGCACGGGCGCATTCGTTCGGCGGGAGCTGCCGCGAAAACGCGAAAACCCAGCGGCAACTCAGCCGGCGCGAGGGCAGCTGAAGCGGGTGGGGCAAACGAGACGGAAGAAAGGGTGTTTTCCATGGTACTCGACTTATAGCTCCCGCGGGCCTGGGCCGCACGGGCAGGAATTGGCACCTTTCAATGGATGAAGGTTGCCAGCGGGTCAGGGAGCCTGTTCTCTCGCCGCTTCTGTATAAAATCTTACTGACTGCCCCATCGTTAATGGGAGAGTACCGGGTTGATGCTTGCAAATGTACACTCGGAATTTAAAAGACCAAATCCAGTAGAAAGTTTTTAATTTTTTTCTGGATTACGGGCAAAGAAAAAACGCCGCCCTAAGCTAGGACGGCGTTTCCAACCTTTTTCTGCAAAAAAGGTCCTACAGGGTAGGCAATGTCAATTGCTGGCCGACTTCGATATGGTCGGGGTTGGCACCGATGATGGCTTTGTTGGCCTCATAAATCTGATGCCACTTGGCAGCGTCGCCGTAGTGATTCTTCGCAATCTTGGAGAGCGAATCACCGCTTACAACAGTATAAGAGTCACCTTTTGCGGCAACGGGTTGCGCGGGCTTAGCAGCATTGTTGCCAAAAAAATCGGTGCCACCAGCCTGGGGCTTAGCGGCTGGCTCAACTGGTTTTTCTTCGCCTTTGTTGGTCAGGAAATCGAACAGTCCCATAGTTATGTGTCGTTTGGAGGTGGAGGAGTGGAGCATACCGCATGTGCCTGAACGCCACGGTATCAGGGCTTCTTACGCCCGCTGCCTGAATAAGTTGTAGCCGCCGGGGCCGCGCGAGCAGGGGCTTAACTCTTTGGCTTCCGGCGCGTAAGAACCGCAGCACCAGCCGCCAGTTGAGGCTGGCCCTCGTGCTACTACATCCTTCCAACCTTTACCTGAACCCTTATGAAACGTTCTGCTCTCTCGTTCCACTATCTGGCCAGCCTGTTGATGCTGGTAGCCTTGTTCACCTTCGGCTGCAACAAGGAAAACAAAGTCGGCGAAACCAACATGCTCTACGGCACCGACAGCAAGGTGTGGAAAACCGATAAAGAAACCACCGCCGGCGGGGATAAGGTAGCCCAGACCGATGCCGACAAGGACACGGAGCTGCGCTTCTACGCCAACGGCAACTTCAACATGTCGTCGCCCGCCCAGACCATGCAGGGCAAGTATACTTTCGACCAGCCCGGCAAGAAAATCACGCTGACGCCCGACGGCGGCACGACCTCTATGGCCTTCGATATTGTGAACCTGACGGACGATAAAATCACGCTGAAAGGTGCCGACGGCTCCGAAATGATGCTGGAGTCGGAATAACTTTCTCGGCGCCAAAGAACATGCGAAAGGCCGCTTCCGATTTGGGAGCGGCCTTTTTTGTGGAGTATAGACAGGCTGAAAACGAACGAATTATCGGAAACCCGCTAGCTTGCCGCTATATCGTATTTCCTCATTCCTATTTTCTCCGATGACTCTATTTAGTCGACTGCTGCTGGCTACTGGCTTGTTTTGTGGCTCATTAAGCCTTGGTGCCCAGGCCCAAACTCTACCAACTCATTCTATCCGCAGCAATAGCCCCACCGACACCAGCTTTGCCGATTTGGAGTTTTTGACCCAGGAAATAGGGGCGGCCCGGGTAGTAATGCTCGGTGAGCCTACCCACGGCGAGGGCAACGTGACGGAAGCCAAGATCCGGCTGATCCGATTTTTGCAGCAGCGCATGGGCTTCACCACGGTGGCGTTCGAAAGCGGATTTTATGAGCTCAACAAAGCGCAGCGCCAACTGGAAGCGGGTACGCCGCCGCTCGAAGCCATCGGCAACAGCGTTTTCGCGGTTTGGACGGGTACGCAGGAGTTTCAGAGTCTGTTGCCGCTGTTGGGCAAAGGCAAGGATAAGCTCAAGGTGGCCGGCTTTGACAACCAGCTCAGCGGTGACTATCAGGAGGACATGCTGGAGGAGCTGGAAGCGCTGCTGAAGCCACAAAAAGGTGCCAGCGGCATTGCCTACGACTACCTCGAAGCGTGTATCAGCTCGATGGGCGAGAACTTTATCTTTCCGCCTACGCACCAGCTGGCGCTGTTTGAGCTGCAGCTCGGCAAAGTCCGCCGCCTGCTGGAAAAGGTAGCCGCAAGCCCCGATGCCAAGCGGCGCGAGCAGGCTGCATTCTGGCTCCAGAACCTGCGCAGCCTGCAAGCCACGGCCCGCAACTACGCCACCATCGACCCTACCAGCATCGACTCCAGCGCCTGGCGAGCTGCCACCCACAGCAACCCGCGCGACGCGCAGATGGCCGACAACCTGCTCTGGTATGTGCGCCAGCACCCCCAGGAAAAAGTGCTGTGCTGGGGCGCGGTAGGGCACTTTGCCAATAAAGTAGAAGTGCTGAGAAATGCCGAGCTGCAAGACTACCGCCCAATGGGCCGGGCCGTGAAGGCCGCGCTGGGCAACGATGCCGTGTATATACTGGGTACCTTGGCCGGGGGCGGCACGCATCGTTTTGGCGCGTGGGGACAACTCGAAAAGGTGCCCGCGCCCGCACCCGGTACCCTGGAAGCGGAGTTGCTGGCCTCGGGGCAGGAGTACGCGTACGTGAGCCTGAAGCATGCCGCCCCCGGGCGGGTTTTGACTACGTACGCTTTCGAATATAAAGCTCTGAGCGGCCCCTGGAGCGAGGTAGTAGATGGATTTCTGTACTTGAAAACCGTGAATCCGCCGCACCCGGTCGGGTTGGCCAGTGCCGCTACAGTGCCAGATTCTAGTAGGTCGAACCTGTTGCTGAACAGTATCAATCCGGCTCGGCGGTTGCGGGTGGCTAAGGCCAGCACCGCTGCTTCCGGTGGCGCGCGGCGGCGCGGAGTCGTGCTGGACGCCAAAACGGGGGCTCCGGTGCCTTTTGCTACGGTGGCCGTACCGGGCCGGGCGCTGGGTACGGTTTCCGATGCGCAGGGCAAGTTTGGCCTGGCTATGCGCGCCGGCGAGGCAGTGCAGGTAAGCAGCATTGGCTACGAAATGGCGACGTTGGCGGCCCCCGGCGGTGGCGAGCTGGCAGTACGCCTGGTGCCGGCTGCGTATGCGCTGGCCAACGTGCGCGTCAGTGCCGCGTCGCAGAATCCGAAGAAGATTATGCAGCGGGTAATCAAGGCGGCTGATGCGAACTATGAGCAGGCCGATTATGCCGCGCAGGTATATACCCACCGCAGCCTCATCAACTTCGACACGCTGCGCCACGAGGTAGAATATGTGAGCCAGGTGTTCGAGCCGGCGGGCTACCGGCACTGGGGCGGCGGCTTCATGGCCCTCGGCGACCAGGAAAAGCACCGCATCCAGGAGGCCCGCGTGGTGGTAGAGTCGCCGCGGCCTCTGGGCCCGTTTGAGCTGCTGGAAGGCGGGCAGGGGTTTGTTACGGCCTCGTCCGATCCGGTCCGGATTTCCCCGCTGTTCAAAAAGAAGAAGGTGGGAAAATTCAACCTGCAGCTCGATTCCATCGTGCGGCAAGGCGACGATGGTCTATATGTAATCCGCTTTTCCGTGAAGCGGGCCACTCGCCGCTCCACGGGCACTACCCTGCAGAGCGGATACGCCGGGAAAGTATACATCCGGCAGCAGGACTACGCGGTAGTACGCTACGAGGCGCTCTGGACAGCCGACACTGTGTATCAAAACGCCGTAGCACATAAGTACTACGGGCGCAAAAATGACATAGCCAACCTGTACTCCAGCGTGTGTTCCGACGGCCGCGCCGCCCATGTCGTAACCTACCAGAAGGGAAACAACGGCCGCTACCAGGTGGCCACCAGCCGCGCGCAGGGCGTGAGCGTGGGGCGGGTGTTGGGCGGCAAGCCGTTTCACACCCAGAAAGTCTGCGAGGAGTATTTTACGAGCCTGCCCGCCGGCACCGTGCCGCTGCCGCCCAATCCGGCCATCGAGCCGCGTTTTGCGGGTAATGAAATGTATCAGCTGCAGTTCGTTCCCTACTCCCCCGATTTCTGGCAGACCTACCAGCGGCCCACTGCCGCCGAGGCTGCGCCGGAGCTGCGGGCTACGAAACCGTAAAATCCTCCGCCTTTTGCTGCCCAAAAACCCGCGCCACCCAGCGTGGCAGAAAGAAGGCGCCCAGCAGCAGATACAGATAGTACGTAACGATGCGGTAGATCAGGACGATGAAATTGGTCATGGTGGGCGTGCCGATAAACTTGCCGAAAAAGGTCGGGAAAGCGCCTTCGGCAATGCCCGCGCCGCCGGGCGTAATGGCCAGCAGCAAGATGACTTTGTAGGTCAGGTTGCGGCCGAAGATGAGGATGAACTCGCGGCTGCTCACGTCGACGAAAGCCGCGATGATGCAGCCGATAACCAGGTAGCGGGCCGTCCAGACGAAGAAAGTGGAGCCGATGGCGCGCAGCCAGTAGCTGGCCCCGTTGCCGCGCAGCTGGGCCGAAGCCCACACCATTTCGTTGCCGTGCTGGTAGGCTTTGGCCCGCCACCGCCGCAGCCCCCGGAAAGAAAACAGCCGCACCAGCAGCCGCTTCACCGATTCCGGATTCACGAAGATGGCGTACAGCATCAGCAGCGCATAGAGCGTGACCAGGATGTAGCTCACCACGAACGCCACTTTCAGCGTAGCCACCAGCCCGCCCTGCAACGCCTCGTGCGGGTAGAGGGCGTCGCCGGCCAGCCACACCACCAGCGGCACCGTCAGCACGTAGTACACGTTGTCGAGCAGGGCCGTCACCATCACGTAGGCCAGCGATTTGCCCAGCGAAATGCCCTCCTTGTTCAGAATGAAGGAGGCCACGGCCGTGCCGCCCACCGCCGAGGGCAGCACGCACGACGCAAATTCCCAGATCATAATCACCTCCAGGCTTTGGCGCCAGCTCAGCACCCGCTCCGAAATGTGCCGGATGCGGTAGATGTAGCCCAGGTCGCGGGCCAGCAGCACGGCCAGGGTAACGAGCAGCCAGTGCAGCTTGGCATCGGCCAGCGGAGCTAGGTCGCCGGGCCGGTAGCTGCGCCAGAACATGAAGCCCACCACGCTCAGCCCAAGTAGCACCGGCAAAATGATGCGCGACGGCTTGAGCTTATCGAGCAGCTGTTGCTCCTGGTTGTTCTGCTGGGTGAGCGGCATGGGAGGGAGAGAGGGTAGGCCGGGTAAAATTAGGCATTAATTAAGCCTCAAGGCGGTAAAGTAAGACTGAGCGCGTATCGGGCACAGAAAGCCAGCCTTACTGGGCAGTATCAGCGTAAACCCAACGTAGAAGCTGTTTAGAAAGTCATTGAAAACAAGTAAAACGTCATGCTTCGACAAGCGGACGCCAGATCAAGTATGACCGGAAAACGACTTTCTAAACAGCTTCGTATGATTATAGTAGTCATTGGCTATGCAAGCCTTTGCTCCCCCTGCATCGAGCAAGGGGCGAAGCCAGTAGCTGCGAAAAGTCATAACTTTGCGCGTTACAGAAGGTGAATATTCTAAAAGGCCTAACCTTTAGGAACCTCTGCCTGTTGCCCTGCTGAATCTCTCCTCCTTGCCCCTCTTCGAAGATGATTGTCGAACCCGGTGAATTGTTGGCGGCTATAAACTCGCCCGACGACCTCAAAAAGCTCAGTGAAGACCAATTGGTGCAAGTAAGCCAGGAGCTTCGACAGTTCATTATCGATTCCGTTTCCATCTACGGCGGCCACTTCGGGGCTTCCCTGGGCGTGGTAGAGCTGACGGTGGCGCTACACTACGTGTTCGATACGCCCCACGATCAGCTCGTGTGGGACGTAGGGCACCAGGCGTATGGGCACAAAATCCTGACCGGCCGGCGCGACGATTTTCCGACCAACCGGCGCTATGGCGGCATGTCGGGCTTTCCCAAGCGCAAGGAGAGTGAGTACGATGCCTTCGGGGTGGGCCACAGCAGCACTAGCATCGGGGCGGCGCTGGGCATGGCCGTGGCTTCCGACTACAAAGGCGAGAAAGACCGGCAGCACATTGCCGTTATCGGCGACGGAGCCATGACGGCCGGCATGGCTTTCGAAGCCCTGAACCACGCCGGGGTCGCCAACTCCAACCTGCTGGTTATTCTCAACGATAACTGCATGAGCATCGACCCCAACGTGGGCGCGCTCAAAGAGTACCTGACCGATATTACTACCTCGCGCACCTACAACAAAGTACGCGACGAGCTCTGGAACGTGCTGGGCAAGCTCAGCAAGTTTGGGCCTAATCCCCAGCAGATTGCCCGCAAGGTGGAGTCGGCTATGAAGGCTACGCTGCTCAAGCAGAGCAACCTGTTTGAAGCCCTGAAATTTCGCTATTTCGGCCCCGTCGATGGGCACGACGTGCAGCATCTGGCCACTATCCTGAATGACCTGAAAAGCATTCCGGGTCCCAAAATTCTGCACTGCGTAACGGTGAAGGGCAAAGGCTACGCGCTGGCCGAGAAAGACCAGACGCTGTGGCACGCCCCGGGCCTGTTCGACAAGATTACGGGCGAGATCTACAAAAAGCACCACGACAAGCCCCAGGCACCCAAGTATCAGGACGTGTTTGGCCACACGATGGTGGAGCTGGCCAAGCAGAACGACAATGTGATGGGCGTGACGCCCGCCATGCCGTCGGGCTCGTCGCTCAATATTATGATGGAGGCCATGCCCGACCGTGCTTTCGACGTGGGCATTGCCGAGCAGCACGCCGTGGTTTTCTCCGCTGGCCTGGCTACGCAGGGCCTGGTGCCGTTCTGCAACATCTACTCGTCCTTCATGCAGCGCGCCTACGACCAGGTGCTGCACGATGTGGCCCTGCAGAACCTGAACGTGGTATTCTGCCTCGATCGGGCCGGTTTTGCCGGTGCCGACGGCCCTACGCACCACGGCTGCTACGATCTTGCCTTCATGCGCTGCATCCCGAACATGGTGGTGTCGGCCCCGATGAACGAGGAAGAGCTGCGCAACCTGATGTACACGGCCCAGCTGCCCGATATGGGTCCGTTCAGCATCCGCTACCCGCGCGGCGAAGGCGTGATGCCGGAGTGGCGCACGCCGCTCAAGAAAATTGCGGTGGGCACCGGCCGGGTGGTGCGCGAAGGCGAAGGTGTCGCTATTCTGAGCATCGGCCACATCGGCAACTATGCCGTGAAAGCCACCAGCCAGCTAGCGGCCGAAGGCTTCAACGTGGGCCACTTTGATATGCGCTTCGCCAAGCCGCTCGATGAGGAACTGCTGGCCGCTGCCCTGAGCAAGTACAAAGCCATTGTGACCGTAGAAGACGGCTGCCTGCAAGGCGGCTTCGGCGCGGCCGTGCTGGAGTTCATGGCCGACCACGGCTACTCCGTGCCCGTGCAGCGCCTCGGCATCCCGGACCGCGTGGTAGAGCACGGCACCCAGGATGAGCTCTACAAAGAGTGTGGCTTCGATGCCGCCGGTATTGCCGCCGCCGTGCGCGAGCTGGCAGGCAAGGTGGCGGTGAAGGCTGCGGTGGAAAAGGTGATTCGGTAAGCAGATTTAAGCATACAAAAAGCCCCGCTGGATTCGTCCGGCGGGGCTTTTTTGTTGTTGCTATTTAATTGCCAACTCACTTTCGCTGCAATAGCGTAATCTGATAGAGCGGGCATTTCCTTCCTGAATCTTTTCCTGCAAGGATTTTAGCTGATCGAGGTGGTGAGCACCATTCTGAGGTCTTTGTCGTGGATAGCCTACGCTGGCAATAGCATACACTGTTTGCCCTGGCTTAATGATGTCGCGGTCATAAAAGTCGCGTATGCTGGCAGCTAGTTGCGACAAACATTCGCCGGGGTTTGTATTTGCTTTCCCAACAGCAGCGTCAAGCTGATTCTCCGAATTTTTGAACTCGATAAAGTAGATTTTATCACCGCTGATTAAAGCACAATCACATTTGCTCGGATTGGAGTTGTCGTAGATGCACTGGTCGATGGCGAGGAAGTGAATGCTGCGCCGCTCGCTGTTGCGTATGTGCAGGTCGGCTTTGGTGAGCAGCCCCGTAGTGACAATGTAGCACGCCCCAGACCCTTCCCGCTTGGCGTGGGGATCATGCACATGGAATTCGGCATGAGAATGTTCTTGAAGGCAAGTACCCTTGGCGCTTAGTTGGGCAGCAAAGGCGGTGCGGACCCGATCAATCATTCGACTTCCAGCCCCGCGTTAATATCCATCAGCTTCTCAAAGTCGGATGTTTCCGCAGTGGCCGTCGAGTCGAGGCCATTGTAGCTGACAAGGCCCGTTTCCGGATTTACAATCGAGTGAACCCCGTTTTCCTTCTGGCCTTCTACATGGTAAGCAGCAAACTCCTTTGGGTTAATCCAGCTTTCCCGTGGCACCACCTTCGCCACGTCATCGGCGCGGTCAGGATGCTTGTCGGCTACTTGGTGGGCGTAGAGGAGTAGGTTTAGATGAGCGAGAATGTAGGGGCTGTGCGTGGTTATTGTTAAGTCGTTTTCGCCTTGGGTGCATTTCTCGACGAGCCAGTTTAATAGGCCTTGTTGAGCAGTAGGATATAGGTTGAGCTCAGGTTCTTCGATGATAAAGCTCTGGCTTTTGTCTTCCTGTCTTGAAAGATAGTTAAGAAGAACAAGCATAGGAGCTACGGATTGTATACCGCTGGCTGCATCTGATAATTTTAAAGGCATTTGTTCCTTAGATACAATAATATCCTGTCCATTAGATCGAAAATAGTCTACCTCTAGAAAAGGTATTCTAATTATTTCAATTGACTCTCGTGCTTTAAAGTATTGGTTAGCAAACGATAGAAGATGAGTTGGTAGCCCGATATTCTCACTCAGCAAGCCTGGCCACGCTGTATTTATCGCTGCAATAAAAATTCTTTCAGAAGGTATATAATGCGGCGTGTAAGGCGTCATTGCTTGTTCGTACAATGGCTTCAATACTTGGTGGCTATAAAATTTGTCAAATTCTTCTTTGAAAAAAGGGGTATCTTGGATTTGGTCTAAGCTTATGTTATTGTTAATAGCAATCTTTGCTATTTTTTCAAAAAGAATTTTAAACTGATCCTCTGTAAGATCTTGTTCTATATTATCTGCTTTCTCTTTCAGATTTTCACTAATGAATACGCCTTTACTGGTGATTACAATGTCATTGTCTCTGTGTTTCCAAAATATTATCGACTCTTCTTGGAAATAACTTCTTATGGAAAAATCAGTGAATAGATTTAACTCGTCAGCCTTATTCTTTATAGAAGAATAGAAATTATTGTCACGTAATATTGCCGCCAACTTCGCCAAAGTACTCTTTCCCCCACCCGTCGGGCCAATAAAAACCGTTACCTTCTTAAAGTCCACGGTAGCATCTTTAATGGGGCCGAAATTCTTGACTATTAGCTGCTCATTCATACCACAAAGAAAAAGGGAGTACCCAAAGGTAAACAAACCACAAGGCCGTTGCTCTTCTGGCAGAATAAGTACGCAACCGGCTCATGGCAACACCAAAGCAAGTTTTGACCTGACCGGCAAAATCAACCGCAAAGACTTCGGCTTGAGCTGGAGTGGCGTTACCGAAGCCGGCTCCATCGTGGTGAGCGAGGACGTGATAGCTGTCGGCCAGCATCCAGTTTACCAAGCAAGCCTAATACCGGCGCTGCGCCGCTGTCAGCGCGTCGATACTGTGCCGGAAGCCGAAGTAGCCCGTGCTGCTTCGGCTTCACTGCGTTTGGCCACCACCCGCACGATACGGCTCTGGATTTCGCTCATCACAAAGTCGGTCCACAGGCCGGCGTAGGGGTTGAGGCGGGTGCTCAGGCGCTGCTGGCTATAGAGGATGAGGCGGGTGTGGCGGGCATCTACGGGCTGCAGCTCGTAGGTGCCGCGCAGCACGTCGAAAAACCGGCCGCCCACGGTAACGTGCTCATCGAAAGTCGTGGGTGGAATGGTAGCCGTGTTGGGTACGATGCTGAAGGAAATGCGCCGCAGCGGCTCCCACACGTCCACGGTTTCGATAAACTCGACGCCCCGCTCGAAGGTGGCGTGCCGCACGCCGCCCACGCCTTCGAAGGACAGCGTGGCCTCTACCGGGCGCGGGAAGCCGATTTTATCTACGAGGCTGGAGCCCAGGTCCTGTGCCGAAATAGGCGGCACCCGGATGATGTTGTGCCATACCGCCTCCACCGGGGCTTGGATGAGAATCGTGTTTTCGACCCGACGGAAGTCGTCGGGAGTGGCGAACTGGCTTTCCAGCGGCGCGGCCAGGAAAGGCAACAAGGCGAAACTGGCCACCACGAAGGTTTTATGGTTGTTGCTGGAATTCTTGCCGCGCGTAAAAAACCGGTACAAAATGCCACCGACGGCCGACAGAATAATAAATAGCGGGGCAATGATGATCAGGCAGATAACGCCTTCGAGGTGAAACAGCAGGGCAGAAAGTAAAAACAGCAGTGCTGCTCCCCAGGACCGGAAGATAAAGCTCCACGAGTCTGAGCGCTGGGTGAGGGAAAAATGCTCGGTAATGGCACCGAGGCCCAGCGGAATCAGCACCAGAAAACCCAGCATCAGCAGTCCGCCACCCCGCTCAAAGGCCTGACTGGCAAAGGTGAAGCGGCCCAGTAGGGCAAATAGTAGCCCCGCCAGCACGGCGATGATATAGTGGGCGTAGCGACGCTGGAACAAGGACATGAGCGGAGTAAGAATGGAAACGAGCGGGGCAAAAGTGCGTAATTGTGCCCATTCCCAGTATATGCCGCTCCAACCCGGTCGAATTCCGCTTTATGTCTTCTGCTCAACCTACCCTCGTATTCCTCCACGGCTTCGCCGAAAGCCGCGAAATCTGGACCGATTTCATCCGTGATTTTCCCGCCGAGTACCGCGTGGTGAGCCTCAACCTGCTCGGCCACGGCACCAACATCCACGACGTGCGCGACTACAGCATGGAGGCCCAGGCCCGCTACGTGGCCGACAAACTGCACGCGGCCGGCGTGGAAAAGGCCCTGCTGGTGGGCCACAGCATGGGCGGCTACGCGGCGCTGGCCTTTGCCGAGCGGTGGCCCGAGCGGGTAGCCGGCCTGTGTCTGCTCAACTCCTCGGCCTACGCCGACAGCGAAGAGAAGAAAGCCAACCGCGAGAAGAACGTGGCCTTCGTGGAGCGCCACGGCGTGGAGAAATTCATGGAGTCGTTTATCCGGCCCCTGTTTGCGCCCGTGCACCGCGAGGCCCTGAGTGCCCAGCGGGAGTTTTTGGAGGAAATCGGCAAGGCCACGCCCGCCGAAACCATCGTGGGCGGCATGCGGGCCATGGCCGCCCGCCCCGACCGTACCAAGGTATTGCGCGAGGCCAAGTTCCCGGTTCTGCTTATTGCCGGCAAAGAGGACGTGGCCGTGCCCCTGGAACACTCGGTGGCCCAGGCCCCGCTGGCCCGGGTGAGCTACGCGCTTTTCCTGGCCGATGTAGGTCATTTGGCGTACTATGAAAAGCCCGCTGAAACCAGGCGGGCCGTGCTGGATTTTGCTGGGGCTGTTTTCCGGTAAAAGAAAAAGGACCCGGCCGGGTCCTTTTTCTAGTATGCTTACTTGGGTAGTGTAAACCGGAGCGGTAGCATATAGGAAACGTTCACCGGGGGGCGTTTTGCGTACCGGGCTTCCAGGCGGGCATGGCCAAAACAGCCCGTAATGCCTCTGCATCGAGCAGCGGATGCACGCCCCGCGCAGTGGTGGGCTGCCGCACCAAGCCCTCGGAGTCTACGATAAAGCTGACGAAGACCATGCCTTCGATTTTTTCCTTTCGGGCCTGAGCTGGATACTGAAGGGCAGCTACCAGATTCGGTATGAGGTTGACCATACCGCCCTGGGGCAAGGGCATCTGCTCCACATACGTGTATACCTTATCCAGCGGGGCCTGAGGTCGGGTTGCGGCCTGGTCTGGAGAGCCCGCTATTTCGGTTGACTGAGCCAGCGCTGCGTTGCCGAGCAGCAGGCAGGCACCCAGGGTTAGCAATAAAGTAGGCTTCATAAGTTTACAGGTCCCGAAAGGGTGTGTAGTAAGCAGTAGGAGGGAAGCAGCTCCGACCTAGAGCGGCAGCACAAATGGCAGCGGAAACAGAAAGCCAACCTTCGCTGGCCGCCCGTGATGCATCGCCGGGGTGAAGGCCGGTAGCGCCTGCACGAGGCGTAGGGCTTCGGCATCCAGCGCGGGATGCACGGAGCGCACCACTTCGGCCTGCTCCACCTGGCCCTGCTCATTGACCACGAAATACAGCAGCACCTCGCCCTCCGATTGGTCCTTGCGGGCCTGCTTCGGGTACTGCGTAGTGCTTCTGATGGTCAGCAGCATCTGCTCGACCCCGCCCGGAAACTCCGGCATCTGGTCGACCACGGAATACACGGTATCGGTAGCAGCGGGCAGGCGGTAGGCCACCGACAGCATTAGGCGGGAGGAAACGGCCTGTTCACCTGCCAGCGCCGGTTTCCAGGTCGGCATGGTGGCAATGCGCTGCTCGGCGGCGGCTACCAGCGCCGGGTGTAGCTGGGGCGACTGTGGCTTCTGATGCCGCTTGCGTTGCAGCTCGGCCGGCACTGGCGGCAGCACCTTCACCTCGGAAACCTGCCCGGCAGCGCTAACATTGAACACTACTGCCACCCTGCCCGTGGCACCGGCGTTGCGAGCCTCCTCGGGGTAGGGCGGGTTGTTCAGAAAACCATACAGCTCCTCGGGCGTGCCGGCAAACTGCGCCGGCGCTTTCGTGGTGGTGCCAAGACGGAAAGTCACGGGCAGCGTGAAAGCTACCCGTACTGGCTTGCCCATCTGGCGGCCCGGCTCCCAGGACTGCATGGCCGAGACTACCCGTAGAGCCTCCGCATTGAGGTCGGGATGTGCGCCTTTTACCACCTTAATATCCTCCAGGCGGCCATCGACGCCCACCGTAAAGCCCACGAACACCTTGCCCTCTACCCGGGCCTGCAGGGCCGTGACCGGGTAGCGGATGTTAGTGCCCAAGTAGGACATTACAGCTCCCGGATTCTTGCCATACATGGGCATCTGCTCCACGTATCTGTACACGCTGTCCGGAGCATGCTGCGCTTGCAGGCGGGAATTGAAGCCAAGCAGGCCAAACACGAACAGGCCAAACAAGTGCTGGCGCGGCAAAGTAGTGAGCATAAATAATGGAGTATATTTTTTTAAATTATCCTAGGTCGTGTTCTCAAGAACGTTCGGCATGGTCAAGTCGTACTAGGCTTATTTCCAGCATGAATGCTGACCGTACGTTGCTCACCGATAGTCATTGGGCACTGATTGCGCCCCTTTTGCCCGGCCGCGTGGGTCGGCGCGGGGTGGTGGCCAAAGACAACCGGGGCTTTGTCGAAGCCGTGCTG
>NZ_SRLD01000057.1 GCF_004745955.1 Hymenobacter elongatus | reverse complement strand
TTACGGTCTGAAACTCGCGGGGGAAGGTGGGCATAGCAGAACGGTGTCGTTACCCAAAGCTAAGCCTGCCCTACCCGGCGGGTTTCTTTTTTGCCTCCTTACCAACCCCCAAAAGGCTAAAGTCAAGGTTAGAGCAGATTGAGGAATTCGAGCTTATCATCGGCGGTGCGCTGGATGACTTTGCGGCGACGCCGGTGAAGCGCTTGTCGCAGGCCCAGGCCCAGGAAAAGCAGCAACAGCTTCAGCAGTGGCTGCAGGCGCGGCCCGAAGTAGCGCAGGCCACCAGCACGGAGTTGATTGATGCCTACTACGGTCCTTTTCGCACCTAAATCCCAAAAGAGAAGCTTCAGCACAATGAGGCTTCTTTTTTGGTAAAGTACTCGGCAAGCATAACATAATTTCGTATATTTCGGTACGAATGTATTCTGGCCCTGCTGTGTTCTAAACTAGTAGGCAAGCCGAGTAGTTTACTAGTGACTTTCGAATTCAAAATTCCTTAACCTAACCTCTCACCCTGGCCATGGAAGTATCCCACAAGCTTGTAAAAGGCGGCGAGTTCCTCATCAAAGAAACCGACGCCCAAGACGTATTCACGCCCGCCGACTTCTCGGAGGAGCAAAACATGATGCACCAGACCGCGCTGGACTTCGTGGATAAAGAAGTGCACCCCCTGCTGGAGCGCCTCGACAACCACGAGGAGGGCCTGATGCGTGGCCTGATGGAAAAAGCGGGTGAGCTGGGCTTGTTCGGCGTAAGCATCCCCGAGCAGTACGGCGGCCTGGATATGGACTTCCCAACCTCGCTGCGCGTGACGGAAGGCGTCGGTGGCGGCCACTCATTCCCGGTGGCTTTCGCGGCCCACACGGGTATTGCCATGTTGCCTATCCTGTACTTCGGCAACGAAGAGCAGAAAGCCAAATACTTGCCCGGCCTCACTAATGGGGAGCTGATGGGTGCTTATTGCCTCACTGAGCCCGGCTCGGGTTCCGATGCCCTGGGTGCCAAGACCAAAGCCGTGCTGACCGAAGATGGGGAGCATTACGTGCTGAACGGCCAGAAAATGTGGATTACGAACGGTGGTTTCGCCGACGTATTTGTTGTATTCGCCAAGATTGACGGGGAGCATTTCACCGGCTTTATCGTGGAGAAAAACACGCCCGGATTGAGCCTCGGCAACGAGGAGCATAAGATGGGCATCAAGGGCTCGTCGACGCGTCAGGTGTTCCTGTCGGATGCGAAGGTGCCGAAGTCGGCGGTGCTGGGCGAGATTGGTAAGGGTCACCTCATTGCCTTCAACATCCTGAACATTGGCCGCATTAAGCTGGCTGCGGCCTGCCTGGGTGCTACCAAGATGGCCGCTACGCTGAGCGTGAAGTATGCCAACGAGCGGGTGCAGTTCAAAATGCCGATCAGCAAGTTTGGCGCTATCAAGTATAAGCTGGCCCAGCAGGCCGTGCGGATTTACGCGGTTGAGTCGGCTATCTATCGTGCTGGCATGGACATCTTCCGCATGGAGCAGGAGCTGCTGGCCAAAGGGCAGAGCCACAACGAGGCATTGCTGGGTGCGGCCCGCGAGTTTGCCGTGGAGTGCGCCATTCTGAAAGTAGAAGGCTCGGAAGTGCTCGATTACGTGGTGGACGAAGGCGTGCAGATCTATGGTGGCTACGGCTTCTCGGCCGACTACCCGATGGACCGCGCGTATCGGGATTCGCGCATCAACCGCATCTTCGAGGGCACGAACGAAATCAACCGCATGCTGGCCGTCGACATGATCCTGAAGAAGGCCATGAAAGGCGAGCTGGACCTGATGGGCCCGGCCCAGGCAGTGCAGCAGGAGCTGATGGCAATTCCGGACTTCAATACCGAAGAAGAAACCGGCTTGTTTGCTACTGAGAAGCAAACCATTGCCAAGTTGAAAAAGGCAATTCTGATGGTGGCTGGCACGGCCGTGCAGAAGTACATGAACTCGCTCGCCAAAGAGCAGGAAGTACTGATGAACATTGCCGACATGGCCATTAAGGTCTATACCGCCGAAAGCACCATCCTGCGCGTGGAGAAAGAGGCTGGTATCAAGGGCGAAGAGGCAGTAGCTCAGCAGATCGACATTGCCCGCGTGTACCTCTACGACACGGTGGACATGGTTAACAAGTTCGGCAAGGATGCCATTGGCACCATGACGGAAGGCGACGAGCAGAAGCTGCTGGCAATGGGTCTGAAGCGCTTCACCAAAGCTGACCTGTACAATGCCAAAGAAGCTCGTCGTCGCATTGCCGATCAGCTGATTCAGGCCAACGAGTACAGCTTCTAAGGAATAAAATTGTTTTGGTTGAATAAAAAAGGAGCCCCTGATTCAGGGGCTCCTTTTTTGTGCTTACGTCTTCATCGTGTGGCGGTGTCCGCTATTACTTGGCCCGCACAAACTGGCGCGTAAGGGTGAAGTCGGTGCCTTGCACGCGCAGGGTGTAGCTACCGGGGCGAAGCGTTTGCAGGGGAAGCTGGACTTCGCCGGCTACCAGCCGGGCGGCTGGCAGAGCCAGCACTTCGCGGCCCAACACTATTTCACCTCTGGGCAGCAACTGGAGCTTAGCCCCGACCAAGCTGCTGGACCAGCGAAAGCCGAACGAATAATCGAGCCGACTTTCCAGCCGCCGCTGCGCCTGCCGCTGCCGGAAGGTTTTCGGCGTAAGGGTGCCCAACGGGGTAAGTTGTTCTAGAGCGTCAGGACGCGGTTCAGCAGCTTCATCGGGCAGTAGATACAGGCTTAGCATTTACTTTATCACAATCTTGTTCAGCTGTAGCGCCGCTGATTTCTTGCTCGGGCGGCTCACGCCAATGATGGTTTTAGCATCGAGCCAGCCAGTGAAATCCTTCACGTACGCCAGGTTTTGGTCACTGGCTACGCTTAGGCCGAGTCCTTTGGCCGGCGTCACCACCCCTGTTTGGGCATTCACGCGCCGCACGTAGAGGTCCGATTTGCCGTTGATTTTCTCCTGCGTGAGAATCTGCACCTCGGGGCCGAACACGGAGGCGCGGAAGCCAATACCGGTAAAAGACTCAGCAGGCGGCGCTACCTGGTCTTTGGCAATAATGCTATGCCAGGTGGGGCTCTGAAATTCGTTGTAGCCAAACACGTGCAACTCCCGGGCGTGCACCGGCGACTCGTCGCCGCCTTCTTCATATTTTTTCTCAGCAATAACCACCAACTGCTTTTCCGGTGTCAGCAGCAAGTCCGCCAGGTACACGTCTTCCAGGCGTTTGGCGCTGCTCTGGCCCGCTTTGTTTACCTCCGCCAGATACTCGGGCGTAAAGCGGAACTCCGGGGCAAATTTCATGTCCCCTTCGCCCGTAAAGTCAAACTTAACCACCTTCAGGCTATAATACTGGCCGGTTTCACGTTCGGTGCAAATGGCGGCGGCATAGAGCGTGTTATCGGGCTGCAAGCCAAACTTGGCGTCGAATACCGTCACAGCTTTGCCGCCGAAACTGCCGCCCACGGCCACCGACATCACCTTGGTGTCGGGATTGTCGTTACGGTAGCGGCGCACGGTGAGCTTCTTCATCTGGTCGCTGATGAGCGTAACGTACTGCGCGCCGTCGTTGCCGATATAGATGGTGGGAGAGAAGATGGCCCCCAAGTCGTGAAAGTCATAGGTGCGGTCCTTGAGCTTGGTCAGCTTCTGGTCGTACACCGCGGCGCTGATGGCCTTGATCTGGCTGTCGCGGGTGAGGTAGCGGTAGGCCACCAGCTTGGTGCCGTCGGGGGAGATGGACACGCCGGGCCGCCGGTCGCGGGCCGCCGCGTCGAGCAGCTTCCTGGCGGTAGCCTTCTGCCCGGTGCGCAGTTCGATAAGCACCGCCGAGAGGTTCTGGTTGGCATTATCTTTTTGATGAACTACCACGAAGGCTTGCTCGGTACCCCGGCCAAATGCCTCCACGCTTTCTCCTTCTCCCACCGCTAGGGGAGCTGTCCAGAGCTGTTTCAGGTCGGCATCGTAGCGCTCCACGGCATATTGCGTCGCCGACTTGTGGGCCAGAATTATGAAGCCGCCGCCATTTAGGGGAAGCATTTTGCGCGTAACCCGCTGGTTGTAGCGGTCTTCAGCCTGCTCGGGCAGGTAGCTGAAGGATACCGATTTTACCTTCTGGGCTACAACGGCAGGGGACGCCGTGAGCAGGCTGACCAACAGCGTGCCAGCGGTTAAGAAAAATGTAAGCCGCATGGTAAAAGGTAGTTAAGTGAGAAAAATTACAAAAGACAAAAAAATGTACTCTCCAAAGGTATCCAACTCTGCTGGCTTCGCGTAAAGGCCACGCTCCCCTACGGCAACCGGCCCGGGTCATCACCATTTGTTCACGCTATCATAACGTTAGGATAGTCACTTTTGCGGCCGACATCCGTTTACTTTGCCAGAAAGTAACAGGAAAAAAGCAGCTTGGGGGTAGAGGTAATATTGCAAAAACGAGATGCGATACAATCTTTGCTTGAATACGTATGGTGCCCACGCCAGCTGGTCACTCGGCGCGGAACAGGCGCTGATATCACCCAAAATTCTGCTTTTTTCCTTTCGACTCCGGTTTTTGGCTTAAACTTTGTTCTGGTCGCGCCGCTAACTGCTTAGCATTCCAACACTATGAAATTTCTACTCAAGTTCGTTTTACTCTTCGCTTTAATTGTGGGTGGACGGCTGGCCAAACAGTCGGCCACGCCAGTAGCAACCGCAAAGCAAGTTCAGGCTGCGCCGGTTCAGGCTGCTTCGTTTTTTACCCGACAGGTAAGGCTAGTAAATACCTCGCATGGCGGCGGCAGTCGGCTCTGGCAAGCAACGGCCCCATCCACTTCTTCCCGATCATCGGAAGCATTCGAGTAATACCGGCAGGCGACTTTTATTAAGTCGCCTTTTTTATGCGCAATCGTTTTTACTGGCCCTGCGCAGCGCTAGCTGATGCGGCTCCAGTTGACGGCCGTAGCGGGCAACGATTCGATGTGGCGCCGGATGTTCAGGTTCTGGGGCATTCCCAGGCTGGGGTCTTCGGTCAGCAGTTGTTGGGCCGCCGCCCGTGATTCGGTTAGGATACGGCCATCCTTGGCCAGATCGGCGATGAGCAGGTCCAGAACGCCACTTTGCTGGGTGCCCATCAGGTCGCCGGGGCCGCGCAGCTTCAGGTCAATGTCCGCTATTTCGAAGCCATTGTTCGTGCGCACCATCGTTTCGATACGCGTCCGGCTGTCTTTGCTGAGTTTGTAGCCCGTCATCAGGATGCAGTAGCTCTGGTCGGCCCCGCGGCCTACGCGGCCCCGTAGCTGGTGCAGCTGGGACAGGCCGAAACGCTCGGCGCTTTCGATGACCATGACGGAGGCGTTGGGCACGTTCACCCCCACTTCAATAACAGTGGTAGCCACCATAATCTGAGTTTCGCGGCGCACAAAGCGCTGCATCTCGTAGTCCTTTTCCTCGGCCTTCATCCGGCCGTGTACAATGCTGATCTGAAACTCGGGAAATGCCCGTGCCACGCTTTCGTAGCCATCGGTGAGGTCTTTATAATCTAGAGTTTCCGATTCCTCGATCAGAGGATACACGATGTATACCTGCCGCCCCAGATTGATCTGGTCGCGCAGAAATTGAAACACCTTGAGCCGATTGGAGTCGTAGCGGTGCACGGTTACGATTGGTTTGCGGCCCGCTGGCAGCTCATCAATTACCGACACATCCAGGTCGCCATACAACGTCATGGCCAAGGTGCGCGGAATGGGCGTGGCCGTCATTACCAGCACGTGCGGAATAACGTGCGGGTTCTTCTGCCACAGCTTCGAGCGTTGAGCCACGCCAAAGCGGTGCTGCTCGTCCATGATGGTCAGCCCCAGGTTGCGGAACTGCACCACATCTTCGAGCAGCGCATGCGTACCGACCAGCATGTGCATCGTGCCGTCGCGCAGCTGCTCGTGCAGTACGCGCCGGTCGGCCGTGCGGGTGCTGCCCGTGAGTTTGCCAAGGGTGATGCCGAGCTGGTCGGCATACACTTTAAGACCCACGTAGTGTTGGTCGGCCAGAATTTCGGTGGGAGCCATCAAGCAGCTTTGAGCGCCATTATCGGCGGCCATGAGCATGGAAATGAAGGCGACAATGGTTTTGCCCGAGCCTACATCGCCCTGCAGCAGGCGATTCATCTGTTTGCCGAGGCAGAAATCTTTGTAGATGTCGTGGATTACACGCTTTTGGGCACCAGTGAGGTCGAAAGTGAGGTGATTTTTGTAGAAGTTCACCAGCGTGGGCACCTCCTTAAAAATCTGCCCGGCCAGCGCCACTTTGCGCTGGTCACGCTGCCGCAACAGCTTGAGCTGCACGTAAAAAAGCTCCTCAAACTTCAACCGAAACCGAGCCGCTTGGAGTAGCTCCGTGCTCTGCGGAAAGTGAATCTGCTGGTAGGCTTCGGCCTTGCCCATCAGGCTGTACTGCCGGATCAGGTCCGGCGACAACGACTCCTGCACGTGGGGCAGGGCAATCTTGAGCAGGTCGCCCGTCATCCGCGCAATAGCCTTGCTATCGATGCGGTGGTAGTTTTTGAGCTTCTCGGTTGTGTTGTACACGGGCTGCAAAAAGCTCTGGCCCGGCTTGGCTTCGGATACTTCCTCCAGGTCGGGGTGGGCCATTTGCGGCCGACCATTGAACACGGTCGGTTTGCCGAAGACAATGTACTCTTGGTGGTTCTTGATTACCTTCTCCAGATAATTCACGCCCTTAAACCAGACCAAGTCCAGCTCGGCGCTACCATCCGACACTTTGGCCACCATCCGCTTCTTGGGGCCCTCCCCAACGACCTCGCGGTTGCGTAAGATGCCTTTTACCTGCACGTAGGGTAGGTCTTCGTGCAAATCGACGATGGTGTAAAATTGCGTGCGGTCGAGGTAGCGGAAGGGGTAGCGCTGAATCAGGTCTCCGTAGGTGAAGATGTTCAGCTCCTTTTGCAGCAGCGTGGCCCGCTGGGTGCCTACTCCCCGCAAACTCTCGATTTTGGTGTTGAAAAAGCTACTCATGAAGAAGCCGCAAGCTAAAGTCTAAGGCGGTTGGGAGAGAAGTCAGGCTAGCGAAATTTCAGCGTGTTGAGCATCTGCACTACATCCTTCTTCACGTAGTCGATAACCGGAGCTAAGGAATCGTTAGCTGTAGCGGTGCGGAAATACAAGGCGCCTCGGAAAAAGTGCGTGGTGCTGTCGGTGGTGTAAAACTGAAACTGGCTGGGCACTTCTCCCGACAGCTCAAAAACAGCCACCCGCAGCCCACTTGGCGTTTCAATCACACTCTCATCAATAGCGGAGGCCTTAATCTGGTGCTTGGCCGTGAGCTTGCGGGCATCCTCCAGCAAGCGGTTTAGCAGCTTCGGGTCGTGCTTCACCGGCATGTACGTAATCTGCACATTGGCCTGCAAGCGCGGATAGTATATGTTAATCCAGTGTGGCTGGGCCAGATAGGAGGAGTCGCGCAGCACTTTGGCCTGGCGTGAATAAGCAAACGTATACGGGTGCCCGACCGCCAGCTGCTGGTAGCTGGGCGGCGGCAGGTCGATGCGGTTGTAGCCTCTGGGCTTGGGAGTGAAATCGGCTGGCGACGAACAGCTGGTCAGCAGCATGCCAAAAACCGAAACAACACTCAGAGTACGTAAGAGGAGGGAAGAAGGCATTTAGCGCAATGCAGATGTACTGTTCAAAGGTAACCAGAATCGGGTACGCACCCAGGGTGGATACCGCTGGTAAAGCAAAGGATGACACTGTACTATATATAATGCAGCAACGCAAAAAGCCCCGGCGATGTGCCTTGTCCTTACCCAAAACTCAAACGCCCTTCCAGCCATGTGGCTGGAAGGGCGTTTTTGTGCGGTTGACTATCTGGTTTACCGCTTTTCAAGCGTGGTCAGCTAACAAAAAGGGCCTTGGCATTACCTCCGGGAAGCCGGAAAAAGATTTGGGTAAGGACAAGGCGATGTGCCGGGGCTTTGCAGAAAGCCTTGTGAAGAAGCTCTAAAAAGGCAGTTGGTCGATTTCCGGCTCTTGCCGGAAGGTTTGGGCCTCAACCGCTTGCTCGCTCCCCTGTCCGGCCGTTTGTGCGTCGCCATGCGAACGTCCTCCCAGCATGGATATCTCGTCGGCCACGATTTCCGTGATGTAGCGCGTCTGATTGTCCTTATCTTGGTACTGGCGCGTACGCAGCTTGCCTTCGACGTAAATCTGCTGGCCCTTTTTCAGGTACTTCTCCGCCATTTCGGCTAAGCCGCGCCAGGCTGTAATGTTATGCCATTCGGTACGCTCCACGCGAGTGCCCGATTTGTCCTTGTAGTGGTCATTCGTAGCCAGCGTAAAGTGAGCTACACTGGAGCCACCTTCCAAATGCCGAACTTCCGGGTCTTTGCCCAGATTGCCTACCAGAATTACTTTGTTGATGCCAGCCATTTTGTGGTTGTTAAACAGGTAAAAGAATTGAATAGAAGAGGTTTATCCTCTTATAAAAATAGTAAATCCTGTGTATATGTCCAAATATTTTAGTTTTTATTTCCAATATTTGTCAATATAATTAGCAATCAAAACTGACTTGGGCAATTCATGGGCTTCACTAGGGGTGAAAGGGGCTAATCCAGAGGTGTTTAACGCAGCCGGAGGCAGCGGCTGCTCCAGCCATACGCAATGAAAGCGCGCTTCCACTTTCTGGTGGCTCAGCACGTGGCGTAGCGCTACTACTGGCTCCTCGGCCCGGTCCGTCGCTAGTTGGCCTCCCAGTGCCGTCACGGCATCTGCCAGCGCCAGCCCCGATAGCTCAGCAGTATCGGTTTCCGTTAGGGCAAAGTCATATAAGCCCTGCCAGATGTCCTTAGCGCCTCGTTTCTTTAAGTAGACCGTTTCACCGTGGCGCAATACTATATAATGGAAGTAGCGCGTACGGCTTGCCTTGGCTTTGCTCTTCACCGGTAGCTCTTGCACCATACCGTGCTGAAAGGCGTAGCAGTGGCTTTGTAACGGGCAGAACAAGCAGTCCGGCTTTAGCGGAGTACATTGAATTGCTCCGAATTCCATAATAGCTTGGTTGAACTCAGCGGGCGCGGCGGCCGGAATTAAAGTATCGGCCAGTGCCTGAAACTCCTTGCGCGTCGCCGGCACAGCTATATCCGAGGCAATGCCGAATACCCGGGCCAGCACCCGATACACGTTGCCATCGAGTACAGCCACCTGCTCGCCAAAAGCAAACGAGGCAATAGCCGCTGCCGTGTACTGCCCAACGCCCCGCAGCCTGAGCAACTCGCTGTACGTGCCTGGAAACACTCCCGTATACTCCCGCACAACCTGCTGAGCGGTGTAATGCATGTTGCGGGCCCGGGAATAGTAGCCCAAGCCCTGCCAGTGGCGCAGCACTTCATCCTCGGGCGCGGCGGCTAACTCCTGTACGGTCGGGTAGGTCGTAATGAAGTCGAGGTAATAGGGTAGGCCCTGCTTCACCCGGGTCTGCTGTAGGATGACTTCGGAAAGCCAGATGGCATACGGGTCGCGGGTGTGACGCCACGGAAGGTCGCGGCGGTGGCGTGGGTACCATTCCAAGAGTGCCGGGGCAAAATAGGGGTGGGTGGGAGTAAGAACAGAAAGAGGCAACACTTTGATATATAGATGTTTGAAGAAGAAATGGGATGCTAAATGGATTGTGCAAAAAGTATTGCAAAACCAAAAAAGGGGACTACCTTTGTGGCCCGAATTCGCAAGCGAACAGCTTACCGGGCAAGGGCTTACGTTTTGAATCGGGACTTTTTGCCCAGCATACATTTTTCACACCTTAGTACACATACCAGCGTGACTAAAGCAGAAGTAATCGCCGAAATCGCCGACAAGACCGGCATTGAGAAGACCGACGTATCGGCTACCGTTGAAGCATTTTTCAAAGTGGTAAAAGATTCGATGGCCGACGGCAACAACATTTACGTGCGTGGCTTCGGTAGCTTCGTAAACAAGAAACGGGCTAAGAAAGTCGCGCGTAACATCTCCAAAAACACGTCCATCATCATCGACGAGCACTTCATTCCGAGCTTCAAACCGTCGAAAACCTTCATTGGCAAAATCAAAAACAGCAAGAAGATCAAAGAGCTGGCTCAAGCTTAACCTTCTTTCTTCGTAACATTGCCGGCCGAGCCGCCGGGGATTCCAGTATTGGGAGCCCGGCGGCCTGCTTTTTCCACATGGCATCACGCACTTCATCCCATCAGCTTCTGGTTTTGGCCGCCGCCCTCGCGCTGGTAGCCGGCTTATTTCTGTTGCCCAAGGGAATTGTGAAGCCAAAAGAAGGAAAAAAAGAGTTGAGTCAGGAAGCAGCTCGCACGGCTAACCGCGACAACGGAGCTGCTGCGCCTTCTACTTCTTCCGTAGATGGTGCGGCTCCAAATGGCGCTACGCCGGAGCAGCCACACATGACGGTAGCCCCGGAGCAGCGCCGCGAAATTGGAACCCTGCTGGCCAAGTATATGGCTGAGCGCGACCCGAATGCCAAGCTGCGGCTGGCTACGGACCTAGCAGTTAAGTATAAGGCTGTCGAGAAATTCGATAGTGCCGGCTACTATTACGAGCAGGTGGCGCAGGCTCGTCCCGGTGAGCAGGCTTGGCAACGGGCCGCCGACGCGTACTACGAAGCTTTCAGCTTTGCTACCACCGAGGAGCGCGCCAAGCAACTGGGCGTCAAAACCCGGGAAATGTATGAGCGGGTGTTGAAAAATAACCCCGAGAACCTCGACGCCAAAACCAACCTGGGTATGGCGTACATGGCCGGCGACAACCCGGTGCAAGGCGTTACCTTGTTGCGGGAAGTATTGGCGGCCGACCCCAAAAATGAAAAGGCTATCTATAATCTGGGTATCCTCTCGTTGCGGAGCAACCAGAACGACAAAGCGGTGGAACGCTTCCGGGAACTGACGGTCGTCAATCCGGACAACGCCAACGGCCAATTTTACCTGGGCGTATCCCTGGCTCTGACCGGAGCTAAGGAAGACGCCCGCAAGGCCTTTACCAAGGCCAAAAGCTTGAGTACGGACGCCGGCTTCACGGCTTCGGTGGACGAGCAATTGCAGAAGTTGAATTAAGTTTTTTTACAACCCTAACCACATCAAACATGCCCTGCGGTAAAAAGAGAAAGCGTCATAAGATTGCCACTCACAAGCGGAAGAAGCGTCTGCGCAAGAACCGTCACAAGAAGAAGTAAGCCCTTTCCGGGTTTGCTGGCGGCTGTCTGACAGCCGTCTATCTCTCACGTAGAGTATCCCGAGAGTGGTTAGCTATTCGCTTTTCCCGTGGCTCAAAAGGGAAGCCGGTGCCTGGTGCACTGGCTTCCCTTTGGCAGTTTGGGGGGCTTCAGCAAGCTGCTTTTATGATGCTCTCTTAACTTATCTGACCCATTGAGTAACGAATTAGTCATTAATTCTACTCAGGAAGGAGAACGGATTGCCCTGCTTCAGGATAAGCGGCTCATCGAATACCATTTCGACCGCAACGACACCAACTATTCCGTTGGTGACATCTTCCTGGGTACGGTCAAGAAAGTTATGCCCGGTCTGAACGCCGCGTTCATTGACATCGGGTATCAAAAAGACGCTTTTCTTCATTACGGTGACCTGGGGGATAATTTTCCCTCGTTGCTGAAGTGGAGCAAGGGCGTACAATCGCAGAAAATTACCGTCGGGGCGCTCAAGAACTTTCAGTTCGATGGGCAGCTCGACAAAGTCGGCAAGGCCGCCGACGTGTTTAAAAAGGGCCAGCAATTGCTGGTTCAGATTGTAAAGGAGCCAATCTCTACCAAAGGCCCACGCCTGTCGATGGATATTTCCATGGCGGGCCGGTACCTGGTGTTGGTTCCTTTCTCTAATACAATCAGCGTATCCAAGAAAATCGTCAGCAAGACGGAGCGGGAGCGGCTCAAGCGGCTCATTGCTTCCATAAAGCCCGACAATTTTGGCGTGATCATCCGCACCGTGGCCGAAGGCCGCGAGGTGGCTGAGCTCGACCGGGATATGCAGAGCATGACGGCCAACTGGGAACAGCTTTTTCAGGCCTTACGGGCGGGTAAACCGAACGACAAGGTCTTGGGTGAGCTGGGCCGCACCAGCTCCATGATTCGTGACATGCTCAACGAAAGCTTCGACTCCATTACCGTGGACTCGGCGCCGATGTATGAGGAAATGCGCAGCTACCTCCAGAAAATAGCCCCCGACCGGCTCGGCTTGCTCAAGCTCCACACCGGTAAGGTGAAAGTGTTTGAGCACATCGGGCTGGAAAAGCAGCTGAAAACGCTGTTTGGCAAAACGGTGACGGTACCGGGCGGCGGCTATTTGGTGATTGAACACACCGAAGCTCTGCACGTTATCGACGTCAACTCGGGTAACAAGAGCAACCAGGAAAGTGACCAGGAGGCTACGGCTCTCATGATCAATATGCTGGCGGCCAAGGAAGTAGCCCGGCAGCTTCGCCTGCGCGACATGGGCGGCATCATCGTGGTCGATTTTATCGACATGAAAAGTGCCGACAGCCGCAAAAAGGTGGAAGATGCCGTGAAGGACGTCATGAAGAATGACAAAGCGCGTTTCACGATTCTGCCCATTACCAAGTTCGGGCTGCTGCAGATTACGCGGCAGCGCGTGCGCCCCGCCGAGAACATCGTGACCGGTGAAGTGTGCCCCACTTGTGGCGGTACGGGCAAGATTTCGGCCTCTATCCTCGTAACGGACGAAATCGACAACAGTATTGAAGACCTGCTGGTTACCCAAAACCAGTCGGGCATCACGCTGTATGTGCACCCCTTCCTGCACGCCTACTACACCAAGGGATTGGTGTCGAAGCAGATGAAGTGGTATCTCAAGTATTACAAGTGGGTGAAAATCATGAAGGATACTTCATTGGGCCTCACCGACTACCGCATCGAGGATGAACGGGGCGAGGAAATCGAACTGCATTCCCCCGCCGCCGCTATGAGCCGCCTCCAGGACCGGGAGGTGGAAGAAATTATTGATTGACGGTTTTTCTGCGAAAACCTTCCTGATAAGAAGAAAGCCCCCGCTGCTCTGGATGAGCGGCGGGGGCTTTTTCTTGGTCGATATCGGTAGCCTACCAGGCCACGGGTTAAAACTTGATGCCCAGGTCCAGCGCTATTTCGTTGTTCTTGAGGGTGACATCCTGGAAGCCCCGGTCTTTGTCGAAATACTTGTCAATGTTAACCAAACCCCGGTGGTAGGAGATGCCGGCAAATATTTTGGTGCTCTGACCCAGCTGATACTCGGCACCGGCCCCAACCAGCGCTGAAACGTCGGGGATGATGACGTGCTTCGAGGATTCGGTTTCGGCGTTGCCGTTGCTGGGGTCCTTATAGCGCTTCTCGTCGTTGATGCGGGTGGCAATAACGCCGCCGGCCGTACCGCCCAATTGGAAATACAGCTTCACGTCGGTAGCTACATCGTTGGTGAACAGCTTTACGGTAACCGGTACTTCCAGGTATTGCAGGCCAATTTTCTGCTCGCGCCGGATACTCGGAACAGTTGACACCGAGTTTGGATCAAGGTCGAGGTAGGTAATGGTACCACCTTTGCCCGCCAGCCACAGGCCAGTGCTGAAAGCATAGTTTTGCCCGAAGAAATAATCTACTACCAGTCCGCCGCCCAGGCTGAGCTTGCTCTTTTCACTCTGAAAATCCAGGGCGGAGGGGGAGTCTGTGCGCAAGTAGGTGATGGAGGGTGAAAGCTTCAGTCCGATTTCAACCTGAGCCGAAGCCGCACCGGCTGATGCACCCAGCACCAGCATCGAGAGAATCAATTTTTTCATAAGCATGGGAAAAGAGCCAGCCTTTAGACGAAAGTCAGCCCCTCGGCGTTTCGTTTTGGCTATTTTCGCCCTAAAGATAGAAGCGTGACTTACATTCCTGCCTACATGCGCCGTTTCCTGGCTTGTTTTCTGAGCATTAGCCTGCTGTTGAGTGGCTGCACGTCCAACGAAACGTGCCAACCCGACCCGGAAGTGGCCAAAGTAGCCGTATCGGTGCAACTGGAACGCCTCGAGCAGCCGTTCTTCCAGATCAAGACCGTAGCCGATGCGAAGCAGTTTCTGCAGCAACAGCCGCTTCTCGCCGACCAGTTTCTACAGCGGCGTCAGTTTCCTTCCGACGAGGTGCTGGCTACGAGCTTAGCGCGGCTGTCGACCAATGACGGCCTGCAAAAGCTGGGACGCGAATCGGCGGCGGCCTTCCGTGATACGGATAGCCTGCGGGCCGAGCTGAAGCAGCTTTTCCAACATGTGCGTTACTATTTCCCGGCTTTTCCGGTACCGCCCGTCAAAACGTTCGTGAGCGGGCTGAGCCAGGATCTGTTTGTAAATGATAGCCTGATGGTGCTGAGTCTGGACTTTTTTGCTGGCCCCAAGGCTAGCTACCGCCCCAATGTGCCCGATTATATTCTGCGGCGCTACGCGCCGCCTTACATGCTGCCCACGGCTGCCCTGGCCATTTCTAGTAAGTACAACCAGAAGCAACTCACCAACCAATCGATGCTGAGCGAGATGGTGCAGTTCGGCAAGTCGCTGTACTTCGCCGAAAAAGTGCTGCCCTGCACTGCCGACTCCCTGCTGATTGGTTTCACGGATAAGGAGTTGGTGAACGTACAGTTCAACGAAGGCAAGGTATGGGCCCATATTCTGGAAAAGAAGCTGCTGTATAGCACGAGTCCGTTCATCATCCAGAAGTATATGGGCGAGCGGCCCAACGTGCCTGAAATCGACAAAACCTGCCCTGGTCGGGTGGGCGTGTGGGTGGGTTGGCAGATCGTGCGTAAGTACATGAGTGAGCATCCCAACGTGACGCTGGCGCAGCTGATGGCCGAGAAGGACCCGCAGCGGATTCTCAATGGGTCGCGCTACCGTCCCAAGCGGCGCGACTAGGCGGCGCGCCCGAACCTCCCTCTATAAGCAGCATAGCCGTGCACATCGCCGTTTTCAGCCAGTACCACACCAATCCTGACTGTCCGGCAACGAGTCGGCACTACTCCTTGCTGGCGCACCTGGCCAAGTCGCACCGCGTCACGCTCATCACGACCCGCACCTGGGAAGCCCAGCGCCTCACGCAGCAGTATCCGTGGCTGCCGGAAGGCGTGGAGATGCGGGCGGCGGAAGTGCCGTATCAAAACACGATGGGCGTTTCGCGGCGGCTGCTGGCTTTTGGGCAGTACGCGGCCTACGCCGTGCGCGAAGGCCTGCGCCTTGACCGCCCCGACGTCATCTGGGGGATTTCGACGCCGCTGACGGCGGCCTGGGCGGCGGCGCAGGTTGCCCGCCAGCGGCAGATTCCCTGGGTGTTTGAAGTGCAGGATCTGTGGCCTTCTTTTCCTATTGCTATGGGAGCGGTGCCTACGCGCTGGGCGCAAAAGCGGCTTTTCGCGCTCGAAAAAAGTCTGTACCGAAGCGCAAGCCACATTCTGCCTCTTTCACCCGATATGAGCCGCTACATCGGGAACCAGGGCGTGGCGGCCAGCAAAATCACAACGGTGCTCAATGGTACTGATCTGGACTTAGCGGCCCAGGCTACACCGGCAGCAGTGGCCGAGCTGCGCACAGAACACGGGCTAGTGGGGCGGCGCGTCATCCTGTACGCGGGTACTTTCGGGCGAGCCAACGATATTCCCACCCTGGTGGCCGCCGCCGAGCAGCTAGCCTTAGTGCAGCCCGATATCGTGTGGCTCTTCATGGGCCTAGGCTTTCATGAGCCATTGGTGCGGGCCGCCGCCGTGCGGTGCCCGGCTATCCGGCTGGTGCCGCCCCAGCCGCGGCACGCCGTTTTCTCCTGGTTCCGGCTGGCGGATATATCGGTAGTTTCCTTCTTGAATTTGCCCGTGTTGGATGCCAACTCGCCGGCCAAATTTTACGACAGTCTGGCCGTTGGCACGCCCGTTGTCGTCACCAACCAAGGCTGGACAAAAGCCCTGGTGGAGCAATACCAGTGCGGCTGGTATACGCCCGCTGGTGACGCCGCAGCCCTACAGACACTTTTGGCTGACGTTTTAGGAAAGCCGGACAAGCTTGCTGAAGCCGGTCTCAATGGAAAAGCTGTTGCGGCAGCTCAATTTGACCGGCAACATATTGCTCAAACTATTCAGCAGGTTATGGAGAGTAGCGTAGTCGTTTAAGCCGAAGAGAACTAGTTTTGTGCTAAGTTGTACTGAATCTTCTGTTTTTATCAGATGCTAGGTGTAGTGGCTGCATTCAAGTCTTCGGCAGCGGGCTGGCCAAAGTTTGTGATATAGTATTTGCAAAAGCCTTTTAACGGGCAGATTTCGCACTTTGGGGTGCGGGCAACACAAATGTACCGGCCGTGTAAGATCAGCCAGTGGTGCGCTTTAGGAATTAATACGAGTGGTATATAACGCACCAGCTCCTTCTCGACGGCCAGCGGTGTAGTTGCTGTCTTATTCACCAATCCTAAGCGGTGTGATACCCGAAAGACGTGCGTATCCACGGCCATAGCAGGCTGGTTGTAGATAACCGAAACAATAACATTGGCGGTCTTGCGGCCCACGCCCGGCAGGCGCTGTAGCTCCTCAATAGTGCTGGGCACTTCCGACCCGAAATCGTCGACCAACATGCGGCCCAGCCCGGCGAGGTGCTTGGCTTTGTTGTTGGGGTAGGAGATACTGCGGATGAAGGGGAAGATATTGTCGGCTGATGCTAGGGCCAGCTGCGCGGGAGTCGGAAACTGCTCCAGCAGTGCCGGCATAACGTGATTGACGCGCTTGTCGGTGCATTGTGCGCTGAGCACCACGGCCACGATCAGCTCGTAGGGGTTGCCGTAACGCAGCTCGGTCTGGGGCTCAGGAAAGTGCGTGGTGAAATAGTCGAGAAAACGACGGAACCGCTCGGGCTTGCGCATGACAGGTAGGCAAATGGGAGCGGCAAAATAACGGCAAAAAAAGACATCCTGAATTTGCAACAACCCTTGGTTCGCCAAGCCACTATCGTTTTCACGAACCAGGCGGGCAAAGGCTTTGTGCAAAATCAGGATGACGGAGACGGTATCTAATCTTTACCCTGCCTTAAGAAAAGTGCGGGAGTACTGTAGAATCGAATCGGTAGTGCGCTGGCTGGGGGCGCTTTTCAAGCCTTCCAGGCAGCGCTGAGCGAGTAGTAGATCAGCACATGCCGCCGCCAACTGGGCGTCGTGAAGCAAAGCGTGCTCTACTTCCTGGTGCTCATTAGCCGGCAATTCGTTGTATACGTACCGGAGCAGCTTCTCGTGGGTAAAGGTTTTGATCATAGAAAACGGGTTGTGCGGCCATCTTCTTCCGCAGGTTTATCAGCGCGTAACGCATACGCCCCAGCGCTGTGTTAATGCTAACCCCGGTCGCGTCCGCAATTTCCTGAAAGCTCATATCGCCGTAATGACGCATGATGAGCACTTCCTTCTGCACTGCGGGCAAGTCCTGAATTAACTCCCGAAGACGGGCGTGGGTTTCCTCACGAGTGATAGTTGCTTCCGCTCCCTCTTCTGCCAACGACAACGAGTTAAACACGTGACTTGTTGTATCGAGACTTAATAAAGGGCTGCGTTTTTCGCGCCGAAAGAAATCGATGGCCAGATTGTGGGCGATGCGGCAGATCCAGGAGGAGAATTTGCCTTCCTCGTTGTAGCGCCCACTCCTCATCGTGTGGATGGCCTTGATGAACGTGTCCTGCAGCAAATCTTCGGCAACGTCTTCATCGCGCACAATCAGCATGATGGTGGTGAAAACGCGGCTTTTGTGCCGCTCTAACAATAGGGCGAAAGCATCTTCCTTACCGGCGATGTAAAGGGATATGAGAGCGGAATCGCTCGGCTGCATGGTGTCCATAAAGGCTACGGGTTAAAGGAACGTAGAGCTTTAGGCCATAGAGTGCAGTTGCCGGTGAAATCGAAAAAGTTCCTGGAGAGGGAGATGCAGTTCTCAAATGTAGAAAACGCCAACACCATTCGCAATGCGTGGTTGCTTCAAACCCAAAATAATTGTTGCCCTTTGAAATAAAGCATCAAATAGTGCTTATCTACTATCGAGTAATGCGGGCAGCTTTGAAAAAAAAGCGCCGCCAAAAGTGAGTTTACGGCATTTGGAGACAAAGCTGTTTAGGGAGTAGACTTGTTCCTGAATTAGGACCCGATGCTAAAATTTGGCTGTCATGCTGAGCTTGTCGAAGCATCTCTACCGCAATGCTAAGTACCACTGCGGTAGAGATGCTTCGACAAGCTCAGCATGACGGCCTTTTTTCGTTTCGCTTTATTCAGGAACAAGTCTAGTTGGTAAATCACTTCAGAACGTCATGCTCAACACGACGTTCGACAGACTTCCTAAACAAACTCGACATAAAAAAAGCCCGCTTGGCGGGCTTTCACACGAGTTGAGAAACAGTATCAGCGTCGTAGCTGGGAGTCAATTTCCTTGAGGCTGGCATCAATAGTAGTTGCGCCGGCGGTTTGCCCTATGGCGGCGGCAGTGCGCTCGGCCAGGCGGTCAGAGAGCTGTAGCAGCAGAGTGAGGCGGCGCTCGGTGCGCAACAGCTCGGTGGCCAGCTGTTGCGAAACCCGCTCCTGGGTGCCGCCGGCAATCCGGGTTTCGGTGGGTGCGCCCGTAACCTGGCGGGCGTGCTGCTCGATGGCCGGTGCCGACATCATATCATCGGTAAAGTTGACTATGACACCCTGCATGTTCACGGCTTTGCCCTCCGGCAGCATCTGGCGGGAGCCATCCTTGCCGATCATGATGCCGTCGGGGCGCACGGTCAGGCCATTCTCCATCGTGAGCGGGGCCGATAGCCGGGACGACTCTCCCGCCTGCAGGCGCATCGTGATGCCACCGCGCCGCATGACGCCATCTTTCAGGGTGACCGGAGACTGAGCTTTGGTCGTCGGGGCCTGCGTTTGGGCCACGGCAGGAGCTACAGGCAGCAAAGCGCTGCCGAGGGCAAAACAGGCGAGGAAAACATAGTACATGGCGCAGGGGCAAAAGTAGGGTGACAAGAAACCGGGCGCGTCTTTATCTTTTCCTGCTGACGGAGTTTGCCCCGGCAAGGTTACGCGTTGGTTTCGTGGGCCCGGCGGCGGGCAAGCCATTCAGTGGCCAGGCCCTCGTCGCTGAACAGGCGCACGTGGCAGTCGGCATTGGAAACCAGGGGAGCCCCATTTTCCTGGTCGATGACTTGCAAATGAGCCGGCGACATAAGAAACGCCAGATACACGCGGCCACCGAGCAAGTGGGCCAGGCGCGGCAGAAAAGTTGTCAGAACCCACTGGGACGAGTCTTCGCTGATATAGCGGTTTCGTGAACGGTGTATCCTTTTATGGGTTTTTCCGTACGGTAAGATATGAAACCTTATTCGCTTGATTTACGCACCCGCGTCGCCGCAGCCTGTGAGCAGGCCGGCTCACGCCAGCAA
>NZ_SRLD01000056.1 GCF_004745955.1 Hymenobacter elongatus | reverse complement strand
CACATTTATCTTGCATCTGAAAGAATGTGAATTTCGCTTCAACCACCGCTACGAAAACGTGTATAAAGTCTTACTCAAAGAACTTCGCCAACGGCCCCTCTAAGCTCGATGTGCTTCCTAAGCCCCTCTATTTTTATATTTTCCGAAATAGATTATACACAAGCCCTATGCCCCGTCGCGCTCGAAGTAGGAATACACTGGTTTTTCGGGTGCGAGCCTGGTTTGGGCTGCAACAGGATGAGCTGGCCCTGTACCTGGGTGTGAGCAAGGCGACGGTGCAGGCAATGGAGAGTCAGCGCTTCCGCATCGGGCCGGCAGTGAGCGAACCACTGTTTTTGCTGCTGGCCCAGCTGCCCCCGGCGGTTCCGGCCACCGCCGAAACGATGGCTATGCCGCTGCCGCTGCCCCCTACCGAGCTGCCGCCCGACTCTGCTGCCCCCGAGGCTGCCGAGCTTGATTTTCGCCGCCGCGTGTGCCTCTACCAGGCCGTTGGCCTGCAAGCCCAGGCCGATAAGCTCGCGCTGCAAGCCGCCATACAGGTGCGCTGGGCGCAGGCCCTGCCCGCGCTGCTGGCCGCTTACCCCGCCCCCACCGAAGCTGCCCTGGCCGCCGACCCCGACGCGGGGGGGCACCATACCTGGCTCATCGGCTGGCTGACCCGGCACGCCCGCCTCCTGCCCACGGCCGACATCACCCGCTGGCACCTGTTGCAGGCCCGCCTGGCCGCCCGCCGGGCCGAAGCCGCATCCCTGGCCGCCGCCTTAGCTGCCGACACGCCGCACGACTTGCCCCACTAGACAGCTTTTCGCCAACGCCAAAACAGCCGCCCCGATACCATCGGAGCGGCTGTTTTGGCGTTGGCGGGAGGCCGTAGCCCGCACGGGGTAGTGCGCGCGCCTGTGCGCCGAGGCTTAAAGCAGGGTCGTGATATCGCGCACGCCCAGGGGCCGCTCGCGGGTGAAGCCTTCCCCAAACTCGACGCCGATGATGTGGCCGAACTCGCGGGCGCGGGCTTCCATAAACCGGGTGAAGACCGGCGTGGAAAGGTAGGTGACCGGCTCGGTGCTCTCGGCGTCGAAAAACTGGGTTTTGTAGGCCTGAATGGATTCCCACTTCTTGGGCCAAAACCCGGAGATATCGACCACGAAATCGGGGGCAATCTGGCGGTCCTGGATGTAGTGGTACACGGTGCGGGGCCGCCACGGGGCCTGGGGCTGGCCGTCGGCGTCGAAGGTTTCAATCATGCGCAGGCCGCTCAGAAAGCAGGCTTCGGAGGCCAGCTGGGAGCCGCGGCCGTGGTCGGGGTGCCGGTCGTGGATGGCGTTGCAGAGAACCACGTCGGGCTGGTAGCGGCGCAGGGCCGCAATCAGGGGCAGCTGGTGCTCCCGGTCGTTGCGGAAGAAGCCGTCGGGCAGGCCCAGGTTTTCGCGGGCGCTCAGGCCCAGGATGCGGCTGGCCGCTTCGGCTTCGGCGGCGCGGGTGGCCGGGGTGCCCCGCGTGCCGAGCTCCCCCCGCGTGAAGTCCACGATGCCGACTTTCTTGCCCGCAGCGGCAGCGGCCAGCAACGTACCGGCCGCTGACATTTCCACATCATCGGGGTGGGCGCCAAAGGCCAGAATATCGAGTTTCATGGGTAGCGGGAAGTAAAGCTGTTGGTTGCAAAAAAGAAACTGTCATCCTGAGCACAGCGAAGGACCTTAGCACGCTGCAACAGGTCGTTGCTACGATTGTCGGGCTACCGTGATAGGGTCCTTCGCTGTGTTCAGGATGACAGCTGTACAAAAATCATCGGGCTCTGCCCTACTTGATTCGCAGGGTCTTGCCGGGGCGCAGGGTTTTCACGTTGCCGTTCAGCCGCCGTAGCTGGGCCTGCGACACGCCGTATTTCTGCGCTACTTCCGAAAGCGTGTCGCCGCTCCGGATGCGGTGCGTGACCATGCGGCGGGCCGCAGAAGCCGCGCTGGCACTCCGCTGCTTGGCCACAGCTTTGGCCCGCAGGGCTTTGCTGTAGTACTCAAACAGGGCCGACGTAATCTGGAAGTTGTCCTTGAGCAGCTTGTAGTCGGGGAAGTCGTACATGCGCTCCGGGTCGATGGGGTTGCCCTCGTAGCGCACCTCAAAGTGCAGGTGAGAGCCCGTGCTGCGACCCGTGCTGCCCCCCCGCCCAATGAGCTGCCCGGCTTTCACGAAGGTGCCGGGCGCGACCAAAGCCTTGCTCAAATGACCATAGAGTGTTTCCACACCGTTGTAGTGGCGCACCAGCAGGTAGTTGCCGTAGCCGCCGCCGTCCCACTTCGAAATGCGCACCACGCCATCGAAAGCGGCCCGCACCGAGTCGCCGGTGTCCAGGTCCAGATCGACGCCATAGTGCCAGCGGTAGCCCCGGAAACCGAAGTCCGACGTGAGCGGAGTCGTGCGCAGGGGCATGCGGGCGAAGCGCTGCTTGGTAGGCTCTACGAGCTGCAGATTCAGCGTATCGCGCAACCGGCGGCCATCTACCCGGTAGGGGTTGATGTTGCGTGTGTCCCAGATGGAATAGTACCCGGCTACCTTAATCCAGGAGCTGTCGATGAGCACTTCCTCGGTCATCTCCACGATTTGCGGTTCGCCTTCGTCGAGGGTAGTGGTATCCTCGCTGACGATGGAGAGCTTCTTGGCCGGGTTAAAGAAGATTGACTTAGCCTCGTCCGAGTTGTCGTCGGGCAAGTCTTTGGTTTCAATCAGAATCGTGGTATCGGGCCGGACGTACTGGATTTTGGGCGACTTAATCCGGAAGAAATCCTTCCGCTTACCCGCCGAGCCCGCCTTGGCCTTGGGCTCGGGCACCTTCCGGCGCTGTGCCTGCCCCTGCCCCGGTGCCAGCATCAGCAGCACCAGCAGCCACGGGGCCAGCCAGTAGTTCACAAATTTCAACAAAGGCAAAAAGGTGAGATGGTGAAGGTATGAACGGGCAGGATGGAGAAAGGCTGCACAGTGCATCTGCTGGCGCGTGTACGCGCCAGCAGATGCACTGCCTACCCTTCTCCCGCCGCCCCGTTCAGCCCTAATGAACTCCCAGCGCGGCCAGGTAGCGCTCAGCATCCAGGGCGGCCATGCAGCCCGAGCCGGCCGCCGTCACGGCTTGCCGGTAGGTGTAGTCCTGCACGTCGCCGCAGGCAAAGACACCATCGACGTTCGTTTTGGCCGAGCCGGGAATAGTTTTCAGGTAGCCCTGCTCGTCGTGGTGCAGGTAGGGATGGAATATCTTGGAGTTGGGCTCGTGCCCGATGGCCACGAAAAAGCCTTCAACGGCCAGTTCGCGCGTTTCGTGCGTCAGCAGGTTTTTCACCCGCACGCCATCCACGGCATGCTCCCCCAGAATTTCATCGGTAGCCGTATTCCAGAGCACTTCGATCTTGGGATTATCGACCACGCGCTTCTGCATGATTTTCGAAGCGCGCATTTCCCCTTTGCGCACCAGCATGTACACTTTGTTGCAGAGGTTGGCCAAATACGTGGCTTCTTCCGCCGCCGTGTCGCCCGCGCCCACAATGGCCACGTCCTTGCCCCGGTAGAAGAACCCGTCGCACACGGCGCAGGCCGATACGCCCGAGCCGTTCAGCCGCGCCTCCGACTCAATACCAAGCCATTTGGCCGAAGCTCCGGTAGCAATAATCACCGCATCGGCCGTCAGCTGCTTGCTTTCGTCAATCGTGACTTTGTGCGGATGACTGGAAAAGTCAACCGCCGTAGCCAGACCGTAGCGAATATCGGTGCCGAAGCGCTCCGCTTGCTTTTTGAGATCTTCCATCATTTCCGGCCCCATCACGCCATCGGGGTAACCGGGGAAGTTCTCCACGTCGTTGGTAATCGTGAGCTGGCCGCCGGGCTGCAGGCCCTGGTACATCACGGGCTTCATATTGGCCCGCGCCGCATATATAGCTGCCGTGTAGCCCGCTGGTCCCGAGCCGATAATGAGACACTTAACGTGTTCGGTAGTATTGTCCATGAGTATGGTAAAGGCGATTTGAAGAACAAAAGTACGCTTCGCCGCGGCTTTTCACTCCACGGGCGCTCACATTGAGTACCACGTAGGCAAAATCAGACTGCCGGGCTGGCGCTACTACAAAGAAAAACCCCAACGGGGCGCTGGGGTTTTTCTTTTCGGATAAGTAAAAGACTTATCCTAGGTAAGGTTTCAAAGCCTTGCTGCGCGAGGTGTGGCGCAGGCGGCGAATAGCCTTTTCCTTGATCTGGCGCACCCGCTCGCGGGTGAGGTTAAACTTCTCGCCAATTTCTTCCAGGGTCAGGGAATGCTCCCCGTTCAGGCCGAAATACAGCGTAATCACGTCGGCCTCGCGCTTGGTGAGCGTGCTCAGGGCACGCTGCACTTCCTTGCGGAGCGAGTCGTTCATCAGGCCCGTGTCGGGGCTCTCCTCGTCCTCGTTTTCGAGCACGTCGAGCAGACGGTTTTCTTCACCCTGCACGAACGGCGCATCTACCGACACGTGACGGCCCGAAATTTTCAGGGTGTCTACGACCTCTGATGTCGTCAGCTCCAGCACTTCGGCAATTTCTTCGGGCGAGGGCTCCCGCTCAAACTTCTGCTCCAGCTCGGAAAATGACTTGGAAATTTTGTTCAACGAGCCCACGCGGTTCAGGGGCAAACGCACAATGCGCGACTGCTCGGCCAAAGCCTGCAGAATCGACTGGCGAATCCACCATACGGCGTAGGAAATGAATTTGAAACCGCGGGTTTCGTCAAAGCGCTTGGCCGCTTTAATCAAGCCCAGGTTGCCCTCGTTGATCAAGTCGCCCAACGACAAACCCTGGTTCTGGTATTGCTTAGCCACCGACACCACGAAGCGTAGGTTGGCTTTCGTTAGCTTTTCCAGCGCTTGCTGGTCGCCTTCTCGAATGCGTTGCGCCAGCGTTACCTCCTCATCGGGGGTTAGCAAATCTACCTTGCCAATTTCCTGGAGGTACTTATCCAGCGACTGGCTTTCGCGGTTGGTGATTTGCTTGCTGATCTTTAGCTGTCTCATTGCGGGCGCGGAAGTATTGTATTTCTGAAAGTATTAAACATCGTGAACCCGTTACGGGTACCGGCTGATTGTGACCAACATGCCGGTACCCGCGAAAGTTCTACTGCAGGAAAATGGTTATTCCTGCGCCTCCCCGTTGCTATTGGCTGCACGCTCGGGCTTGGGCAGCAACACCTTGCGCGACAAGCGGTACTTGCCCGTTTTCTTGTCGATGTCAAGCAGCTTCACATCGATTTCCTGCCCTACTTCCAGCACGCCTTCCAGCGTCGAGAGCCGGTCGTGCGATACTTCGGAAATGTGGAGCAGGCCATCTTTGCCCGGCATGATTTCCACGAACGCGCCGTAGGGCTGGATGCTGCGCACCTTGCCTTTGTAGGTCTCGCCCACTTCCGGCGTGGCCGCAATGGCGCGGATCCGGTCAATGGCCGCCTGCATGTCTTCCTGGTTGGAAGCGTAGATGCTCACGTGGCCTTTCTCGTCCTTCTCCTCGATGATGACCGTGGCGTTGGTGTCCTTCTGGATCTGCTGGATAACCTTGCCGCCGGGCCCGATCACCGCGCCGATGTACTCCTTGTCGATGAGCATCTTGTGCGAACGAGGAGTATGAGGCTTCAGCTCGGCCGCCGTTTCGTGGATGGTCTTAGCCATCTCGCGCAGAATGTGCAGCCGGCCCTCGCGGGCCTGGTGCAGGGCGGCGGTCATGATTTCGCTGCTCAGGCCCTGGATTTTGATGTCCATCTGGCAAGCCACGATACCTTTCTCGGTGCCGGTTACTTTGAAGTCCATGTCGCCGAGGTGGTCCTCGTCGCCGAGAATGTCGCTTAGCACGGCGTATTCGCCGGTTTCCTTGTCCTGCACGAGGCCCATGGCGATGCCCGAAACGGCGGCGCGCACTTTAATGCCCGCGTCCATCAAAGCCATCGAAGCGGCGCACACGGTAGCCATCGACGACGAGCCGTTCGACTCCAAGATGTCCGACACGATGCGGATGGTGTAGGGGTTTTCGTCGTCGGAAGGCAATACCTTCTTCAACGAGCGCATGGCCAGGTTGCCGTGGCCGATTTCCCGGCGGCCGGGGCCGCGGTTGGGCTTCACCTCGCCGGTCGAGAAGGCCGGGAAGTTGTAGTGCAGCATGAACTTGCTGTAGCCCGAAGTCATGGCCGTGTCGATGATCTGCTCATCGAGCTTGGTGCCGAGGGCTACGGTGGTCAGCGACTGGGTTTCGCCGCGGGTGAACAAAGCCGAGCCGTGGGCGCCGGGCAGGTAGTTCACCTCGCTCCAGATCGAGCGAATCTGGGTCAGGGCGCGGCCGTCGAGGCGGGTACGCTCCTTGATCATCATGTCGCGGATACCTTTCTTCTCGGCTGAAGCGTAGTAGCGGCCGAACATTTTCATGTCCAGCTCCGGGTTTTCCTCCAGCAGTTGAGCCAGCAGAGGCTTCTTGATAGCGCCGAAAGCTTCCTTGCGGCCGGCCTTGCTGGTGTTGCCCGACTTAGCGACGTCGTAGGCACCCTGGTGCACGGCCTGCATGATCTGTTGCTTCAGCGCGTCATTCTCTTCGTACTTCGGATACTCGCGCTTCACGTGGGATTTCTCCACTTCGGCAGCTAACTCCTGCTGCACGCGGACTTGCTCTTTGATGGCAATGTGAGCGAAGGCAATGGCTTCCACCATCTCCTCTTCGCTCACTTCGTTCATCTCGCCTTCCACCATGGCTACCGAGTCAGCGGTAGCACCGACGATCAGGTCGATGTCGGCGCGGGCCAGGTCGGCGGTCAGCGGATTGATCTGCAGCTTGCCGTCGATGCGGGCTACGCGAACCTCGGAAATCGGGCCGGCGAAAGGAATGTCCGAAATCGACAGGGCGGCCGAAGCGGCCAGGGCAGCCAAGGCGTCGGGCTGCACGGTCTTATCGGCCGAAATCAGCGTTATCATCACCTGCACCTCGTAGTGATAGTCCTTGGGGAACATCGGGCGCAGGATGCGGTCTACAATGCGGCACACCAGGATTTCGTAGTCCGACAGGCGGCCTTCGCGGCGCTGGAACGAACCGGGAATGTTACCGGCACCACCAAATTTCTCCTGGTAGTCAACCGACAGCGGCAGAAAGTCTACGTCGCCGCGGGAACTGGGCTGCGACACGACCGTAGCGAGCAGCATCGCGTCGCCGAGGCGCACGACGACGGCACCGTCGGCGAATTTGGCCAGCTTGCCGGTTTCCAGGGTAATCTGCCGACCGTCGGGCAGGGTAATGCTTTTGGTAATAGCGTTGTAATTGGGCATCTTCTCAGTTTGCTTGAAAAAGCGACAGCGGGCGAGCAGCCGTAAAAACGAGGACCGGCAGCGGTCGGCGTTTTGCTCTGGGTAAGCGGTAAAAGGCAGATAACCAGCTGGTGTTCGTTGAGTACCAGTCAGGCCAAAAAAAGAGCAGGGAACCTTCGTTAAAAGGCTCCCTGCTCCACAAGGGCGAGGTTACTTACGGATACCCAGCTCTTTGATAATTGCGCGGTAGCGGTTGATTTCGCGGTGCTGCAGGTAATCCAACAGACGACGACGCTTACCAACGAGCTTCAACAGGCCCAAACGGGTCGAGAAGTCTTTTTTGTTCACCTTCAAGTGCTCAGTCAGGTGAGTGATGCGGTGCGTGAACAAGGCAATTTGCGATTCAGCCGAACCTGTGTCGGTTGAGGTCTTAGCGAGGCTATTCTTTTCGAAGATAGACTGCTTAATTTCGGTAGTGAGTTTCATCGGCAGATAGGTCGCCCCGTCTTTGATTAAAATATGAAAAGAAAAATACCCCGCACCTCGGGGTGGCCGCAAAGGTATGGCTTTTATTGGCTTTTGGCAATCCGTTCTTGTAGCCTTTCCTTAGCTGGCTCAGCATCAGAGCTCAACGTTAACCTTACAGGTAAGCAACGAGGCTACACGGCCCGCTTATAGCCCCGGAGAGGCCATTTGAGCTTGCGGAACAGCCGGCCGAAGAAATCCGTGTCCAGCAGACCGGAGTCGCGACGGGCTTGGTTCAGGAAGAAAATACCCACTGGCAGTAGCAGCACTGTGGCCATCCAAACCCCCGAGGCGGCGGGCATCACTCCTTCCCGGCCATACTTCTCGCCGATGATGGACAGCACGTAATAGATGATAAAAAAGACGATGGAAATTAATACTGGCACGCCCAAGCCGCCTTTTTTGATAATAGCACCTAGCGGAGCCCCAATCAGGAACATGAGCAACACCGCTACCGACTGGGTATACTTCTTGTATATTTCGATGCGGTAGTTCCCAGTTTCCTTAGCCAAGTTGCTCATGTGCTCGGAGGTACTGCCAACGTAGGTGCGCAGGTTCCGGACCCGGTTTTCAGCCTGATCTACCAGAGTGGTGTTGAGCACCGGAAGCTTGGCAGTCGATACCTGCCAGCCCTCCACGCGCCGGTTCAGCGCCCGGCCAGTAGTATCAAGCCGCAGATACACGTAATAGGGATTCAACTGACGGGGGAAGAGCTGGCGTTCTACGACCAGCTTGTCGTGCAGCGAGTCGGTGAACTGCTGGAGCTGAGGGATGTTTTTCATCATCTTGTTCTCCGCAAACAGCTTTTTGTCCGTCAAATCCAGATTGAACGAGGACAAGGAAAACGTAATCAGGTTGCGGTCGAAGCCCTGCCGGATGAAGCTGGCCCCGGCCCGGTCGCGCGAGTCGGGCTGCTCGACGTAGGTGCGGCCATGGAAGAGCTCCAGCGCCAGATAGTCGCCGCCAAAACGGGTGAACATGCGGCCGGAATCGGCCAGGATAACGGTAGAATTGCCCCGACCGTTAGTATGGTCATAAATCATGACTCCCTTGAGCAGGTCGCCATTTTCGCCTTCCTTCTGGTTTACCTTGATCGTATAGCCCGGCAAACCATTGTAGAACACACCCTCTTTGATATCCAACGCTAGCTTCTGCTGGCGCACATCCCACAGCAAGCTGAACGTTTCCAGATTAGCGCTGGGCACGATGCTGTTGTTGAACCAGAAAGCCATGCCCGCCAATGCCACGCTCAGCAGAAACACTGGCCGCAGAATACGAGTCAGGGAAATGCCGGAGCTTTTAATAGCCGTCAACTCGTGGTGCTCACCCAGATTGCCGTAGGTCATCAGCGACGACAAGAGCACGGCCAACGGCAAAGCGGTGGGGATGGTGATGACGCTGAAAAAGAAAATCAGCTTGGTAATCACCTGCCAGCCCAGGTCCTTGCCTATCAAATCATCCATGTACTTGAGCATGGTGACCATGAGCAGAATAAACTGCACGACGGCGAAGGTGAGCAGAAACGGCCCGGCAAAGGCCTGTAGAATGAGCTTATCGAGTTTCTTCATGAGCGGTACTCCTGCTGGCCAGCACCGAAGCGCGGCTGGCCAGCAGAAAGTAAAAGATCAACGAAGATACGGTCCGTTTTACTCTTCTACCCGCAACTTTATTTCGGAGCAGCTTAGCCCCCAACCAGCTCGCGCAGCTTCAGAATGAGGCTTTCCCACATCTCCTGCAGCTCCACGTCATCGGTTTCTTCGGAGTAGTCCATCACTCGCAGATACACTTCCTGGGTCAGCTGTGATTCTTCGAGGCTAAAATCCAGGTAGTTGGCGTCGGGCGTATTGCGCTTGTTTTGGTCCAGAAACACAAACCGAACCGACCGATTGGTACGGTGGGAGGTCATTTCAGCGTAGTGCGGCTGGTTGTCCCAGATAAAGTTGTAGCGATGATCTTCATCGATGCGCACATCCTGGCAGAACCATTGCGACAATCCGGAGGCTGAGGCTAAGTAAGGATAGAGGATTTTAGGAGAGGCGTTTACGGGCAGTTCGACCGTAAAGCGGTGCTTGGAACGAGTAGCAGAAAGCGGCATAAGCGGAGCAAAACTAGAAAAAGGGAGAGGACCCCATTCGGTAATCAGCAATGGGTTCAGCCAATATACACGGCTTTTTTTTTACATAGGGCTTGCGTCGGTCGAAATCTTGTCGTTACCTTTGCGGCACCAAAAACCCGGCGGGGTAGCTCAGTTGGTTAGAGCACAGGATTCATAACCCTGAGGTCACGAGTTCAACTCTCGTCCCCGCTACACAAAAAATCCCTTGACTAGCTGTCAAGGGATTTTTATTTTTAAGCCTAATTTAGAACTGCCTACTGGCTCCAACTGCGCCGTATTTCACGGTCTGCGTTATCGACCCGAAAAACGCAGCCTCGCTATGGGTAGCGACCAAATGCGGATACCAGTTGGTGGAGCAGACCACTTGTAAGGGGAAGCCTGTTTTTCTGTTAGTCCGGCCACAGTAGCAGGACCTCTATAAGTCGGCAGGAGGGCATAAAAAAGGCCCGCAACCAATTCTGGATGCGGGCTTTTTTGCTAAACAGCGTAGCAGGTATACCTGAGCGGGCTCTTTATTTAATTTTCTCCACGATGCCTTTGAAAGCAGCGGGGTGATTCAGGGCGAGGTCGGCCAGAACTTTACGGTTCAGTTCGATACCAGCCTTTTTCAGACCACCCATCAACTGCGAATACGACAGACCATGCTCACGGGCACCAGCGTTGATGCGCTGAATCCAGAGGGCGCGGAACTCGCGCTTCTTGGTTTTCCGGTCGCGGTAGGCATAGAGAAGACCCTTCTCAACGGCGTTCTTGGCAACGGTCCATACGTTCTTGCGACGGCCGAAATAGCCTTTCGCCAGACGCATTACTTTTTTACGGCGGTGGCGCGAGGCCACGTGGTTTACACTTCTTGGCATAACCTACTCTTTTTTGGCGGCCGGTGACTATTCATTAAAGTCTTCGAGACCGGACACCGGGTTGAAATTTACTTAAGCTACAAACCGAACTTAGATGTTCAGCATGTCCTTCACGCGGTTCATGTCCGCTGAGCTTACCAAGGTGATGTGCGTCAGATTACGCTTTTGCTTGGTCGACTTCTTCGTGAGGATGTGGCTTTTGAAGGCGTGCTTCCGCTTCACCTTGCCCGAGCCGGTGAGCGTAAAACGCTTCTTAGCACCGGATTTCGTCTTTACTTTTGGCATTGTGGTATGAATTGAGAAAAAAGAAAATGCGGGTTGGGCTATTCCTGAACCTCTTTAGGCTGCGCTTCCTTTGGGGCCGGCGCACCTTCCTTAGCAGCAGGTGCTACAGGCTTGGGCTTGGCAACCGAGGGAGCGACTTTGGGAGCCAGATACAGGAACATTCGTTTGCCTTCGAGCTTGGGCAACTGCTCCACCTTGGCCAGTTCTTCCAACGCCTGCGCAAACTTGAGCAGCAAAATTTCGCCACGCTCCTTGAATACGATAGAGCGACCCACGAAGTGTACGTACGCTTTAATCTTAGCACCTTCCTTCAGGAATTCCTGGGCGTGCTTCAGTTTAAAGGCGAAGTCGTGGTCGTCGGTATTAGGCCCGAAACGTATTTCCTTCAGGACCACTTTCGTAGCCTTGGCTTTCATTTCGCGGGTGCGTTTCTTCTGCTCGTACTTGAATTTTGAGTAGTCGATAACACGGCACACCGGCGGAGTAGCAGTGGGCGAAATCTCGACCAGGTCAAGGTTTTGCTCCTGGGCCATCCGACGGGCCTGCTCAATTGAATAGATGCCTTGCTCGACGTTTTCGCCGACCAGACGTATTTCCCGGGCCGTAATCTTCTGATTGATTTTGAACGGCTCCTCTACCTGAGCGCGGGGAATGTAGCGGCGATTGGGGGTTGCTATGAGTTGGTCCTCCTTCTGAAAGGTGAGCTGATTAACTTTTAAGCTGCTGAACACGGGCAAAACGGAAGCTTCGTCGGTTCAATCAGCGGGCGAATATCCGCCTTTTTTTCCAAACCCTCAAGAAAGACTATATAAAATTGTCTTTCCGGCCGTCAGTATTGGTCGAAACAGAGGCAGTGTATCCTTCGAATCAGGATGATTACGGTCCTTACATAAAGCCCTAACATCCGAAAAGATATTGGGGCTTTACGTGTCAAGAGTGAGTGGTCCGACCTCTGCACGGCGGGCTGTACGGCTTGCCGTGAGTGTGGCTATTTGACTGCCGTCATCTCAGCTACCTGTTCCTGAAAGCTGCGAATGAAGGCGTCTAAAGGCACGCTGCCGATGTCGCCTTCGCCGTGCTTGCGCACCGAGACTATACCGTTTTCCTGTTCCTTCTCTCCTACTATAAGCATATAGGGCACTTTCGACATTTCGGCGTCCCGGATTTTACGGCCGATTTTCTCGTCTCGGCTATCCAAGGAGCCGCGCATTTCGGCCTGCACCAGCTGGTCGTACACTTGCTGGGCATAGTCCTGGTATTTTTCCGAAATGGGCAGCACTGCGAACTGCTCGGGCGAGAGCCACAGGGGGAAGTTGCCGGCACAGTGCTCGATGAGCACTGCCACGAACCGCTCGAGGGAGCCAAACGGGGCACGATGCAGCATCACGGGGCGCTGGCGGGAGTTATCGGGGGCTACGTACTCCAGCTCGAAGCGCTCGGGCAGATTGTAGTCGACCTGAATAGTACCGAGTTGCCACTTCCGACCCAAGGCATCACGCACCATGAAGTCGAGTTTGGGGCCGTAGAAGGCGGCCTCGCCCAACTCAGTTACCGTGCGCAGCCCTTTCTCGGCGGCGGCCTCCTGAATAGCCGTTTCGGCCAGCAGCCAGTTCTCATCGGAGCCGATGTACTTCGCCTTATTTTCGGGGTCGCGCAGGGAAATCTGGGCCGTATAGTCTTCAAAGCCCAGTGAGCTGAACACGTAGAGAACCAGGTCGATAACCTTGATAAACTCCTGCTTTACTTGATCTGGGCGACAGAAGATGTGGGCATCGTCCTGGGTGAAGCCGCGCACGCGCGTGAGGCCGTGCAGCTCCCCACTCTGCTCGTAACGGTACACCGTGCCGAACTCCGCCAGACGAATCGGCAGGTCGCGGTACGAGCGGGGCTTGGTCTTATAAATCTCGCAATGGTGCGGGCAGTTCATCGGCTTGAGGAAAAACTCCTCGCCGGGGTTGGGCGTCTTGATGGGCTGGAACGAGTCGGCACCGTACTTCTCGTAGTGGCCCGAGGTGACATACAACTCCTTGGAGCCGATATGGGGCGTAACCACTGGTAGATAGCCGGCTTTTACCTGCGCTTTGCGCATGAACTGCTCCAGGCGCTCGCGCAGGGCCGTGCCTTTCGGTAGCCACAAGGGCAGCCCCGCGCCTACTTTCTCCGAGAAAGCAAACAGCTCCAACTCCTTGCCCAGCTTGCGGTGGTCGCGACGCTTGGCTTCCTCCAGCTTTTCGAGATACTCGGTGAGTTCCTTGGCTTTGGGAAAAGTGATGCCATAAATGCGCGTGAGCTGCTTGTTCTTCTCATCGCCACGCCAGTAGGCACCGGCCACGTTGAGTAGCTTTACAGCCTTAATCGGCGAGGTATCAGGAATGTGTGGCCCCCGGCAGAGGTCGGTGAAACCGCCTTGCTGGTAAAAGGTGATAGTGCCATCGTCAAGACGCTCGAGCAAGTCGAGCTTATATTCGTCGCCCTTTTCGGTGAAGTAGGCAATAGCATCGGCTTTGCTCACCTCGCGGCGCTCGTAGCGGCTTTTATTTTTTGCTAACTCCAGAATTTTCTTCTCGATTTCAGGGAAATTATCCGTTGAAATCGTGCGGCCTTCGCCCAGGTCAATATCGTAATAGAAACCGTTTTCGATACTGGGGCCAATGCCCAGCTTAACGCCGGGATACAGAGCCTCCAGCGCTTCGGCCATGAGGTGAGCCGAAGAGTGCCAGAACGTGGCTTTGCCGGCGGTATCGTTCCAAGTTAGAATTTCGAGGTTGGCACTGTCGTCGAGGGAGCGGTTCAGGTCGCGAACCTCCCCGTTGACGCGAACGGCCAAGGCATTGCGGGCCAGGCCTTCACTGATGCTGGCGGCCACATCGTAGCCCGAAACGCCGGGCTCAAACTGGCGGACGGAACCGTCGGGAAGCGTGATATTGATCATGGGTAGAAAAGGAAAAGTAGCTATACAAACAGCGTTAGCTCGCAAGTTAGCAGCTTGGGGCGGTTTTTAGCGGCCCAGCGGATAATTGGTTCGCCACGGCGTGAGGGTCTGCAGCGCTTCCCAGGCAGCACCAATAGGGCGCAGCACTTGGCCAGCGACCAGCTCAGGCAGGATAACAGAGCAGTATCAGACACGCCCGCATCTACCCTACCAGTGGCCCTTAGTTGGTCAAGGCCGGCGTGACCCGCTGGGGGAGCGGTGCCAGTGGCTCTATCGCAGCCCGGCGGCGGAAGGTAGAATCAGGGCGGAGCCGGCGGGCTTGTTCGCCGGCTTTCCACACTTTATACGTCCAGTGCCGATTACCGGGGTTTTCGACTACTAGCAGGCGGTACTGGGCCAGGGCATCGGCCGCTCGTCCCTGGCTTTCGTAGCTTTCCGCCAGCATCTGTCGGGCATTGGGCAGACGCGGTGCCCGCCGCACAGCCCGCTGCAAGTGTGGTATGGCTGAGGCGTATTGCCGTTGCTTGAAAGCCGCCAAGGCTAAGCGGTAGTCGGCGCGGTAGAGGGTAGTGTCGAGGCGAATGGCCCGGTAATAGCAGCGCAGGGCGCTGTCAGGCTGGTTTTGCAGCTCGAACTGGCGGCCGTGGTCGTACCACAACAGACCGTAGGCAGGAGCCAGCTTGAGGCCCCGAGTAGTATAGACGAGGGCCTCGGCGGGGAGCCGGTAGGCATTCGACAAAAAAGCCAGCTGGTGCAGAGTTTCTGGCTGGCGCGGGTCGCGGGCAGTACTGGCCCGCAAGTACTGCAGGGCCTGGGCGGTATCGGCTAGGGCCAGGGAAGCAATGCCTTTGTAAAACAGCGCGCCGGCATGGTCGGGCTCCTGCTGCAGGGCGCGGTCAAGTTGGTCGATGGCATCCTGGTAATGGCGGGCCGCCAGCTGGGTTTCCCCCACCAGCAGGTTTAGCTCAGGCGACGAAAACCCGCGGCGGGAGGCTTCCTCGGCGGCTGCCAGCGTGGCCGACAAGCGGTTTTGGCTGCGCAGAGCCCGGGCTTTGGTAAAGTAAAACTCGCCCTGATCCTCATCGAGGTCGATGGCCTGATTGATATCCTGCAAGGCAGCAGCTACCTGGCCGGCATCGAGGCGAAAAGCGGCCCGACGGGCATAGAGGGAGGCATTGCGGGGCTGCCGAGCAATAGCTCCTTCCAGCTCCTGGGCTTGAATCTGGGGGCCGCTCTGCACCGTGGCCAAGTTGACCATGGTTTCGGTACGACTAGCCGGGGCGTCGTCGCAGGCGCTGAGCAACGTCGCGCTGAGCACACAACCCAGAAAGAGACGAATAAAAATCACGGCAAGCGGTGGGAAAGACAGCACTGGCACAAAGATACTCGGCGGCCGGTCAGGGCTGATGTTAAAGCGTGTTTTTGACTTTGCGGTGCAGCTGCTTGAGCATTCGTTTGTTGAGCTGCGTCAGCATCAGGCGACAGCGCCGGCTCATTTCCAGCTCCTCACTGGTAACGGGCGTGAGCTGCGTGGCTTCCTGCAGCACGTTGCTGGCCCGGGTGCGCTGGCCCTGATTGAGATGCACCCGCGCCAGATCGTAGCAGAACTGAATGCGCTTGGGCTCTAGCTCGTGGGCTTTCACCAGAGCCTCAATGGCTTTGGGGGTGCTGGCGCTACCAGGCATGCCGCCCAGCAACAACTGGCTGTAGGCGCGTTCCAACACGTTGTAATGATCGACGCGGTAGTGCCAGCGACCGAGCAGCTGCCAGGCGTCGGCCCATTTGGGAGCCCGCTCCACGGCCTTGAATACGTAGGGCTTCATTTCCTTATAGGCCACCAACCGGCCACGGGCGTTCAGCAGCGTGGCCTGGGTGGATAAGGCGAGGGCCTCAGCATAATTTGATTCGGCTCCTTCCGGTTTCACCACCAGAGCGCGGGTTGAATACAGACGGGCAGCGGCAAAATAAGCGGCTTTCCGCGTCTCATCGGTGTAGCGGGTGCCGATGTGGACGCTGAGCACCGCAGCCTGCCACAGCGCTTCGTAGTTGCCGGGAGCCTGCCCCAGTACCTGCTCATACTTAGCCAACGCCTCTGATTCCTTGTACTGCTTTTGCAACGCCCGGGCTTCGGCCAGCAGCTTACCAATATCGAAAGGGGCCGCTTCTGATGGTATCGGGTCTATGTTGGCCCCCACCGCCGCTGTAACAGGGCTGACTCCTGCGGCCAGCAATAGCCAGAGTAGCAGCCATTTTCTGAATAGGCAGGACGAGTGAGCGAACATCAATGAAAGCGAGACGAATACCAGTCGCAAAGCTGGACTGGGAACATTTTGCGCAATAACACAAAAAAAGCCCCAGCATTTCAACCTTGTCCTTACCCACATCTTTTCCAGCGGCTGCAATGAGGCTTTCACGCAGTGTCCCGCAGTGTTAAAGGTGTCCCGCCGTATTTTTGCTGAATGGCACTGCGAGACACGGCGCTCTACCCCTGCGGGACCCTGCGTGAAGCACATTCGGGCAAGCCCACCAAAGATGTGGGTAAGGACAAGGCATTTCAACCGGGGCTTTTTATTTCATTTAGAATAATCCCAGCTGGGCCTTTGGTCGGCGCAGCACCGCCTGGGCCCGTTCCACATCCTCACTGGTTACTTCCACCGGGCCGGTCAGTTCGGGCAGCGGGCCGGTTTCTTCCGGCGCTGCTGCCGCCGGGCGCGGAATGGTAGCGGGGCCTTTCCTGCGGGCTACCTCGCGCCGCTGGGGCTCGGGGCCTTCGTCGGTGAGCAGGTTCACGGCATGAATGCGGAAGTAGTTGAGCTTGTTGCCCATGGCCTTCCAGCCCTTTACATCGATGAACTCGGGGAGCAGCAGCTTCTCGGTTTCCTTGTCGGCCTTCTTGTCGCGCTGGAGCTTTACTTCCACCACCGGCTCGGCAAAGGCCGTAGCGGCCAGCAGCTTGGAGCCCTTGGTTTCGGAGATGAAGATGAAGCGCTTTTCCAGAGTACTGGTTTCAATCTTGAACCGCTTCACGTAATGCACCTTTGTGTCGCCTTCCGCATACACGGCGCTGAGCACGGTATCGGCCTCCAGCTTGCGCAGCAGCACAATGTTGGGCACGTCGAAGTGGTGGGCCGGGTCGGGCGACTTCAGCTCGTAGCTGCCGTCGCGGTACACCACCAGCACCGTATTGTCGGTGTCGAAGGTGCCCAGGTAGCGGCCGTGGCCGGCGGTGTTGAGGCGGCCCACCACGGCATCGAAAAATACTTCCCGGCCGCCCAGGGTGGAGTCGCCGAGGCTTTTCTGGGTGATTTTCTTGATCGGCTGCTTGGTCACGATGTTGCCCATCGAGCCCTTGCCCTTGATGGCCAGCTCGGCAAAGTCGAAGTCGAACTGCTTCACCCGGGCCGGGGCCTTGTCGGCAAGCTGCACGCTCACCAGCTCCGACTCCGAGTTAGGATTAGCCGTCAGGTAGAGCACTTTGGAGCTCTTGCCGCCCTTGGTCAGGTCGTACACTTTGTCGCGGGTGATGCCCGTGACGAGGAAGCGCTTGGCGTAGGCCACGCCCGAGGGGCCGTCCTGGTACATCATGTTGTACACCAGCCGGTCGTCGTTCTTGTTGTAGACGCCCACGTGCAGGATGTCCTTGCCCACGAAGGTCTTTTCCGAAATGCGCACTACCGTAAAGGAGCCGTCGCGGCGGATGGCGATGATGTCGTCGAGGTCGGAGCAGTCGCAGATGAACTCGTCCTTTTTGAGGCCGTAGCCCGCGAAGCCATCCTGGCGGTTCACGTAAAGCTTCTGATTGGCCACGGCCACCTTCTGGGCCGTTACCACGTCGAAGGTGCGGAGCTGGGTTTTGCGCTCCCGGTTCACGCCGTACTTTTTCAGCAGGTTCTCGAAGTAGTGAATGGCGTAGCGGGTGAGGTTGGCCAGGTGGTCGGCGACCTCGGCCAGCTCGGCTTCGAGCTTCTGAATGTACTCGTCGGCCTTGAAGCCGTCGAACTTGCTGATGCGCTTGATGCGGATTTCGGTCAGCCGCGTGAGGTCGTCCTCGGTGATGGCGCGGCGTAGTACGATGCGCTGGTCGTCGGCCTTCGCCTTTTGCCCATCAACGCGCACGAACTTGCCCAGCCCCTTCTCGATGGTTTCGAGAATGTCGGCCCAGGTTTCGCACTCCTCAATTTTGCGGTAGATGCGGTTTTCGATGAAGATCTTTTCCAGCGAGGCCGAGTGCCACTTTTCGTGCAGCTCGTCCTGCCTGATTTCCAGCTCCCGCTCCAGCAGGCGCACCGTTTTGCCGGTGCTCAGCTTCAGCATATCCTCCACGCCCACGAAGCGCGGCTTGTCCTCGATAATGACGCAAGTATTGGGCGAAATCGAGATTTCGCAGTCCGTGAAGGCGTATAGCGCGTCCATCGTGAGGTCGGGACTCACGCCGGTGGGCAGGTGAACCTGGATTTCCACGGCGGCGGCCGTGTTATCGACCACCTTCTTGATCTTGATTTTATTGGCTTCCGAGGCTTTCACGATGCTTTCCATCAGCGCCGTGGTGGTGGTGCCGTAGGGAATGTCGCGGATGACGAGCATGGTCTTGTCGGCCTTCTCGATGGTGGCCCGCAGGCGGATTTTGGCCCCGCGCTGCCCGCTGTTATAGTTGGTGACGTCGCAAAGGCCGCCGGTGCTGAAGTCGGGAAACAGCTGGATTTCCCGGCCCCGGAGCACGTCGATACTGGCCTTGCACAGCTCGCGGAAGTTGTGGGGCATGATCTTGGTGCTCAAACCCACGGCAATACCCTCCACGCCCTGGGCCAGCAGCAGCGGGAATTTCACCGGCAGCGTGGTCGGCTCGCGCTTGCGGCCGTCGTAGCTCATCTGCCAGTCGGTGATGTCGGGGTTGAAGATAACTTCGAGGGCAAACTTGCTCAGCCGCGCTTCGATGTAGCGCGGGGCGGCCGCGCCGTCGCCGGTGCGGATGTCGCCCCAGTTACCCTGGGTTTCGATCAGCAAATCCTTCTGGCCCAGGTTCACCATGGCGTCGCCGATGCTGGCGTCGCCGTGGGGGTGGTACTGCATGGTCTGGCCGATGACGTTGGCCACCTTGTTGAAGCGGCCGTCGTCCATCTCCTTCATGGCGTGCAGAATACGGCGCTGCACGGGCTTCAGACCGTCCTCGATGGCAGGCACGGCGCGCTCCAGAATCACGTAGGAGGCGTAGTCCAGAAACCAATTCTGGTACATACCGGCCACGGTGGCCACGTCGTGAATGGTTTCGCCGGGGGCAAACTTGGGCTCCTCCTCGGTTTCCTCGGTCACGGGCGTGGCTTCCGTCACGACCTCCACATCTTCTGATGATTCGGCCAAGGTCAGCTCGCCGGCATCGGGGGCATGGTGTTCGTGGTCGGCGGCAGTTGGTTGAGCGGGCGTAGTGGCGTCATCAAAGCTGAGGGTATCGCCGGCGCCAAATACAGCAGGCGTCGGCGTTTCATCTAAAGGAGCGTCAGGGTTGACCATAGGAAACAAGGGTTGGTCGGCGGGGGGAATGCGGGTGTTCATCAAAAGTACCGTTAGCGGCGCAGAACGCAATATTCTTAAGGGGCGGCAAGCGCATAAAGTTCCTAATTATATTAGTCAACTACAAGCCTGATGATAGATTTAGGAGTGCCAAACATTTTACCAGCGTCATCCATTGCCATATTTTTTACCCTTATACCTGCCAACTAAATTAGTAAAAAACCGCCTTCCACCCTATTCCTTCGTGGTACTTTACAACTATATATGAAAGCACTGTATCAACCATACAGCAGCCGTTCGCATAGCCGCCTACCCGCTGTGCCAACGGCTGTTTACCTCTTGCTATCCGCGCCACCCGCATGCTCTATTCCTACTAGACTGTGTGGGCAGGAAGTAGAATGCTCAACAGGAAGTTCTGGAAAGGAAAAACACTCCAGAAGCACTACTGGCCAGATAGCCTGGTTGATAAAACGCCAGGATGTAGCTCTACACCATTCCTCTCAGAACGTCAGCACCACATTCACGCCCACCTGCCCGCTGCGGAACACCTGACTATCGCCTACGCCGGAAATGGTGCCGTTGCGGCGGGCCCGCTCCATTTCGACCTCCAGGCTTAGGCTGCACTTGTTCAGCGGCAGCGAGTAGCCCACCCCACCCAGCAGCGTGCTGCCGATGGCGAACTGGTGACGGAAGGTTTTGGCCTCATCCTGGTAGTCGCGCTTGGCCGTGAGTTGGCCGGGGCCATAGCTGGCACGCAGATAAAATCCCTGGTTGAAGACGCGGCTTAGCGGGTAATACTTTGCGCTGATGTGACCTCCTCCCAAGAAACTGGTCCACGCTAAAGTAGAGAAATCAGGCCCTTGTTGTATCTTAAACCAAGAGACATGCGCCATGAAAAAGACGAAGTTTACCGAGGCCCAGATCGTGTTTGCCCTGC
>NZ_SRLD01000055.1 GCF_004745955.1 Hymenobacter elongatus | reverse complement strand
AGGGGATGAGCCTTCGGGGTATGCACCGGCAGCAGCGGCCGCAGACGCTCCCACAAGGCATCGGAAATGATGAATTCTTGAGTCGTTGCCATACCCGAAAATAATGCCTATTTGGATAGGCTCTAAGCGCCAACTGCAAAGCCCTGCTGCCATGTCTGCGCTTCCTCTGTTCCCGCCCGCTACTCCCCGGCTCAACCCCAACCTGCGCGCCCTCGACCGACTGGCAGGCACCTGCGCCGTAGCTGAGGCCATGTCGCGGGTCGGCTGAAGCCCGGCCACGCAACATCCCCCCAGCCGCCGGCCGTAGGTGGCCTCCGACGGGAGCCAGTTTAGGGCGGAAGCCAACCAGTTGGAGCGGTTCCGAGGTCAATGGCTAGTAGCGCAAACTGTGTAGTTCGCGTCCCCGCGCCGTTGGCAGTCGTTCTATCGGCGCAGCAGTAGCGCGAACTACACAGTTCGCGCTACTGCTGCTCGCGCGCCAGAGGGGGGCTCCAGGCAACGCTGGTCGCCAAATTCGCATATTGCCGACATGAAACACTTCCTCGGACTCGTGCTGTGTGGTTTTCTGGCTTTCTCAGCCGCCGCTCAAAACATCACCGCTCCGCTTCCCGACTCCGTAAAAGCCCATCTTGACAATACCCTGGCCGTGCTGCAAGCCAATGCCCTGGGTAGAGATAACATCGACTGGGCCGGCCTGCGCACCACCGTATATCAGAAAGTGCAGGGTGCCCGCACCGTGCGCGAAACGCTGCCAGTGTACGCCTACATATTCGAGCAGCTGCACGACGACCACGGCTACCTCACCTACAAGGGCAAAGACTACAAATGGCGCAAGCCCCGCGCTGCTTATGCCAATGCGGCCGTAAAAGCCGCAGTAGCCCAAAAGCCCACCATCCGCGTCCGGGTGCTGGAAGGCCGCATTGGCTACGTACAGCTGCCCGGCAACTCGCCCGGCGGCAGCCTGGAAAAGATGCGCCAAGAAGCCCAGCTTTTGCGCGATTCGCTCTGCGCCATCAACTCCAACAAAATAAAGGCCTGGATCATCGACCTGCGCCTGAACACGGGCGGCTCCATGGCCCCCATGCTCGGTGGCCTGGGCACGCTCATCGGCGACGGTCCGCTGGGCGGCTTCGTCGATAAAGACGGCAAGCCCGACGGCAACTGGTACCTGCGCCACGGCGACTTCTACTTCGATACGCTGGCCGCTACCCACAGCCAGGACCGCTGCCCCGTACGCCGAACCGACAAGCCCATTGCTGTGCTGCTTAGCGGCCTCACGGCCAGCTCGGGCGAAATCGTGGCCATCGGCCTGCACGGCCGGCCGGCCACCCGGTTCTTCGGCGAGCCTACCTATGGCCTGACCACCGCCAACGCGGGCTACCCCGTCGATAAGGATACCTTCCTGACCATTGCCGCCCTCGTGGAAGCCGACCGCACCGGCAAACTCCACGCCCCCAACGTACTGCCCGACGTGCTCATCACCGGCGGCGACAACTTCGCCGAGCCCACCAAAGATGCCAAAGTGCTGGCTGCCCTACAGTGGCTCAAAACGCAGAAGGCCGGGCAGAAACGCTAAGCCCACCGAGTACCAGTTGGGGCACTTACCAGCAGCTCGCGCGGCCCGCCTTAACACGGTGTAGTCTCCTCGGACCCCATACCAACCTGTGCCGGGCCGTTGCGCTCCTCCGCCATCCTGAAACGCCGCCCGGACTTCTCCAGGCGGCGCGGTGTTGGGGTTATTTCTGGCGCGGCAGTGGCAGTATAACCGCCACCGCAAGGCTGGGCACGAGTTACGCTGCCCTATCGGGCCAGCGAAAACTGGCGCAGCCATTGCTTCGCCTCTTCCATATTCGAAAACATCTCGGCTTTGAAGGACGTCAGCTGCTGATAAAAGGCCACGGCGGTGGCATCGGCCATCGACTCGCGCGTAGTAATCATGGCAAAATGGGTGAGGCCTGCCTCGGCGGCCTGGGGTGCCCAGGTATTGATCACCCAATCGAGCGAATGCTCCCAGGGGCCCAGCACAGCGCGGGTATCGTTGAGTACGGCGTGGTAGCCCGACTCGGCCAGAGCGGCCGTATAGGCCGCCGCCCCGGTCCGGATATTGTCGCCGGTGAGGTAGCCCATCCAGTTCACGTCAATCCAGCGGTCGGTGGGTACGGGCTCTATCGTGAGGTAAGTCCGTTCCAAGGGGCTTCTTAATTCTTGACGCATGTACTCTAGGTTGTAGGGGTAATGGGTAATACTTCGGCCAGCCACGCTTTGGCGGCGGCCATCGTGGGCAGGTAACGGATGTGAAAGGTGTATTCCTCGCTCTGCATCACGTTGGTGGCATACTGCTTCCCTGAAATCTTGCCAAACACCGATTCGGCTTCCACAAAAGCCATGTAGCGCACACCGGCGGCATAGGCCCGGGGGTTCCAGTCGGTGTGCAGCCACTCCTGGTCGGCCGGTTTTACGGCGCCCAGCCCCTGCAAATCGGCAATCCAGCCCACGGGGCCTTTGTGCCGCTTGGTTTCGCTGATGTAGTGGCGGAGGGTTTCATTCATGAGGGAGCGAAGCTGTTCGCTATTGGCAAAGCCCGTCCATTGAATAATCGTGCTCGGCACTTCGGGCGCCAGATGAATGGCTCCGAACGATTCGGAGACTAAGGTAGTGTCGCTCATAAGCCTCCCTCTACGGTAGTACGCCCGCAAAAATACGGCCATTTCCCCGGTGCTCGTGGCCAATTAAGAGCCGGGTACTCAACGTATGTTGCTTTGCGGCCGCTGCCGAACTCAGGCTGTTGCGCGTCTGTAACGCGGCCATGAGAACAACCGGCTCCAACGATTCTCGTCAGAGACGCGGTGCCGGAAGTCACGCGTCACAACCGCGCGCCAGCAGTGGAGGACCCCAGCCCGCCAGCCGCTACCGGGGACGGCAGCGGCTGAGGAAACGTCAGGAGCTATTCTGTTTTCAATTTCACTTGAAAAGTGCATCCTACGGAATCACCAGCTAGCCAAACGTAATAAGTCCCGTCCTTCAGTTTTCCCAAGGTTAGTACCGTTTCCTTCAAGTCAGTGGCATTATTACCAGTCCCAGTGCGTTGAATGGGCTGATAGGTACCGTTACGTTTCAAGAGTTTGCCGTAGTTCTTTTCGTCCCATACGGTAACCGACGTTCTCAACATCTCGGGCAAGACCAGTTCCACTGCTTCCCCTGCTTTCCGCCTTATGATAATCGGCTTGCACTCTGTCCCTACTTCGCAAGCTTGCAGGTAATCCCGGCTTACCGAGAATGTCCTGGGAGGCGGTGCACAAGCAATACCCTCGACGTTTGAGAGCGTTAGAACGAAGGCAATGCCCAGCATCAGGTACTTCATAAGGTGCAAATCATTGGTGCGATTGGCTGCCATCTTTCATTCCGTAAGCTACGCCACTGGCGCGAGTTTAGCGCAGCGTACCTCATGCCAGCTCATGCCGGGAGGCTGTGCCTCCCCCGTTAGAACGACCACGCCGCCCGAATTTCTCCAGGTGGCGCGGTTTCGGCTTGCCACTGGCGCGGCAGTGGAGATACAACCTCCACATAATGGCTGGTCACGAGTTACGCTGCGCTAAACTCGCGCCAGTTGGGTGCGGTTCCGGCTTGCCGCGTTGCGGCAGTGGAGGTATAACCTCCACGTCATGGCTGGTCACGAGTTACGCTGCGCTAAACTCGCGCCAGATGGGGGGGCACTCGGCACAGCCGAGCGACTGCGAGGCCGGCGAAGTAGGGGTCTTCACCGACAAAGTCACGTATTCGATTTATTTTTTTCGATTGCGTGACTTTTGCGTTACGCTTGCTGGTATTGAAGCTGTTTAGGAAGTCCAAAGAACATCATGCTGAGCGAAGTCGAAGCATGATGTTCTGATTGATTTTGGCGACTGCCTAACCAGCTTCATTGGCAGCAATGCTTGCCTTCGCCGTCGCTCGGCTATGCCGGGTGACGACTACGCGGAGCGACTTTTCCGCGCTGGTCCCGCGCCGTCCGGACCCGCTCCGGCAGCCCGGGCTGGTTCGCAGCATAGCTGCTCAGGGCGTAGCGGTGGTCGGTGAAAAGGACGCAGGAGCACACGGGAGTAGGGTACTGCTAAAAAAAACCGCAGGTGCCCTACTCGTTAGTAGGGTACCTGTTTTATTTTTTTTGGGTACCCTACTTTATAGCTACCCTACCCGGGGCCCGAAATACCAGTAGCCGCAGCTCCTCGTCAAACGCATAGAGCCGCCGCGTTTCGGGACATGTGGTACCCCCCCCCCCCAGCCAGCGCCCTGGCTCCGCCTGGGTCAGCGCAAAATGAAGGCAGCCGCCGCGGTGGTTTCCGGGAAAGAGGTGGGGGGCGAGGCATCCCGGTAGCGCCCCCGCAGGCAGGTGGCAGCGGGCCAGCAAAGTAGATGCCGCACCGGCAAAGTCACCTATTCGATTTGTTTTTTTCGATTGGGTGACTTTTGCCGAGGACACCGGATAAGCTACTCCGCCGTCGCTCGGCTAGGCCGGGTGACCACCTACGCCGGAGCCGGCTGTGCCGCAAGCGTCCCGCGCCAGCCGGGCAAGGCGTGCGCAGGCAACCCGGACGGATTCGTAGCCCGGCTGCTCAGAGCGTAAGCGTCACTCGGCCCAGCCGAGCGACGGTGGGGAGGGGAGCGGCACCACTGGCGCGAGTTTAGCGCAGCGTACCTCGTGCCAGCTCATGCCGGGAGGCTGTGCCTCCCCCGTTAGAACGACCACGCCGCCCGAATTTCTCCAGGCGGCGCGGTTTCGGCTTGCCGCTGGCGCGGCAGTGGAGGTACAACCTCCACCTCATGGCTAGTCACGAGTTACGCTGCGCTAAACTCGCGCCAGTTGGGGCCAGTTGGGGCTAAACTCGCGCCAGTTGGGGGGGGGCGGCCCCACCCCCCCGGCCCCACCCGCCCACCCGCCGCGACCGGGGGCGGCAGCGGCGGGGGAAGCTTAAGATGCTATCTTTGAAGAGTTACTGGATTTGACCACCTCGTTGGTACCCAGATGCTAAACCCAAGAACAGTATTTCCCCCTCCTCTGCACCAAAATTTTCAACGACAACCAAGAGCAAGATTGGCTCATATCTGCTAATCCTGCTCTTCAACGCAAGCATTTGCTGGATAAACTTGAACTTGACAATAAACGCAGACAGAACATTTAAAAAGGAGGTCACAATGAAGCAAGAAACTTACACTACTCACAATAGTGCAGAGGATTTGAATCAGGGATTTGCCAGTGCGGATACGGTATCTGTGGTGGCTTAAGCCTCTTGAGGCTATATAAAAAGGACGGCCATTGTGCCGTCCTTTTTAGGTCAATACCACTGTCTGGATGGTAAATACCTAGAAACCTATCGAAGACTACTTACGTTTTTACAAAATACTTTGTGGAATTTCAGCAGAATTTCCCCACCTTTGCCCGTAGAAAAGCTCTGTAGCTCCCGAACGCCCAAGTTCCACTTGGGAAGTTTATGTAGGGAGAACGGAGCTTTTTCTATTTCTTATACTTCGTAGTATCTACCTCCTTAGCATTGGGTACGAAGAGCCAATGTCTGTAAGCGTGGAGCCAACGGTTTTCCAGACCACCGCCGCGCAAGCCAGTAGAACAGCCACAATTGAAAGCGGGAAGCAGTCTTTGGATACGCCCGTTGATGTGCTTGTATAACTTTTCTTTTGCAATGGTCCGCTTGCCACGGTACCGGGCACCGTCGGGCTTTTCAAGGTGCTTGTCATTGAGGCGAAAAGCCATACTGCCAAGCACAACATCTAGTAACTGTAGCAATCGGTGAGTTTTAGAGTCAACTTCAGTAATATCATCTCTCCTGAATTTGATGTGTGCTAATCTAAACTCCGGCTTTGTTTGCAATCCTTTGATGTATTCCTTAAATGCCTGCCGCTTGGGTAAGGTATCAGGCAAATAATCGAAATAAGCCCTGACATACACTGGGCGACCAGAATCATTGCTATAAGGCAAGCCAAAGGCGTGCTGGAAGAAATGATAATACAGGATGAAATACTCATTCTGCAACTGCTCGTCCGACAAATTGAGCGGGCGGTTTGCATTCTGTGTGAACATGATGCGGACCTTCACCAAGTCAGCGTCCATTAAGTCGAAGAAGGTATCCATCAAAGCAATGTACTTCTGCAAGTAGTTTGCGGTAACCTTCTGCCACTTGATTTCGGTGTTGAAGTGATGCTCTTCGCAAACAGCATCTATGGCTTTCTCCACACGCCGCAAGTCGCGTGAGCGGACCAAAACACCCCCGTAAAAGTTTGAGAAAAACTTGCCGTCTTTAACTGATTCGTCGCAATAGATTCTGTATTCCATTAGGTAGGAAAAGCAAGAAAGGAGGGCTTTAAGACCTCCTTTCTTGAATTAATAATAGACCAGAATCCCCCTACGACCCACACGCCTCGCAGCCGTCCGGGTTATCCAGCGAGCAGCTCATGTCGGATTGGTTCTGCTCCACCAGGGCCATCGGCTCCAGGGTTTCGGCGGCTTGCTTTTCCACCGTGAACTTGATGGCGTCGGCGGCGGCTTTGGTGCGCAGGTAGTACATGCCGGTTTTCAGGCCCTTCTTCCAGCTGTGGAAGTGCATGCTGGTGAGCTTGCCGAAGTTCACGTTCAGCACGTGCAGGTTCAGGCTCTGGCTCTGGCAGATGTAGGCCCCGCGGTCGGCGGCCTGGTCGATGATGCGGCGCTGCGAGATTTCCCACACCGTCTTGTACAGGTCTTTGATGTGCTGCGGGATGCGGGCAATGCCCTGCACCGAGCCGTTGGCGGCAATGATTTCCTGCTTCATGGCGTCGTTCCAGAGGCCCAGGGCCACCAGGTCCTTCAGCAGGTGCTTGTTCACCACCATAAACTCGCCGCTGAGCACGCGGCGCACGTAAATGTTGCTCGTGTAGGGCTCAAACGACTCGTTGTTGCCCAGAATCTGGGCGGTGCTGGCCGTGGGCATGGGCGCCACCAGCAGCGAGTTGCGGGCCCCGTGCTTCACCACCTCGGCGCGCAGGCTCTCCCAGTCCCAGCGGCCCGAGTCGGGCGTCACGTTCCAGAGGTCGAACTGGAACTTGCCCTGGCTCAGGGGCGAGCCGGGGAAGGTTTCGTAGGCCCCGTCCTTGATGGCCAGGTCCTTCGAAGCCGTCATGGCCGCGAAGTAGATGGTTTCGAAGATGTCCTTGTTCAGGCCCGAGGCTTCGTCGCTCTCGAAGGGCATGCGCAGGGCAATAAACGTATCGGCCAGCCCCTGCACGCCCAGCCCGATGGGGCGGTGGCGGAAGTTGGACTTCTGCGTTTCGGGCACCGGGTAGTAGTTCACGTCAATCACCTTGTTCAGGTTCAGCGTGGCCTGGTAGGTCACCTCGTACAGCTTAGCGTGGTCGAAGGTGGTGTTGCCCTTGGCGTCGGTCACGAGGTAGCGGGGCAGGGCCAGCGAGGCCAGGTTGCAGACCGCAATTTCGTCCTTGTCGGTGTACTCAATAATCTCAGTGCAGAGGTTGCTCGACTTAATCGTACCCAGGTTCTGCTGGTTCGATTTGCCGTTGGCGGCGTCTTTGAACAGCATGTAGGGCGTGCCCGTCTCGGTCTGGCTTTCCAGAATGGCGAACCACAGCTCCTGCGCCTTGATGGTCTTGCGGCCGCGGCCCTCGCGCTCATACTTGGCGTAGAGCTTCTCGAACTCGGGGCCCCAGGTGGTATCCAGGCCGGGGCACTCGTGGGGGCACATCAGGGTCCAGTCGCCGTTTTCCTCCACGCGCTTCATGAACAGGTCGGGCGTCCAGAGGGCGTAGAACAGGTCGCGGGCGCGCATTTCCTCCTTGCCGTGGTTCTTCTTCAGGTCCAGGAATTCGAAAATGTCGGCGTGCCAGGGCTCCAGGTAAATGGCGAAGGCGCCCTTGCGCTTGCCGCCGCCCTGGTCCACGTAGCGGGCCGTGTCGTTGAACACCTTCAGCATGGGCACCAGCCCGTTGGAGTTGCCGTTGGTGCCCTTGATGTAGGTACCCGTAGCCCGCACGTTGCTCACCGACAAGCCAATACCGCCCGCCGACTGCGAAATCAGCGCGCAGTTCTTCAGCGTGTCGTAAATGCCGTCAATCGAGTCGTCCTTCATCGTCAGCAGGAAGCACGACGACATCTGCGGCTTCGGCGTGCCGGCATTGAACAGCGTGGGCGTGGCGTGGGTAAACCACCGCTCGCTCAGCAGATTGTAGGTCTTGATAACCGAGTCGATATCGTCCTTGTGGATGCCCACCGACACGCGCATCAGCATGTGCTGGGGCCGCTCCACCACCTTGCCCTCCAGGCGCAGCAGGTACGAGCGCTCCAGCGTCTTGAAGCCGAAGAAGTCGTAGTTGTAGTCGCGGTCGTAGATGATGGCCGAGTCCAGGGTGGCGGCGTGGTTGTGGATGATTTCCCACACGTCCTTGGCAATCAGCGAGGCATTTTCGCCGGTCTTGGGGTCTTCGTAGGTATACAGCCGCTTCATGGTGCTGCTGAACGACTTGGACGTGACCTTGTGCAGGTTGCTGACGGCAATGCGGGCGGCCAGGATGGCGTAGTCGGGGTGCTTGGTGGTGAGCGAGGCGGCGGTTTCGGCGGCCAGGTTGTCCAGCTCCACGGTCGTCACGCCGTCATAAATTCCGTCGATGACCTTCTTGGCCACCTCAATGGGGGAAATAAAGTTCTGATTGAGCCCGTAGCAGAGCTTTTCGATGCGCGCCGTGACTTTATCGAATTTCACGGATTCGCGGCGGCCGTCGCGTTTGAGTACCAGCATGAGCGAGGGAAGTTGTGTTGGGTTGTAGGAAAGAGTACACCACGCCGGGCAAGGGCGGGCGCTACGTTCAGAAAGAGGGTGGAAACGGAGCTACTCCGGTGTTCTTGATGCGGAAGTTATCGGCTTCCGTTGGGTACGACAAACGGAAAGTTTAGAAGTTTTCCACATATGGCTAAAACGGTATTGTTCAGGGCCTTTTTCGAGATTGGTGGGGCATCGCTACCCGGCAAAATGAAGCTGCAAATAGGGTTGGCAATCTGCCGCAGATTTGATAGTGCGGGACGATATGCTCCAGCCGATGCGGCGCATCTTGTTGACGCCGGTCCGCATGTGTTTAGGCTTGTTGGGGGCGTTTATTTCCAGGCGTAAGCAAAGCAGCCCTTCAGCCGGTCGATGCTTTCCTGGTTGAGAAACGGATAGGCGTCTTGCAAAGCGTCTTGTACGTTTGCCAGCGCTTCTGCCAGGGTTTGCGTCGACCAGTTGACCGGGTAGCTTACGGCAAGCGTGTAGGCTTCCTGCACGAAGCAATAGGTTGCAAAGCCCTAGTCCTGTCTTAGCGCTTCTTGCTGCGTCACCGACCATAGGCCCAGGTGTTGGGCAATGGCGGCGTTGGCTTTTGCTTGAGCTGCGGGAAGAGCATCCATTCGCACCGAAGAAAGGAGAAAAAAGCTCAGGGCCGGTCTGACGGATTATGGTTCCAGCGGCGGTAGCTGAGCCCATCCCGATTACGGGAGCATACGCAGTCGGCCTTTACCGGGCGGGTCGGAAACAGGCTGTGGTAGAGCTGCAGGCTGGGGTGAAGCCAACGACGATACTCACTGTCGTTGAGAGCTAGCAGGAAGTGATAATCGGCGTTGAGCAGCCCAGACTTCCGGTGTAGCTGCCGGCAAATAACCAGTAGCGGGTCATGCAGCGGCGGCCGCCAGCCGTCAAAGATAAATTCCGGCGAGGTATGGTAGATAAAATTAACGCCGGCCACTCGTTCCAGCATGTAAGTGCGCGGCAACGTGCGCACCAGTACCGGCAGCGACTTGCGTTGCGCCAGCGGCAGCTCAGCCAACACTCTCTCCAGCTGCTGATATTGCTGGCGGGCCCACCACAGCGCGGGTGCCAGGGCAAACACGCCTACTACGAATACCAGCCACTTGCCGGGCAGCCGCAGCCGCGCTACCCGCCACAGCAGCTGCCCGCCAAAGAATGCGGGAACCCAAACCAGCAGTGGCAGAACCAACCAGAAGAGGAATATCCAGAGGGTATACAGCTCTGGCTGTAAGCTGATAAACCACGCGCAGTAAGCGCACACCGTGAAGGCCACACCCTGCAGAAACAGTGCCCCGTAGCGTACCGCCCGCGAAGCCATGCCGAGCCAGGGCCAGACCAGGAAAGCCCCGATGCTCAGCGTAAAGACAACACCAGCCCACATAACCGGTTGGCAAAATCCTTGAATGAGATACTGATTGGTTGTCAGGGCAAAAGCAGCCAGCCAGATATTGAGTAGCGGTAGTCGTAAGACTCGTTCCTGAATAAAGCGAAACGAAAAAGAACGTCCTGCTCATCTGGCGTCCGCTTGTCGAAGCATCTCTACCGCAGTGGTAAGTAGCATTGCGGTAGAGATGCTTCGACAAGCGGACGCCAGATGAGCAGGACAGCCGAATTTTAGCATCGGTTCCTACTTCAGGAACAAGTCTGTAGTCTTAGCCTACGGCCTATACTTTTTAGTTGGGCTATTATAGCCATAGAGCCAGTAACGGTAGGAACCAGAGGTTCTTGCGCGGGCAACAGAAAGCCCGGCCCTCCTTGCGGATGAGCCGGGCTGAAATAGGGGTTGCGGGGAGCTTAAAAGTCCTCGTTGAGCGAGAAGGCGTTTTCGGTCCGCTCGCTCATCACGCCGGCCTTCTGGTACTCGGCCACGCGCTTCTCGAAGAAGTTGGTTTTGCCCTGCAGCGAAATCATCTCCATGAAGTCGAAGGGGTTGGAAGAGCCGTAGATCTTGCTGTAGCCCAGGCTCTGGAGCAGACGGTCGGCCACGAACTCGATGTACTGGGCCATGCTCTTGGCATTCATCCCGATCAGGTTCACGGGCAGCGCATCGGTCACGAACTCCTGCTCAATCTGCACCGCGTCGCGGATGATGCTGTGCACGCGCTCCTCCGAGAGCTTATTTTGTAAGTAGCTGTACAGGAGGCAGGCGAAGTCGCAGTGCAGGCCCTCGTCTCTGGAAATCAACTCGTTGGAGAAAGTCAGGCCGGGCATCAGGCCGCGCTTCTTGAGCCAGAAAATGGAGCAGAACGAGCCGGAGAAGAAGATGCCTTCCACGGCGGCAAAGGCAATGATGCGCTCGGCAAAGTCTTCCGAGTTGATCCACTTCAGCGCCCATTCGCCCTTTTTCTTCACGCAGGGCACGGTTTCCAGTGCGTTGAAAAGGCGGTCTTTCTCCTGGGGGTTTTTGATGTAGGTATCAATCAGCAGGGAGTAAGTCTCCGAGTGAATGTTTTCCATCATAATCTGGAAACCGTAGAAGCAGCGCGCTTCGGGCATCTGCACTTCCTGCATGAAGTTGACGGCCAGGTTCTCGTTCACGATGCCATCGGAGGCCGCGAAGAAGGCCAGCACGTGCGAGATGAAGTGTCGCTCGTTGTCGTTGAGGTTTTCCCAGTCCTTCTGGTCCTGGGAAAGGTCGATTTCCTCGGCCGTCCAGAAGGAGGCTTCGGCCTTTTTGTACATCTGCCACACCGCATCGTTCTGGATGGGAAAGAGCACAAAGCGGTTGGGATTCTCGACGAGCAAGGGTTCCATAGTGGGCAAGATAAGATGTGGAAGGAGCTTCTGACAAAACCTGAGCAAGACAGGAATAACAGCTAGCCAACCCCGCGCCGGACAAAAATGTTTGGCGTCTTTTCAGGGTGGCCAAAGCCTGGTCGGAGCACCAAATATAAACCCAGGCGGCGGGAAGACCTTACCCTTTTGACGTTTTTTCTCCGCTAATTTTTATGCATGAATAAAAATTTAGGCCTCGGATAGAAACTTGAAAATCGGCACAAGAGTACCAAAAACAGGCCTTTTCGGGAAAGTTATCCACAATTTGCCTGTGGACAATCCTACTTATCCACAAATTTGCTATGCGTACACCCGCTTGGGCGTTCCCTAAGGCTACTTTGCCCTAACCGTTGCGCAAGCTGAAGGACCAGGATAGTGGCCCGACTGAATGACGATTAGTGAGTTAGGTTTGGTTTTGTGAAATGGTACTTGTACTTTTGCCTTCCAATTTTCAGAAAACGCGAAGACGCCGATGTACGCAATTGTCAACATAGCCGGGAAGCAGACTAAGGTCGAAGCCAATAAATTTGTATACGCTCACCGCTTGGCTGGCAATGTCGGCGACAAGGTTGAGCTGGGTAAAGCCATGCTGACCGAAAGCGAGGGCACCATCACCATTGGCTCGCCCCTGCTGGACGTAGCCGTGATGGGCACTATCCTGTCGCACGTAAAGGGCGACAAGGTGCTTGTATTCAAGAAGAAGCGCCGGAAGGGCTACAAGAAGCTGAACGGTCACCGTCAGCAGTTTACCAAAGTAATGATCAACAGCATCGGGTAGTTTGGTGCTTAGTTGTTGGTGCTTCCTGCTTCGCTCATATCCTTCGAGCACGCACGGCCCCGACACGATACTCTAAGCACTGACAACCAAGCACTAAGCACTAAATACAATGGCACACAAGAAAGGCGTAGGTAGCTCCAACAACGGCCGCGAATCACATTCTAAGCGTCTGGGCGTGAAGATTTTCGGTGGTCAAGACATCATTGCCGGCAACATCATCGTGCGTCAGCGCGGCACCAAGCACCACCCCGGCCAGAACGTGGGTATCGGCAAGGACCACACGCTGTTCGCTATGATCGACGGTACGGTACAGTTCCGCAAGGGCCGCAAAGACCGCTCGTTCGTAACGGTCGTTCCGGTAACTGAAACAGCTGTAGCTGCCGCGTAACTAACTGCCTTACAGCTTTCCAAAGCTGTTTGAAGTAGAAAAAGGGATAGTCCTACCGGGCTGTCCCTTTTTGCGTTGCCGTAAGCCTCCTAGTGGACTTACGCTATAGGACGCAACTGGTAGAGTACCGGCTTGCTGGGACTGGCATCCAGCTCCAGGCTGGTTACCTGCAGGTTAAGCAGGTACAGACCATCAGAAACAGAGTTGGGTACGAAGATGAGCTCTGTGATGGTGCAGTGGGTGCGGGTTTGCGCCGGATATTGCCAAAAGGCGTGGTGAGCTAGGAGCTCTCCGCTGTCTTCTTCCCGGTCAACGCTGGGTAGATCGAGCAACAGGTGTTGCACGTTCCGAGCTACCAGGTAATGGGCCAGGGCGGGCTCTAGGTACGTGGGGTTGGTGCCGGAGTAGTGGCGCTGGCGCTTGGCATCGTCGTTGGGCAACGTGCGCAGAACTACGGCTTCGGGTGTAGCGGCGGCGGCTTCCAGCAGAGGTTGCACGTCGGCTAGCATCACCACAAAGTCGCCGTTGGGCTGCACTCGGGGTGCTACAGATACAAGTTGAGCCACGAATAAAAATCGTAGCAGGCAGCGGTTCAAAGTGGCCTCTGGTGCGGGGCTGATGTGGCCGTAGCATTCGGTGTGGGTGCCGTTGCCGTGGGGCGTGAGGTGTACGCGCTGATAATTGGTACTGCCACCAAGGGCCACGCTGCCCACAAAGCTGCCGACGCGAATGACATCTACCTGCACCGGCTCGGCCCAGAAGCAGTTCACCTGCCCGGGACCAGCAGCCAACGGCAGCGAAATATCCAGCGGAGCGGCGGGGTCAAAGGAGTAGGCGAGGCCTTGGTGGGAGTAAGTAGCAGGCATCTTCGGGGGGCAGTCAAGGGTTAACGAGCCGGACTAATGGGCAGACTATTCAGAATTCGGCTTATTTCCCCGGCCCGGCTCAGAATCATAAAGTGGGTGCCGCCCTGAATCAGGTACTCGATGGGGGCGGAGCCACGCGGCAACACCCGGTCGTGGGTACCGTGGATGCGGAGGGCCGGCCCGACTCCGCGGCTGTTCCAGCGTAGCAGCCGGTCAATGGCCCAGCGGGCATACATGGGGTCGGTATCAAACAGAATTTGTTTGAAGAGCAGATAGTCGTTCCCGCTGTTGACGCCGAAATACCACTGTCCGGCGCGGGGAAACAGCTTCAGCAACTGCGGGGGTACCAGCTTATAGACACCAGTAGCACGGGCCAGCCGCAACAGCCAGGGCAGCGCGTCGGCATCAGGGACCCTTGAAATCAGTACTATCTGCGCCCGGGGCCGCCGCCGCCCGATTTCCAGGGCTACAATACCGCCAAACGATACGCTTGCCACAAAGCACGGCTGCTCCGGTGGAATACGCTCGGCTATGCGGCCTGCGTAGTGCGGCAGGGTTTCCCGGGGCTCCGGCAGCAGCCACGGTAGTGTGTGTGCGTCGCCTTTCAGCAGTGGTAGCAGGTCTCGGAAAACCCGCTCATCGGCCCCGAGACCGGGGAGCAGGTAAAAAACACGGGCGGAAGCAGCGTTGGGCACGGAATAGCAGGGGCAGGAGTGGCTATAGGGTCACGGCTCCAGACGCATGAACACTCCTTCGAGGTAGAAGATGTTGTGCGGCATGCTGTCCTCGTCCTCTTCCGGCTCGTCGGCAGGGTAGGTGCAGGAGAGCTTCATGGCCACTCCGTCCAGGGGCACGGGCGGCTTCTCTTCGGTCGTGTATTCGAGCAGGCAGGGCCACTCCGTGACGGTAGCCAGCGCTTCCGCTACATCCTCCTGCAACGTCTCGGCGCGCGAGCCCGCTAGGCGCAGCAGCAGATCGAGGGTAGGAAACTGCAGGCCCAGGTGGAAAAAATGCAGGTCTTCGTCGAAAAGCGTGGTGGCCCACACCGTTACGTCGTCGGTGTTGTCAAAAACAATAGCGGTAATCTGGATCTGTTCGACAAAAAAGTCGGTGTCATCCACGAGGGCATCAACGAGGCGTTTCATCCCTTGAACATACGTAAAAGCACAAAGCCAACTACGCGAAATATGCGGGTTCTGCTGCTTATAGCCCTACGAAGAATGGCAAGGCGCTGGCAGGAAAGTATTTATGCGCAGATAAAGAAAGTAGCTTTCCCGTGCTTTGGGCCTACAGTAGGCCGTGTGGACAGCATGACGTTCGAAGAAGGCCGCACTACCCCAAGAGCGCTACTGGCCACACAGGCTACGGGCAACCTGCTACCTTTCAGGCTCCAGAAACAACTCCAGCGTAATCTGGTCGGCCAATAGCTTGCCGCGGTTGGTGAGCATCAGTCGTGGGCCCTGTAGCGTGGCCCAGCCAGTGTGCTGTAGCTCGTGGAGGTAAGCGGCACGGTCGGTGCGCAGGTCGATGCCCAGGGTGTGGTGCAGGTAGTCAAGGTCGCAGCCCCGGGCCGTGCGCAACGATGTCATCAGGTATTCGTTCGCGCGGTCGGTGGGCGAGAGAGTTTCGTGCGTGGCCGGTACTTCGCCACGTTCCAGCACGGCGGCTACATAGTGGGGATTGTTGGCCACTGCGTACTGCCGGCTATGGCCATCGAAGGAGTGGGCACTCGGGCCCAGGCCCAGGTAGGGCACGCCACGCCAGTAGTTAGCGTTGTGGCGCGACTCCCGCCCAGGCCGGCAGAAGTTGGAAATTTCGTACTGCTCGTAGCCCTGGCTCGGCAGGTTGGCCAGCAGCAGCTCAAACTGCTGCGCCACAAACTCATCGGGGGGCGCGGCAAAGGTGCCCTTGCGCAGGCGCCGCCCGAACACGGTGTCGGGCTCAATGGTGAGGGCGTAGCAGGAGAGGTGGGGCACGTTCAGGGCAAAGGCCGCCGCCATATCCTGCTCCCAGAGCCTGTGGTCGGGGGCCGGTACGCCATAAATCAAGTCCACCGAAATGTTCTCGAAGCCGGCATCCTGAGCGGCGCGTACGGCCGAAGTCGACTCCGTAGCTGAGTGCGCCCGGTTCATCAGGCGCAGGTGGGGCTCGTGGAAGCTTTGCAGCCCAATGCTCAGCCGGTTGATGGGTGAGGCCGCCAACTCCCGTAGCTTCTGGGGCGTGAGGTCGTCCGGGTTGGCTTCCAGCGTGATTTCCGCCTGCGGCGACACCTGAAAATGGTGGTGAATAGCGCTGAAAAGGGTGTCCAGCTCTGCCGCTGTCAGCAACGAGGGCGTACCGCCACCGAAGTAAATCGTATCGAGCGTGGCGGCGGGCCCGAGGTAGTCGCGGCGGATTTCCAGCTCCCGCACCAAGGCCTCCACCAGCTGTCCTTTCAGGCTCATGGAGGTGCTGAAATGAAAGTCGCAGTAGTGGCAGGCTTGCTTGCAGAAAGGAATGTGGAGGTAAATTCCAGGCATGAAAAAAGAAATGAGCGCCCGGCCGGGAGCTGCCTGACGACAGAAAACAGTGGCGGCCCGGTGGTTCGTTCACCGAAGCCGCGCAGGAAATGACCCCACCCCGTACTTTCGGGAAATTAAAAGCGCGGTTTCGCGTTTGTGTTTCCAAATGTACGCCCGCGCCCCTGCTTTCCTGCTGCTTTGCCTCTGGCTGACTTTCGGCTGGCCGGGCAGCGCGCGGGCGCAAACCTCCACTGCCCCGGTCCCCAACCAGCCCCCGCTGCAGACGCCCGCCGTACCGCCCACCCGCCCGGCGGCCCCCGATACTACCCGGCGGGCCCTGCGCGTGGCTAATCGGAAGTTTATTCGCCTCGAAACAGAAGCTGCCGACCGTGCTGTGATGCGGCGCTACCGCTACCGCACTACCGTTTCTGACTCCTTGGCGGCTTTTCGGGAGGTGCGGGAAGTGGTGCAGGCCCTGCAGGCCGATGCCTACCTCACGGCCTCGGCCGACGGCCTGCGCTGGGGCCACGACACATTGCGGGTGCAACTCTACGTGGGCGAGAAGTTCCGGTGGGCCCGCCTGCGCAATGGTAACCTGGGCGACGGGCTGCTGACGCGGGCAGGCTACCGTGAGCGGTTTTTCACCGGCAAGCCCTTCGAGCCCGGCGAATGGGCCCGGCTCCAGCAGCGCATTCTGGTGGAGGCCGAAAATCAGGGCTACCCTTTCGCTACCGTGCGTCTGGATTCGGTGGAGCTGCGCGGGGCCGATATTACGGGCCGCGTGGTGCTGGACCGGGGGCGGGCCATTGTGTTCGACTCCCTTCAGATTGTGGGCAAGACTAAGACCCGCAAACGGTTTCTGACCAAGTATCTACAGATTTTTCCTAACCAGCCCTACAGCCAGCAGCGCGTAGCCGCCATCAGCCGGCTGCTGCGCCAGCTGCCGTACTTGCAGGTGAAAGCCGAGCCGGAAGTCCGGTTTGCCCAAGGACGGGCGCGCATCTACCTGTTGCTGGAAGACCGGCCATCGAATCAGTTTGATGCCATTGTGGGCGTGCTGCCCAATCCCACACCGGGACCGGGCCAGAAAAAGCTGCAAATCACCGGCGACGTGACCATTAATCTGCGCAACCTTAGCGGGGGTGGCAAGCAGATAGGGTTGCAGTGGCGCAAGCTGGATGTGGCTTCGCAGCTGCTCGATGCGCACTACGTGCATCCTAACTTTTTCGGGACGCCGCTGGAGCTGGGTGCCACGTTCAATCTGTATAAGCAGGCAAACTCGTTCCTGACGCTCCAGCCCCGGCTGCAGCTTACTTACCCCACCGTGCGCGCCGGGCGCATCACGTTTTTCACCGAGCGCCGCAGCTCCCGTCTGCTTGCCGACACGGCCGGGACGCTCAAGACCCTCACGGTGCTGCCCCAGAACATTGACTCCGAGTACACTTCCTATGGCCTCGACTACAACTGGAATAGTCTCGACGACCTGTTGTTCCCACGGCGGGGGCTGCTGGCCGCCGCACAGGCAGCCGTGGGCACCAAGCGCATCAGCAAGAATTCGGAGCTGAACGACACGCTCTACAACCGGGTGCTGCTCCGCTCTACGCAGGTCATGCTGGGGCTGCGGCTGGAGCGCTACTTCCGCATTGGCCGCGCAGGTGTGCTGCTCACGCGCCTGCGCGGTGAGGCCCTGCTGAACCAGCGGCTGTTTTTGAATGACATGTTCCGCATTGGGGGGCTGGCCACGCTGCGGGGCTTCAATGAGTATGCGTTCTATGCCAATACCTACGGGGTGAGCACCGTAGAATTCCGCCAGTTCACCGGGGCCGACTCCTTTGTCTTCCTGTTTGCCGACCAAGCCTACCTGCGGCGCGATTTGCAGAATGACAAAACCAGTGACACTCCCACCGGCCTGGGCGCGGGCCTGAGCTTCCGCACCGGTGCGGGTTTGTTTCAGTTCGTGTATTCGGTAGGGCGCTCTGCCAATCAGCGCATGTCGCTCAGCAACTCTAAGATTCACTTCGGCATCACCAGCCGCTTCTAAACGCCACAAGGCCCGCCCCCAAATCAGGAACGAGCCTTGTGATGTCGCCTTCCGGCAGTGCGTCCGCCTTACTTCAACGCATTTTTCAACTCGCCGGCGGCGAGGTCCTGCGCTGCCGCTGCTTGAGGCACCACGCCGCCCATGCCGAAGAATTCGTGGGTTACGTTGTCGTAGTTCTGGTATTTCACCGCAATGCCGGCAGCTTGGAGCTTGTCGGCATACATCTTCCCCTCGCTCATCAGCGGGTCAATGCCAGCGGTGATGACAGTGGCCGGAGCCAGACCTTTCACGTTGGGAGCCTTCACCAGCGAAATCATCGGGCTGTTGCCATCGGCGGGAGTGCGCAGGTAGTGCTTGAAGAACCACGCCATAAACGGCTTGCTCAAGGGCTTAGCCGCCGCATTCTTCTGGTACGAAGGCGTATTCATGCTGTAATCGGCTATCGGATACACCAGCAGCTGGTGCTTGGGCTGCATCACGCCTTTGTCGCGGGCCATCATGCAAACGGCGGCGGCCAGGTTACCCCCGGCGCTTTCGCCAGCCACGGCTATGCGTGTAGGATCACCTTTGATGGAGGCCGCGTTTTTCACTACCCACTGGTAGGCGGCAAACGAATCGTTGTGCGCCGTAGGAAACTTGTTCTCCGGAGCCTGCCGGTAGGCCACCGACACAAAAATAGCGTTGGTTTTCTCCGCTAAAGCCCGCACCGACGGATCATAAGTGTCGAGGTTAGCAATAACCCAGCCGCCACCGTGATAATATACTACTACTGGCAGCGGACCAGTGGCACCCTTGGGCGTGTAGATGCGGGCGCGCACTCCGGGTGCTACTTCCTTGGTCATCGTATCCAAGGGCGAAGGTGGCGTCGGAATGCTGAAGTCCTTCATCACGGCCATAGTGGCATCAGTGGCGGAAGGGCCTTTGCGGACTTCAGCCGGCGTGAGCTTCTCAGGCGGAGTGGGGCCGCTCAGACTGGCGAGCTTCTCGATAACTGTTTGCATTTCCGGGCCAATAGTGGGAGCCCATTCCGGCGCGGGACCAGCGGGTTTCACGGGTTTGGCACCGGCTGCCATGCCATCCGCGCCGGCCATAGTAGTTGTCGTATCCGAGGTGGTCATGGTGCTGCCATCAGCCGACTGCTCAGCCGTTTTCGCGTCGCCGCAAGAGGTAAGACCAAGACCAGCTAGAAACAAAGCGGCTGCAAAGCCAGCCGGGCGGCCAATCGTTGGTAGGAAAGAAGGTGTCATAGGATCAGGGTTGTGAATACGCTAAAATTAAAATGAGCTTACGCCAGCCTGAGAATAAGGTTTGTATAATACCTAGCTTATGTAGTATATTTTTTATTATATGTACTAGGCTTTCAGTTTATCATTTACCACAGTACAAAAACATTTGCCCTGACTATCAGGCTGAATACACGGATTAGGGGTGATTTTAGCAGGCAAGTGAAGCATTTCCGAAAAACCCTCTTACATTTGCATCACTAAACAGTGCGGGGTGGAGCAGTTGGTAGCTCGTTGGGCTCATAACCCAAAGGTCACAGGTTCGAGTCCTGTCCCCGCTACCTAAAAGGGCGTTTCCAATACGGAAACGCCCTTTTCTTTTGTCTGTGGGACAGTTTGTAGGACAAACCCAGACTGCCTCGTCACTTCATTATTCAACCTGCGCTGTTACGGGTTTCCATTGGCTCGTTCCCTTGGCCGCTGCTTCTGGCGCATATATTATATTGTTTAAGTGTCAATCAGACCGGTTGTGCCATTCTGAGACGGTCCGATTACGCTGGACAGTTTATGGCACTAACTTAAAGGAGTTGTTGGTGAGTGAGATACGGCGTCTGGTAGCCAATACTGGAATGCAGGCGCTCGTAATTGTAATAGTTAAAATACTCGGCCGCGCTGGCTTGCGCGTTAGCCAGGTCGGTGAAGACGGGCCACTCCTGACGTTCGAGTTCCTGCGTTTTGAAGCGCGACCACAAGTTTTCGGCCGCCCCAGTCGGAGTGGACCACCAGGTCCGGGGCGGACTGGGCCGCAAACGCCCGTTGCAAGGCCGAGGTAACGAATTCTATCGGGCATGGACGCGCCCCCTGCCAGCCCACGACCCTAATGCTGGCCATATCCTGAAAGGCGCACACATGGCCCCAGGTGCCATCCGCTAGGGGCAGATATGTAACGTCAGACACCCACATCCGGTTAGCCTAGGCGGGCTTGGGCTGGTCGAGCGACCCGTGGGTGGAGTCGGTCGTGTGCGGGGTGTACGCCTTAAGTTACCTGTCTCAAACGGCTACTAGTGCTTAGTCAGGCAAGTTAGCTGTCCTAATCTTTTGATAGTGGCGGTCGAGTTTGACGCGGGCTTTTTCCAGGGTGAATTGCCATTTTACTGTGGCCTGCGCCGTATTCCGCTCAGCCACGCAA
>NZ_SRLD01000054.1 GCF_004745955.1 Hymenobacter elongatus | reverse complement strand
TTGCTGGCGTGAGCCGGCCTGCTCACAGGCTGCGGCGACGCGGGTGCGTAAATCAAGCGAATAAGGTTTCATATCTTACCGTACGGAAAAACCCATAAAAGGATACACCGTTCACGAAACCGCTATAACAAGAACGTCCTGTCGAGCAGCGCGAGACATCTCGCGTGCAGTCGTAGGAGTAGTCACCCAACGACTGCACGCGAGATATCTCGCGCTGCTCGATATGACGTTCCAAAAAGGCAAAACACCTCCCAAAGCGCTATTACCCACACAGCTTAGCACAAAGTCGGTTAGAGCAGCGCGAGCTGTGCAACTCGCGCTGCCTTAACCGACAAGCATTCGACCGGCCCGAACGCCGCGGGCCACGCGCCCTACAGCGTTGCCGCTACTGCTCGGCCCATCGTGCCTATGGCCGCGCCAATCCCCCAATCACTCGTACCTTTGTCGTACGTATGAAAATAGGCATCTTCTTCGGCGGCCCGTCGCGTGAGCGGGAAATATCCTTTGCCGGCGGCCGCACGGTATATGATAACCTGGACAAGTCTCTGTTCCAGGCCGTACCCATCTTCGTGGATAGTCGCGGCAACTTCATTCTGCTTGACTGGCACTACATCTATAAAGGCACCATCCGCGACTTTTACCCGCCGGTGTCGGCCCTGCCCGAGTCGCAGCACAAGCTGCAGGTGTACCTCGAAAGCCTCGGCGAGCTGAGCATCCAGGAGCAGGACCGCATCATCGGCGAGGTAGGCCGGCGCGTGCTGCCCCACGAGCTGCGCGAGCTGCTGGACTTCGCCTTCCTGGCCCTGCACGGCCCCGGCGGCGAAGACGGCGCCATTCAGGGCCTGCTGGAGTGGTACGGCATCCCGTACTCCGGTTCGGGTATTTTGCCTTCGGCATTCGGCATCGATAAGATTGCCCAGAAAAAACTCCTCAAAGCCCTGAATCGGCCCACGCCGGAGTACCGGGTGCTGACGGCCGAGGACTGGGACGCGGCTGCCAGCCAGGGCGCTATGCTCGACTATCTGGTGCGGGAGCTAGGCTTACCGCTCGTATTTAAAGCGCCGCGCCAGGGCTCCAGCATCGGTATTTCCATTCTCCGCGAAGCCGACGCGGCCAAGTTCGGCGCGGCCGTAGAGCGGAGCCTGTTCCGCAAAACCGTGACCCGCGCCGAGTGGAGCCGCCTGGGCGAGCGGGACAAAATACTCTGGGTGCAGCAGCTGACCGACATTCGGGAAGGCATCGGCCTACCGGTGGTCTTGTCGGGCAAGAAGGCAGAATTGGGTAATACTACTTCGGCTGATTCGGGCATTATCTACCATCCCGAAGCGCTACTACAGGCCTTAGATGGGGCTTTTGAAACGGCCAACGCTGTGCTGCTGACCAACGTGGATGGCGAAGCGCAGGTGTTGGTCGAGTCGTTCGTGGCGGGGCGGGAGTTTTCGTGCATCGTAGTCGAAGACCCCAGCGGCAATCCGCTGGCCCTGCCGCCGACTGAGATTGTGAAGGGCGAGGAAATGTTCGACTACCGCTCGAAGTACCTGCCCGGCCTGAGCCGCAAAATCACGCCGATTGACCTGCCCGAAGCTGAAATTCAGCGCATTCGGGAGGCCTGTGAGGAGATGTTCCGTACCTTCGGCTTCCAGGTGTATGCCCGCATCGACGGCTTCCTGACCAAAGACAACCAGCTGTTTCTCAACGACCCGAACACTACCTCGGGCATGCTGCCGGCCTCGTTCTTCTTCCACCAGGCTGCCGAAATCGGCCTGAATCCGTCGCAGTTCCTCACCTTCCTGATTCGTACCTCGCTGGCGGCACGCCGCCGGGCCGGCATGCAGCCGGTGCGGCTGGGCGGGCTGTTACAGCAGCTCGATGCGGCGGTGGCTTCGCGCCGGCACGAGGAGCGCACCCGCACCAAAGTAGCCGTGATTATGGGTGGCTACTCGTCGGAGCGGCACATTTCGGTGGAAAGTGGCCGCAACATCTACGAGAAGCTCAGCTCCTCGGTGAAGTATGAGCCCGTGCCCGTGTTTCTGACCGGCAACAGCCAGGACTTTCGGCTCTACGTGCTGCCTATCAACGTGATGCTGAAGGATAACGCCGACGATATTCGGGAGAAAATAGAGCATGCCGAGGCGGGCCACGCCCTGCATCCGGTGCTGGAGCGCATCCGCCAGGAGGCCAGCACCATTACCAGCACCTACGCGGGCCAGGCCACGGCTCAGCCGCGTCACCTCACCTTTGCCGAGCTGGCCGAGGAAGTGGATGAGGTGTTTATTGCCCTGCACGGCCGCCCCGGCGAAGACGGCGCGCTGCAGCGGGAGCTGGAAAAGCTCGGCCTGCCCTACAATGGCTCGGGGGTGGAAAGCAGCAGCATCACCATCAATAAGTTTGAGACCAACCGCCGTCTGCGCGAAGCGGGCTTGCGCGTGGCCGAACACCGCATGGCCAACCGCCTGGAATGGGCCGCCGACGCGGAAATCTTCTACCGCAGCCTCGAAAGGCAGTTCCCGTATCCTTTCATCGCCAAGCCTGCGGATGACGGCTGCTCCTCGGCGGTGAAAAAAATCAAGAACCGCGCGGAGCTGGAAGCCTTCAGTCAGCTCATCTTCCGCGACCAGGAAGCGCTGCTGCCCGCGCCCGCCACGGTGCTGAGTCTGGGCTTCAAGGAGGAGTTTCCGCAGAAGGAGGCCTTCCTGGTAGAAACCCTGATTGCCCGCGACGGGGCCCGCCATTTCCTCGAAGTCACCGGCGGCTTGCTCACGCACTGGCAGGCTGATGGGACGCTGGCCATCGAAGTATTCGAAGCCTCGGAGGCCCTGGCGACGGGCGAAGTGCTGAGCCTGGAAGAGAAATTTCTGGCCGGCGAAGGCCAGAACATCACCCCGGCCCGCTACGCTCCTGAAGCTTCGGAGCGCCAGCGCATCTCCGACGAGGTAAAAGCGGAGTTGAAGCGCGTGGCCGAAGTACTCAACATTCAGGGCTACGCCCGTATCGACGCCTTCGTGCGGGTGCGCGAAACGGGGGCCGTGGAGGTCATTATTATCGAGGTGAACTCCCTGCCCGGTATGACGCCCGCCACCTGCATCTTCCACCAAACGGCCCTCAGCGGCTATACGCCCTACGATTTCATCGACCGGATTTTGGAGTTTGGCAAAGAGCGCAACGCCAGGCTGACGGCGGCTGGCTAGAAGCCAGAAACTATTCCAGTTCCCTTCCTTCGCTAAGGAGGGGTACCCGAAGGGCGGGGTGGTTGACCACGCCAGAACGATTTATAGAGCTAGTTCTACCAATCGTCCCACGATTGAACCACCCCTTGCCCCTCCTTGAAAAAAGGAGGGGAACTAGCTTTCTAGTTTCTTATCAGCTTCTGCCTCCAAGCTCCTACCTTTCGCTCTGCATTCCGGCTACCACTTCTAGTATTTTTTTCCCAAATGTCGTTTCTCAAATCTGATACGCCCATCGACGTCCTCAAGCACCTGCTGGTGATTGGGGCGGGAGGGGCTTTGTTGCTGTTTGGCTTTTTCTTCGTGTATCTGCCCATCACCACCAATCACGGCGAAACCATCGTGGTGCCCAAGATTACGGGCATGAAGCAGGAAGCACTGGAAGACTACCTCGACGAGCGGAATCTGCGCTTTTTTGTGGACGACAGCAGCTACAACCCTACCATTCCGCCCTTCACGGTGCTCACCCAGGACCCCGCGCCGGGCGAGCGGGTGAAGGAAGACCGCAAAATCTATATCTCGGTGAGTATGAAAAACCCGCCGGTTATTAAGATGCCCAAGCTGGTGGATGGCTCGGTGAAAAACGCCCAGATGATTCTGAAAAGCTATGATCTGGTGGTGGGCGAAATCCAGCTGGTGCCCGATCTGGCGCAAAACGCGGTGCTCAAGCAGCTGGTAGGCGGCAAGGAAATAGCGCCCGGCGCGCCCATTGCCAAGGGCACCCGCGTCGATCTGGTGGTCGGCGACGGCCAGGGCAACCAGGAATTTCCGGTACCCAACGTCGTGAATATGCCCCAGGATGAAGCCGCCACGCTGCTCGTGGGGCAGGGCCTGCAGGTGGGCGAAATCTTCTACCAGCCCGCCGAGGAAGGGCAGACCGATGGCAGCGTCGTGAAGCAGCGCCCCGTAGCCGCACCCGGCGCGACTATCCGCATGGGTCAGCTCGTGGACCTCTGGATTGCGGGCGACGCCCCACTCAAGTCGGTGCAGTAGCGGCTCTTTCGATACGTAGCCACGCAAAAGACCTTTCCGGACCAGCCGGGAAGGTCTTTTGCGTGGTGGCTGAACTCAACTGCGGCCAGTGGTCTTCTCAGGGTCAGGAACTTGAAATATTCTGACCGCTGCCCGCGTTTAGCTTACGTAACTTGCTTCTATGACCCGTTTATTCCGTCTAGCGTATTCCTTTTTGCTGGTTGCCGGCCTGCTGTCCCCGGCGGCCCAGGCGCAGAGTCTCGGCGTTTTGACCCACGACCCGAGCCGGGCTTCAACTCCGAACAGCCCGCCTGCCGCAGCCCGTACCACGGTGCTTTCGCTGCCCTTCTTCGACGATTTCTCGACTCAGCCGGAGGGCGCGCCCAGCGTGCAGCGCTGGACACTGGGCGGCGGCACCCTGGTCAACAACCGCTTCGTGCTGGCCCCTCCTTCGCGGGGCGCGGCTACGTTCGACGGCCTCAATGGCAAGGGCCAGCCCTATGGTAGCTTTTTCAGTGACACCGACACGCTTACCTCCCAACCCATCGACCTGAGCGGGCTGGCGGCTACCGACAACGTGTATCTGAGCTTTTTCTGGCAGGCGGGCAATATTTTCTCCGCTCCCACAGCCGCCAGCAGCTCGCGGCCGGTGTACATCCAGCTGGAGTTTCTGGGTAACGGTGGTCCCAACGACTGGCGGCCGATCTGGATGCAGCGCAGTCAGGGGCAGCGCACGGGCTTTCGGCAGCTGCTTTTTGCCGTGAACGAGGCCCGCTTTCTGCACGCCAAATTCCAATTCCGCTTTCATACCTCCGGCAACCAGTCGAACGTAGACAACGACGACGCCTGGAGCATCGACTACGTACGCCTGGACCGCAACCGCTCGGCCGCCGACTCCACCAACCGGGATATTGCCACCAGCCGGCCGCTGACCAGCTTGCTGAAACGCTACACGGCCATGCCCGTGTGGCAGTATAACGCCAGCCCCACGCCTGCCAACGAGCTGAACAACAGCATCAGCACCACCATCAACAACCTGGGACCGGGGCCGGCGGGTACGCCCGTCGACTGGCTGGGCACGCTGCAGGTGCTGCCCGGCGGCCCGGTGGCAACGACCGCCAAAACCGGCAAGTCACTGGACCCGCACACCCGCCAAACGCCGGTCACGGTAGATGCGCGCAGCCTGGCCATTCCGCTCACGCCCGAGGAAAAAACCATTCGCCACTCTATTTACCTGCTCACGGGCGAAACCGCTACTACCCCCACCGTGCGCAACGACACCATTTCGCGGCTTACTCAGCTCAGAAATTACTACGCCTACGACGACGGCACCCCGGAAGGCACGCTTAGCATCGAGCGGTTTTCGACGGGCGGCCTGCGCTACCGCGCCCTGCGCTTCGACCTGAACAAGCCCGACCAGGTGCGCAGCCTGCGCATCTACCCTATTTTGCCCGCAGCGGCGGGCCGCGTAATTACGGCCAGTGTGTGGGATGATGAGGGCGGCAAACCCACTGCCCAGCCTAAGGCCACCCAGAGCATCACGATTCCGGCGACGCTGCCAGCCGGCCAGCCGTTTATCGACATCATATTTGCCGCGCCGGTATCCGTTTCCGGTACTTTCTACGTGGGCTACGGGCACGGGCCGTTTGGCAATCAGGTGGTGCCGTTTGGCGTTGATCTGAACAACGCGCCACCCGAAGGCTACTTTCTGAGGAATACGTTCGGCGTTTGGGAAAATGCCTCCTTCGACTATTCCAGCGTGGGCGGCGCGCCCGCCGGCTCCATCATCATGCGCCCCGTCATGACGAACAACACCGCCGTAACTGCTACGGCCGATGCGCGCACGGCAGCGGCCTACTCCCTGTATCCGAACCCCAGCACTGGTCTGGTGCGGGTAGAAGGCCCGTACCAGCAAGCCACCGTGCTCGATGCGCTGGGCCGCGTGGCCTGGGCCCAGCCGACGGCCCAGCTCGGGCAGCCCGCCCTGGACCTAAGCCACCTGCCCGGCGGCTTGTACCTGGTGCAGCTCACGCTGCCCAACGGCCTGCTGGTTACCAAACGGCTAATGCTGGTCCGGTAGGCGGCGGCCGTTGTTTGGCCGAAATTGGCTATCGTTGCGGCCTCGACTCCTACTTGTCATCCACCCCTACTCTCACCTTATGAACGACATCACTCCTGCGGAGCTAAAGCAGCGTCAGGCCGCCGGCGAAAAGCCGATTATTCTGGACGTGCGCGAAACCTGGGAAAACGAAGAAGCCCGCATCGAAGGCAGCCAGAACATTCCTTTGGGCACTTTACCCGATAAAATCAGTGACCTGGAAGAGTTGAAAGACCAGGAAATCATCGTGCATTGCAAAGGCGGTGGCCGCTCGGCCTCGGCCAAGGCCCTGCTCATCCAGCACGGCTTCAGCAACGTGCGCAATCTGCTGGGCGGCTTCGGGGCGTATCAGCAGCTGTAAAAGGCCAATTCGTTTGCTGACTATTGCCGGTATTCCGCGACGCGGAGTACCGGCAGTTTATTTTCCGGAATACTACTCTCTCCTGGGCAGTGTGGACCGGAGCGTTCCCGGGGCGTTTTTTACACTTCTCCGGACGTGCTGCCGACCATTCTGCGTATCAAGCAGAGAGGAGAAGTCTCACGTGCCATGGTAAATAGCAGTACTACTGCACGCGAGATGCCTACCGCTGGTCGACAGGATGTTCCATCTTTTTGCTGTTCACGCTCCCCGATGGATATGTCGTGCGTTCGTTTTAAATTTAGTTGCACACAATTAAACATTGTGCAACTATACGCGTTATACTTGCACAACGAAATGAACAAGCCCAGCCAAAACCCTTCCGACGCATTGCTGAAGCTGGAAAACCAGCTGTGCTTCCCGCTCTACGCCGTGTCGCGGATGCTTACCAAAGCCTACCAGCCCTATCTACAATCCCTGGATCTGACTTATCCGCAGTATCTGGTGTTTTTGCTGCTCTGGGAGCATGACGAGCTGACGGTGAAGGAGCTGGGCGAGAAGCTGCTGCTCGATTCGGGCACGCTCACGCCGCTGCTCAAGCGCATGGAGCAGAAGCAGTGGCTCAGCCGCCGCCGCGACCCGCGCGACGAGCGGTCCGTGATTATCGGGCTGCTGCCGACGGGCCGGGCGCTGCGCGAGCAAGCCTGCCATATTCCCGAGCAGATGCTTACGCGCCTGGGCATGTCGGCAGCGGAGTTCGAAACGCTGCGGGCTCAGCTCAACACGCTTTTAACCCAGCTTTCCTGATTGGACAAGCTGTTTTTATTACTCCACACTTTTTCTTTTCTGATGAAAATCGAGAAAATCTTCACCGCTCAGGCCAAGGCCAAAGGTGGCCGCGACGGCCATGTTACGACCAATAATAACGTGCTGACCATTGACCTGAGCACGCCGAAAGAAATGGGCGGCCCCGGTAAAACCGGCGCTACCAACCCCGAGCAGCTTTTCGCCGCCGGCTACGCTGCTTGCTTCGAAGGTGCGCTGGGCGTAGCCGCCCGGCAGGCCAAAGTGCAGCTCCAGGAGGTAACGATAGAAGCCTTCATCGGCTTTGGCAAGGCAGAAGACGGGGGTTACGGCATTTCGGCCGACCTGCACATCAACCTGCCCGGCTTCGAGCAGGCCCAGGCCGAAGAGCTGGTAGAGGCCGCCCACGGCATTTGCCCCTATTCGCGGGCGACCAAAGGCAACATTGAAGTAACACTGAATACGACGACCAACGCGTAAGCAGCAGGTCGTGTACGCTTGCCTGTCATCCTGAGTTTGCGCAGAGACTTGGCTCCTCGGAACGAGTTGTTTCGCGACGCAGGAATTCCGCGTCGGCTCAGGATGATAGTTTTCGTTTCTATCCTTTTTCTGCTCTCTCTGCTATGAAAACACAAGCTATTCTGCTGGCCAGTCGTCCCAGCGGCCTGCCAACGGCCGCGCAATTCCGCTTCGAAACCCTCGACTTGCCGACGCCCGAGGCAGGTCAGGTACTGCTCAAAACCCTGTACGTTTCCGTGGACCCCTACATGCGCGGCCGTATGAACGCGGGCAAATCCTACGTGCCGCCGTTTGCCGTGGGCGAACCCCTGGCGGGCGGCGCGGTGGCCGAAGTGGTGGAGAGCCGCAACGAAGCCTTCCCGGCAGGCAGCGTGGTGGTGGGCAACTTACCCTGGCAGCACTACAGCCTCGCCGATGGCAAGAGCCTAAACCGCGTGCCGACCGACCAAGCACCGGTAAGCTACTTTCTGGGGCTGCTGGGCATGCCGGGGCTGACGGCCTACTTCGGCCTGCTCGATATCTGCCAGCCCAAAGCCGGCGAAACCGTAGTGGTATCGGGCGCGGCGGGGGCCGTGGGGATGGTAGTGGGGCAGCTGGCCAAGATTCAGGGGGCCCGCGTGGTGGGCACGGCCGGCTCCGATGAGAAGGTGGCTTACCTCAAACAGCTCGGCTTCGATGAAGCCATCAACTACAAAACAACGCCCGACATAGCCCAGGCCCTGGCCGCTGCGGCTCCTGCTGGCATCGACTGCTACTTCGACAACGTGGGCGGCCCCATCACCGACGCGGTGTATGGCTTGCTCAACAAGCACGCCCGCATTGCGCTTTGCGGGCAGATTTCGAGCTACAACGATGCCGTAGTGCCCACCGGGCCGCGCCCCGAGGGGAAGCTGCTCACCACCAGCGCCCGGCTGCAGGGCTTCATTGTCAGCGACTATTTCAGCCGCTGGCCCGAGGGCATAGCGAAGCTCACCGAATGGTATGGCGCGGGCCAGCTGCAGTTCGAGGAAACCATAACGGAGGGCTTCGACCAGATTCCGGCGGCTTTTCTGGGCCTGTTCAGCGGCGAGAATACTGGTAAGGCCATCGTGAAGGTGGCCTGAAGCCGGGCTCCTCTCCTGCTGCGGCCTGTAGCTGATTGTAGCACACAGCCAACCCGTGCGGCTTGCGTCGCGCGGCCCGAAAACCTTTAGTCCAAGACATGAAAAACTTCCAGTTTTATAATCCAGTCCGCATTCTGTTTGGCAAAGGCCAGATTGCCAGCGTGACCCAGCAGATTCCTGTCGGGGCCAAAGTGCTCGTCACCTATGGCGGGGGCAGCATCAGGCACAACGGCGTGTACGACCAGGTGAAGGCGGCGTTGCAAGGCTTTACGACCGTTGAGTTTGGTGGCATTGAGGCCAATCCGCACTACGAAACGCTGATGCGGGCCGTGGCGCTGGCCCGCACCGAGCAAATCGATTTTATACTGGCCGTGGGTGGTGGCTCGGTGCTCGACGGCACCAAGTTCATTGCCGCCGCCATACCGTTTGCCGGGGAAGACCCCTGGGATATTCTTAGCCGGAAGGCCAAAATTGCCAGCGCGGTGCCCTTTGGCGCGGTCCTGACGTTGCCCGCCACGGGTTCCGAAATGAACTCTGGCTCGGTCATCACCCGCGTATCGACGCAGGAAAAGCTGGCGTTCAGCTCGCCGCTTACTTTCCCCAAATTCTCGGTTCTGGACCCCGAAACCTGCTTTACGCTGCCCCCGCGCCAGATTGCCAACGGCATTGCCGATGCTTTCACCCACGTGCTGGAGCAGTACCTGACGTATTCCATTAATACGCCGCTGCAGGATCGGCTGGCCGAAGCCGTGCTGCTGACGCTGCTGGAGGAAGGCCCCAAAGTGCTGGCCAACCCCACGGATTACGACGCCATGGCCAACTTCATGTGGAGCGCCACCAACGCCCTGAACGGGACGTTGGCCGCCGGCGTAATCACCGACTGGAGCACGCACTACGTGGCCCACGAGCTGACGGCCCTGCACGGCATCGACCATGCCCGCACGCTGGCCATCGTGCTGCCCGCCATGCTGCGCTACCGCCGCGCGGGCAAGCTCCAGAAGCTGGTGCAGTACGGCCAGCGCGTCTGGAATATCACGACCGGCACCGATGAGGAGCGCGCCGAAGCCGCCGTGCAAGCTACCGTGCGCTTCTTTGAATCGTTGGACATCAAAACCCGGCTCTCAGATTACGAAGTTGGCCCCGATACCATTCAGCATATCGTGCAGCGCTTTACGGAGCGTGGCGTGAAAAACCTGGGCGAGCGGGCCGACCTGCAGATTGCCGACATCGAAAAAATCCTCACCCTTAGCCTCTAAACGCCATGCCAGATCAAGCTGCTATTTACTGCGTCGCCGCCGAATGGCTGGTGCAGCCCGACCACGTGGAAACGGTGCGCCGCCTGCTGCTGGAAGCCGCCGCTGCCGTGCGCCAGCACGAGCCCGGCAACTTGGTGTACACGGCTCACCAGTCGGCCGACGAGCCGGCGCGCTTCTTCATCTACGAGCAGTACGTCGACCAAGCCGCGCAGATAGCGCACCGGGCCGCCCCTCACTTTCAGGACTTGGTGCTGGGTCAGATAGTACCGCTGCTGGCCGAGCGCAAAACCACGTTTTACCGCTTGCTGCTCGCGTAGCGGGCTGATCATTCCCAACTGACTGATCTGCTGAGCGTAGCCGCTTTCATTCTCACTCTCTAACCGACTACCATGAATATTCTACTAGTAGTAACGTCCCACGACCAGCTGGGCAACACGGGGCATAAAACCGGCTTTTGGCTGGAGGAATTTGCCGCACCGTACTACGTTTTCAAAGACGCCGGCGCGACGCTGACCCTGGCCTCCCCCGCCGGTGGCCAGCCGCCCCTCGACCCTAAAAGCGACGAGCCCAGCGCGCAGACCGAAGCCACGGAGCGTTTCAAAAAGGACGCGGAAGCCCAAAAGGCCCTGGCCCACACCGTGAAGCTCGACACCATTGTGGCGGCCGACTACGACGCCGTATTTTACCCCGGCGGCCACGGTCCGCTCTGGGATTTGGCCGAGGATAAAACCTCCATTGCACTGATTGAAAACTTCTACGCTGCCGGCAAGCCCGTAGCGGCCGTGTGCCATGCGCCCGGCGTACTGCGCCACACCAAAGCCGCCAACGGCGAGCCGCTGGTGCAGGGCAAAAAAGTAGCAGGCTTCACCAACACCGAAGAAGCCGCCGTGCAGCTCACCGACATCGTGCCTTTCCTGGTGGAAGATATGCTGAAGCAAAACGGTGGCCACTACTCCAAAGGAGCCGACTGGCAGCCGTACGTAGTGACGGATGGCAACCTGATTACGGGCCAGAATCCGGCTTCTTCCGAGCCGGCGGCCCAAGAGCTGCTGAAGCTGCTGAAGAAATAATTCGGAAAGCGTTGCAATGCAAGCCGCCCCGGCTGCTCCTGTTTCAGGCGCGGCCGGGGCGTTTTTTTTCACGGTGAAGCTGTTTAGGAAGTCGCTCAAATCCACTGGAACGTCATGCTGAGCGCAGTCGAAGCATCTCGCGTGCAATGGCAATTTGATTACTACTGCACGCGACATGCTTCGACTTTGCTCAGCATGACCTTCGACATACTTCCTAAAAGCTTCAATCATTGCACAGCGGCACAGCATTAGAAAACCAATAAAAGCGTGTTTGGGAATTGTCATCCTTCATCTGGCGTCCGCTTGCCGAAGCACCTCTACCGCGCCGTTAGCAGCTTATGGCCGAAGCGGCAGAGATGCTTCGACTGCGTTGCGCTACGCGGACGCCGAATGAGCATGACGCAAACGGAGTTTTTGCCGATTCCCAAATCTGCCCTAAGCTCCAGCATATGAACTACCCCAGCCGCCCGTCCGGCGCATAGCGCAGCTCGCCTAGCTCCACCAGTTCCCGCAGTTGCTCGGTTACGGCTGTGGCTTGGCCGGGCGCGAAATGCGTCAGTACTTCGCGCGGCGTTTGGGGCGTGGCTTTTAGCATGTTGAGCAGCTGGCTCCGTAGCTCGGTAGCGGCCGGCGGGGTCTGGCGGGCTTTCTTCTCGGCCAGACAATAGTCACAGACCTTGCAGGCCGGGGCATCCAGTTCCCCGAAATATTCCAGCAAAAGTTGCTGCCGGCAGCGCCCCCCATCGGCGTAGCGAATCACCGATTCGGTTTTGTGCACGGCCAGCTCCCGGGCCTGATTCAGGCGCTTCTGATCCAGGGGCAGCTTGGCCGCGTCGTGGCGGCCGGTGGTAAACAGCGCCTGGGGCGACTCGTGCTTGGGTTGGTACTGAATGATGCCCGAGCGGTGCAAAAACAACAGCGTCTTGCGCACGTCTACCACGCTTACTTTCAGGTACTGGGCCAGGCTGTTCTCCGAAATCCGCTGGAAGCCCACAAACAGCTCGCCCCCATTGAAGCGCAGCAGGCTTTTAATAAGCTGGTCGTGCTGGGCATTGGCCACCTGAAACCGGTACAGATCGGTGTGGTTAATGGGAATGTGCACCCGCGCCGGATTGTTGACGGCCTCGTTCACCTGCACGAACCCTTCCCGCTCCAGCGTCCGGAGGCTGTTGTGCGCATCCAGCGCCTTGATGCGGTAGGTTTCGGCGAATTGCTGCAGGTCGAAGTCGAAGGCTACCAGCTCGCCGCCGCCCACGGCCGTGCGCGAGAAGTTAGCCAGCGCCTGGTATACGCGCCGCACCGTATCGAGGGGCGGAAAGGCCTGCTGGGTGCGGCGGCGCAGCTCATCAGCATCGTTGGGGCCGCGCAGCAGCACGGCAAAGGCATACTTCTCGTCGCGCCCGGCCCGGCCGGCTTCCTGGTAGTAGGCCTCCAGGTTATCGGGCGCATCGAGATGAACGACCAGGCGCACATCGGGCTTGTCGATGCCCATGCCGAAGGCGTTGGTAGCCACAATGCAGCGGGTACGGTTCTGCATCCAGTCCTGCTGGGTGCGGGTGCGCTGCTCCGAGGGCAGACCGGCGTGATACGGCGCGGCCTTCACGCCGGCCTGCTGCAGATAAGCGGCCGTATCCTCGGTTTGGCGGCGCGTGCGGGCATACACGATGCTGGTTTTCTCGGCGCCCACCCCGCGCACCACTTCCAGCAGCCGCTTGAGCTTGTCTTCCGTGGGCAGGGCCGAATACGACAAATTAGGCCGGGCGAAGCTCTGCAGAAATACCTGGTGACCAGCTCCGAAATGCAGCTTCTCCACAATATCCTGCCGCACCTGCTCGGTAGCGGTAGCCGTGAGGGCAATGCAGGGCACGCCCGGCAGCATTTCGCGCAGCTCGGCGATGCGCAGGTACGGGGGCCGGAAGTCGTAGCCCCACTGCGAAAGGCAATGGGCCTCATCCACGGCCAGTAAGCTCACCCGCATCTTCTTGACCCGGGCCTGAAACATATCCGTCAGCAGCCGCTCCGGCGACACGTACAGGAACTTCACCGGCCCATACACGCAGTTGTCGAGCGTCTGGTCGATTTCGGTGTGGCTCATGCCCGCGTACACGGCCTCGGCCTTGATGCCGCGCTTGCGCAGGTTTTCCACCTGGTCTTTCATTAGCGCAATCAGCGGCGAGACGACCAGGCACAAACCCGGCCGGGCCAGGGCCGGCACCTGAAAGCAGATGCTTTTGCCGCCACCCGTGGGCAGCAGCGCCAGCGCATCGTGCCCGGCCAGCACCGCTCGGATAATCTCCTCCTGCATCGGCCGAAAAGCCGTGTGGCCCCAGGTCTGGCGCAAAACCAGTAGAATATCGTCGGTAGGTAAAGACACGGAAACAGATAGAGTAAGCGGGCTACGAAGGTAGCGGGGCCGGGCCGGAAACGGAAGTAGCTGCTAGCCGTCATTTTTCCACTTGTTATCCTTCGCCAGGCGCATGCCGGCTGGGAGCAGCACAAGTGACGTGTGGAGCAGAACAAACGCAAAAAAGCCCGACTCCATACGGAACCGGGCTTTCGATGCATATTCTTTCGTGTAGCTTAGGCAGCTGCCGACTCACCGTTCTCACGGTCGTCGATAGCCTTGCGGAGCTTGGCAATGGCCTGCGAGGCGCGCTCCTCATCCAGACGGTTGATGTTCAGGAGCATCTTGGTCTTTTCCTGGCGAGTAATCACCGGGTGGTTGAGCAAACGGATAATCTCCTCTTTCTGCGCTGCCGTAGCATACGACACCGCCGGAGCTTCAGTCGATGCTGGTTCAGCCGGTACCGCTTTCATGGCGGCGGCTACCGGCGCCACCGGCGCTTCCTGAGGAGCTGGCATAGCGGCAACCACCTTCGCATCGGTCGTGTTGCCCGCATAGTCCATTTCCTCAGCCGGGGTAGGCTCGTAGCCTGCTGCCCGGATAATCCAAGCCAGGATGTTACGGTAGGCTTTGCCGATAGCCCGGGTCTGGGCCATGCTCATGATGGCAAACTCCTGGTAGAACTTCTTGCCGCTCTCCTTATTGGAGCAGATGGCGAAGCCCGCCCCCACCGTGTGACCCGACTTGAGGTCGAACAGCGTCACCTTGGCTTGATATTTTATTTCGGTTTCGGTCGAGACATTGATAACGTGGTCGACGATGGGCACGATGCCCAGGCGCGAGCCAGCGTACTGCCAGCCTTCCACGTTCACGAACTCCTTGCCCTGCACATTCGTGGTGAGCTTGTTGTCCTTGATAAACTTGGCCAAATCCTTGGCCAAATCCAGCGTCTCATCGGAGCGAGCAATATCGTAGCTCTCCACTTTGTTCTTGCGAACCTGATCTTTCGGGTTTTTGATGGCCTCAGTCATGGTCTTGTTGTTAATTCCCTGTAGTACGTTTTGTTGTTCTATTACCTAACTAATGCACGTAGTTTTTGGTGCAAGAAATGTGCATTTTTTTAGTAAATTTTATTGATGACTATCAGTTACTTACGAACAAATTAAAGATACCCTATTCCTAAACAGGTTAGCAGAATAGAAAACGTCTCAGATATTCGATCTGTTCCCTGTTCAGTCCTCTTATTTTGGCTGTCGATCCACTCGTGGGTTCGTACCCGCTACGCGGACCAAGCGCATACAAAAGCCCCGCCGGATACAAATCCGACGGGGCTCCTATACTTAAGGGAAGGAAGATCTGAACCGGTGGCTGTACACCGAAACGCCGCTTCGCGAAGCGGTGAGCGGCCCGGCCGGTCAGACGTTGCGCTACGGCAGGCCTAGCCTTCCCAGATGTTGCCGTCCTTCATGGTAATTTTACGGTCGGCCATTTCGGCTAGCTGGTCGTTGTGAGTCACGATAACGAAGGTCTGGCCCAGCTCTTTGCGCAGCAGAAAGAATATCTGGTGCAATTCGTGGGCGTTCTGCGAGTCGAGGTTGCCGCTGGGCTCATCAGCGAAGATGATTTCGGGCGAGTTGATCAGGGCGCGGGCTACGGCGGTGCGCTGCTGCTCGCCGCCGCTCATCTCCGAAGGCTTGTGGTCGGCGCGGCGCTCCAGGTTCAGCATCCCGAGCAGCTCGCGGGCCCGCACCCGGGTTTCCTTTTCCGAGCGCCCCGCCAGGTAGGCCGGCAGACACACGTTTTCGAGAGCCGTAAACTCGGGCAGCAAGTTGTGAAACTGGAAAATGAAGCCGATGTGCCGGTTGCGAAACTTGGCCAGATTGGAGCGCCCCAGCGAGCTGACCGAAGTGCCATCGAAGAGCACCTCCCCCGAATCCGGATTGTCGAGCGTACCCAGAATGTGCAGCAGGGTACTTTTTCCGGCTCCCGAGGAACCCACAATCGACACGATTTCCGATTTCTCAATCGTTAGATCAATGCCCCGGAGCACTTCCAGCGTGTTGTATTTCTTTCGAACGTTGATGGCCTGCAGCAAGGGAAAGCAGAATAGAATGAGCGCGGATTAAAAACAAATCTACGCAATGTCGGGAGTTGTCGGGTTTCAAATGCAGATTAGCCTGGGTTTGCCGACTCACTCCCGGCTCTGCTACGGATAAAACCCAAGCCGGGCCGCTTATAGCCCGTATTTCTTTTTCACCCGCTTCGCTTCTATCTTCTCATGGATGCCCTGTTTGTCTCGCGTCATCGGCTGTGGCTGTGGCCTGTCGCTACCTTTGGGCTGTTGCTGGCCCTGGTAGCGGCGTGGTGGCAATGGCCGCACTTTCCGGCCGCCTTGCCGCCGTTGCCGGCGGCGGCAAGGCCACTGGCCGAACGGCTCGCCGACGGCCGGTTTCGGGGCGTGAGCTGGGTCGCCGGCGACTCCGTAACCGCCGCCGATTTGGAGCCGCTCACCCGCGCCCACGTCACCTGGATTGTACAAACGCCCTTTGGCTGGCAGGCCGATGCGGCCCTGCCGGCCGTGCAACTCCACACCGGGGCCGGCACCCGCCGCCGTAGTCGGGACTACTGGGGCGAAACGGACTACGGCATTGCGCACACGGCCCAGCTAGCGCGGCAGCACGGCATCCAGACCTTGCTCAAACCCCATTTGTGGGTACGCGGGGCCGGCACCTGGCCCGGCAGCATTGCCATGCAGACGCCCGCCGACTGGCAAGCCTGGTTTGCCGCCTACACCACTTTTATCCTGCATTATGCCCAGCTGGCGGAAGAAAACCAGCTGGGCGGCCTGTGCATTGGCACGGAGCTGGAAAAAACGGTCGGCCACGAGCAGGAATGGCGGACTCTCATCAAGCAGGTGCGGAGCGTGTACCACGGCCCGCTAACATACGCGGCCAACTGGAGCGGCGAGTTTGAACAGATTCAGTTCTGGGACGCACTGGATTTCATCGGCGTTCAGGCGTATTTCCCACTGAGCAAAACCGCTGCCCCCACCAAAGCAGAACTGCTGGCCGCCTGGCAGCCGCACCGGGTGGCCATTGAGCGTGTACTGAAGAAATTCAAAAAGCCCGTGGTATTCACGGAGGCGGGCTACCGTAATACCGCCGATGCCGCTATTGCTCCCTGGACGTGGCCCGACCGCACGGCAGTGTTCATCACGCCCGATGAGCAGACACAAGCAGCCTGCTACGCTGCCCTCTTCGAGACTTTCTGGCCCCGTCGGTGGTTCAAAGGCCTATTTATCTGGAAGTGGTATCCCGGCCTAACCCCCGATGGCCCCGCCCGCCGCCACGCCGACTTCACGCCCCAGCACAAACCCGCCGAGCAGGTGATGGCGCAGTGGTTCGGGCGGTAGTGAGCAGGTAGTGTTACTATTTTTTCCTACTCTACAGCTACAATCGAACTATTGACTACCGAGCCAGTATACCCGACACGCGTAGGTGATAAAAGCGCGTTTTTCAGCCCTCCCGGCCCTATTACTGGGCGTTGCTCGCATGGAGAGCGAATAATGCCTACTTTCGTGGCCTAGAACACCACCCCGTCAACCCCCATTGAACTGACCCTCTATGAACATTCACGAGTATCAGGGTAAAGAAATCCTCAAAAGCTATGGCGTCCGCATTCAGGAAGGCCTGGTAGCCGACACGGCCGAAGAAGCCGTGGAAGCCGCTAAAAAGCTAACCGAGCAAACCGGCACCAGCTGGTATGTGATTAAGGCCCAGATTCATGCGGGCGGCCGCGGCAAAGGGGGCGGGGTGAAACTCGCCAAAAACCTGGAGCAGGTCAAAGAAATTGCTGGCCAGATCATCGGTATGCAGCTGGTAACCAAGCAAACTGGTGCCGAAGGCCGCAAAGTGAATAAAGTCCTGATAGCGCAGGATGTGTATTACCCCGGTGCTTCCGAGCCCAAGGAATATTACATGAGCGTGGTGCTCGACCGCACCTCAGGCCAGAATGTCATCATCTATACCACCGAGGGTGGCATGGACATCGAGGAAGTAGCCGAGGCGCATCCCGAGAAGATCCACAAGGAATACATCGACCCTCGTGTGGGCTTGCAGGGCTTCCAGGCCCGCAAAATTGCCTTCAACCTGGGCGTGGAAGGTGAGGCGTTCAAGGAAATGGTGAAGTTCGTGTCGGCGCTCTACAAGGCGTATGATGAGACGGACTCTTCGATGTTCGAAATCAACCCCGTGTTGAAAACGTCGGACAACAAGATCCTGGCCGTAGACGCCAAGGTTAGCCTCGACGAAAATGCCCTCTACCGCCACAAAGATTTCGTAGCCCTGCGCGACACCAACGAGGAAGATCCGTTGGAAGTAGAAGCTTCAGCGTCGAACCTGAACTATGTGAAGCTCGACGGCAACGTAGGCTGCATGGTAAACGGTGCCGGCCTGGCCATGGCTACGATGGACATCATTAAGCTCAGCGGCGGCGAGCCAGCCAACTTCCTCGACGTGGGGGGTGGAGCCAATGCCCAGACCGTAGAAGCCGGTTTTCGCATCATCCTGAAAGACCCGAACGTACAGGCTATCCTGATTAACATCTTCGGTGGCATCGTCCGCTGCGACCGGGTGGCCAATGGCGTAGTGGAAGCCTACAAGAACATCGGCGACATCCGTGTGCCGATTATCGTACGCCTGCAGGGTACCAATGCCGAAGAAGGTGCCCGCATCATCGACGAGAGCGGCCTGAAAGTATTCTCGGCCGTGTTGCTGAAGGACGCCGCCCAGAAAGTGAAGGAAGTATTGGCTTCGCAACAGGCGTAACCCGCTGTTATTTCCGCTACGGAAATGCTCAAAAAGCCCGCTCGACACATCGAGCGGGCTTTTTTACGCCACATGACCATGTAGTTATCATTCTATTTAAACATGGTTAATAACAAAATTATAGTGTTATTGCGCTATGGATTAGCAAAAACCTACAAGTTTATTTCACGTTAGAACCCTGCCTCCCACTCCCGTACTACCTCCTACTTGCATACACTCTTACGCATGATTTATAAGGCAATTACCGGATTTGCGCTGTTAGCGGCTTTAACTGGCCCTACTCTGGTAGCCACCGCGCAGCCCTCATCTGGCAAAGCGCTGGAGTTTGCTCTTGCTCCCGACGATGCGCCCTGTTTGTTTCAATACAGTGCCGCTGATGAAGCGTACTTGGTAACATTGCGCGAAAACTACGCTCTGACCGATATTGTAGCCGGCAAGACTACTGATCTGGAAAAAGCCCGGACGCTCTGCACCTGGGTCCACAACCGCTGGGTGCACGACGGGCATGTGCGGGCTAAAAAACCCGATCCGCTCTCTATTCTCAAAGAAGCCGACCTGGGCAGCAATTTTCAATGCATCGAGTATAGCATCGTACTCAGTGGAGCATTGGCGGCCTTGGGCATGCCGGCGCGGGCAGTCTATCTGAAGACGGCCGACGCGGAAACCCGCCGCGAAGGTGCCGGCCACGCCGTGACGGAAGTGTGGCTGCGCGACCAGCAGAAATGGGCTATGCTGGACGGCCAATGGGATGCCGTACCCTTGCTCAATAACAAGCCCATTAACGTCGTTGAACTACAGAAAGCCCTAGCTACCAATGCCCCAGGATTACGCATCGAAACGGCTTCCAACACGCGGGCCAAGACGTATTTCAATTGGGTAAGCCCCTACCTTTACTACTTTGATACGGTGCTCGATAACCGCTTTGGCATCAAAACGCAGCCCACCGGCGTGATGCTGGTCCCGCTGGGAGCTAAGTGTCCCACCGTATTTCAGCGTGATACCCCAATCCGCCGTATGCGCTACACCAATTCGGTCACTACCTTCTACCCGCGGCCGGTGGAGATGCTCAGCGGAGAAGCCAATAAGCCGAGTTTGCATGATGTAGGACGAGCCTACTAACTGTCATGTACAGTCTATGAGAAAGCCTCCGCCAAGTGCTAGCGGAGGCTTTCTTATGCTTAAAGAAAAAGGGAAACGCTAGGCATTATCGGCGGCCACGACAGCCGGCTGCCCGGCTACTTTCAACTCCACTTCCATATTTCCGCGCGTGCCCACCGAGTATGGGCAAATCTGGTGCGCTTTGTTTACCATATCAGTTGCCGTCTGCTGGTCCATCCCTTTCAGATCTACGTCCAGAACTGCGCTTAGGCCGTAGCCTTCGCCTTCCTGAAATAGAGTAACAGAGCACTGTACGGTGCTTTCAGGGTCAAATTTTTGGTTTTCACGGCCGGCAATAACAATCAGGGCCTGCTGGAAACAGGAGGCATAGCCAGCCGCGAAGAGTTGCTCAGGGTTGGTAGCACCTTGCTTGCCGCCCAGCCCTTCGGGCACCGACATGGTCATGTCAATAACTTTGTCGGAAGAGCGCACGTGGCCACTACGGCCGCCGGTAGCCGTTGCATCGGCCGTATACAAATTCTTTTTCATGATGGGTGTTGGTTGGTCGAGTAATCGGTTGTGTATCTGACTTAACTAGCTTAAGTCAGTTTTGGTTACTTCCGTTTTCGTCGGTTTTTGCCGGAATCAGTGTCGGCAAATGCGCATCCGGTTTGGCAGCGCGTGTTTTTCTGGCTACTTTTGCCCCATATCTGTTCCGTACTGGTCGCGTCGTACAACGGATAGTATGAGAGTTTCCGAAGCTCTTGATCTAGGTTCGATTCCTAGCGCGACCACCAAAAATGCCCTCACGGTATCGTGAGGGTATTTTTTATTTAGTCAGTGGCAGTTTGAGTGGCAGTCTTATCCGATTTGCCTCATATCTGGCGGCAAATCTGCCTGCGGCAACGGTCGTTTTCGCCCAAGCAGGTGATGAAAATTGTACCACCGCCCATTAATTTTATGCTATCTACTTCGGTAGTGCAGCTGCTTGCTGTGGTACGTCCGAAACTTGGCACCCTGCGCTACCTGGTAGAGGGGACTGGCCACTACACACGCGGGTGTGCTCACACTGGGGCTGTCTGCTACTTGCGTCGCCCCCCAGTGATCCAGCACAATACCGGGTACTGCGCCGATATGGCTTATGTCCAGTTGCTGGATGGCCTTGGGTTCGGGTGCCGGCCGCGGACTGGCGGCTGCAGTACTCCCGAGCAAGAGGGCGGCTCCAATGAAGCCAACAAGAAAACGTTTCATAAAATGGGGGTTAGAAAATGAAGTGAGGTCCGAAGTACCTTCCCTTTGCCACCCCCAAAAGGGACACGAAAAAGCCCCGCTACTCGGCGGGGCTTGCTTCTTTGGCGAGATACTTTGCCACCGTGCTGGGCGAAATACTCATAGCCTTCGCTATCTGCTGGTTCGACATACCGACACTCTTCAACGACCTCACCTGCTCAACCACTTTGGTATCGATAACCGGAGCCCCGAGCTTGTGCCCTTGGCCACGGTACGCACCAGCCCTGCTTTCACCCGCTCACCCTGCCGCACCTTCTCCTGCTTGGCCAGCGTAGCCAGCAGCGAAACGAGGGCATCCTTGAAAATGCCAGTCAAGTCCAAATATTACTCGGTGTAGGACTTATAGCTCACCCCACACGACTCCAGTTGGTTGAGGTAGGTGAGCGTGGCCAGCGCACCCTCGCGGCTGAAGCGGTCCAAGCTCCAGAAGAACACGAAGTCAAACTTGCGCTTGTGCGCGTCGGCAAACATGTCTCGTCCGGCTAGGGCTATGTCTCGTCCGGCTAGGGCTATACATCACTCAGTTGATGTATGACCGAAACCGAGCGGCCCCCACGCCGGGCCAAAAATGAGAATTATGCTATTGCCTTCCGCCAGGAGGCCGTGCGGGTAGTCGAATCCGGATTGTCGCAGCGCGAAGTGATTCAGCGCCTGGGCATCAACCACGCGTCGCTGCAGGCGTGGCTGAAACAGTACGGCACAGCCGTATATGCCCAGATGCGCCGCAAACTGTTCAC
>NZ_SRLD01000053.1 GCF_004745955.1 Hymenobacter elongatus | reverse complement strand
CAATTTTGCCCCGAATAATACCTTGCAGCGTCGCTTTAGAACAATCCGGCACAATCTCGGTGTACACGCGCCCCGCCCGCTGGAACAGGCCAAAGACAATCGTTTTGCTGCCTGCTCCCCGACCTCGCTTGCCGCGTACGCGGCGCGGCCCGAAGTAAGATTCGTCCAGCTCCAGGGCCCCACCCAACTCGGCTGGCACGGGGCAGAGCTGGCCCAGACGCTGGCGCAAGCGCAGGTATATATCATTAACCGAACGCACACTCAGGCCCGTGAGGCGGGCCGTGTCAGAGGCCGTCAAATCCAGGGCAAACAGGCGCAGCAAATAGCGAAATTTAAGGGTCGAAATTTTGCTGCACTTATAGTAGCGGTTAGCAAGCTGCATAACAGGAAGTTACGCCCATTTTCTTGACTCCTTCTTCCTAAGCCCCTTTAAATATAGTGAAACCCTGGTCCAGCAGAGTACTTTTCAGACTTGCTTAACTCCTATCTTACCCGCTGCTGTCCCCACCTATTTCCTCTCGCCGTATGCTGTTCTCTCAACAAGTCATCTGGATTACGGGAGCCTCCGCCGGCATCGGTGAGGCGCTGGCCCAGGAGTTTGCCCGTGCTGGGGCCCGGCTCGTTCTATCGGCCCGCAACGTGGCGGCGCTGCAACGGGTAGCCATAGCCTGCGCCCCCGCCCAAGTGCTCGTGTTGCCGCTCGACCTGACCAAGGCGGAGAGTTTTCCCTCGTGCGTGGAGCAGGTGCTGGCCCGCTATGGCCGTATCGATGTTCTGGTAAATAATGGAGGCATTAGCCAACGCTCCTTAGCCCTGGAAACCAGCCTCGACGTGCATCGGCGCCTGATGGAAGTCAACTATTTTGGCACTGTGGCCCTGACCCAGGCCGTTTTGCCACAGCTTATCCGGCAGCAGCGCGGCCAGATTGTGGTAGTCAGCAGCCTGGTGGGTCTATTTGGCTCGCCCTATCGTAGCGCCTACGCGGCTTCCAAGCACGCGCTGCATGGCTTCTTCGATTCGCTGCGGGCCGAACTCTGGCAGACGGGCATCAGCGTCACGCTCATTTGCCCGGGCTTTATCCGCACCGGCGTTTCCATCAACGCCCTCACCGCCGATGGCAGTCCGCAAGGCACTATGGATGCTGCTACCGACCAGGGCCTATGCCCCGAAAAACTGGCGCACGCAGCCGTGCGGGCTATTGCCCAGCGCCGCCGGGAAGTCTATATCGGTGGGCGCGAAACGCTGGGCGTGTATGTGAAGCGGTTTGTGCCCGGCCTCTTCAGCCGGTTGCTGCGGCAGGCCATGGTGCGCTGAGCAGAAACTGGTGGGCTTTACTTGGTGGCGCGCCGAGCCTGCATCTGGGCTCGCATCTGCCGCTTTTTGGCTTGGTACTGCTTGTATTGCACGGGCGTCAGCACGGCCCGGAGCTGACCTTCCGAGTCCGCGTTTATCTTTTTCAGCTCCGTTGTCAGCGCCGTTTGGTTGCCGGCGTTGGCTTTGCGCGCGTTGTTCACCTTCTCCACCGTTCCGTTCAGGATGGCCCGCACTTTGGTTTGCTGATCAGGCTGCAGGCTTAGCTCGTCGGTCATCACATCGGTCAGGTCGCGGGCAGCAGCCTTAGGCACCGGGGCGGGGGCCACAGTCACCGATTTAGCTTCCGGAATATCTGCCTTCTGCCGGCGGGCACAGCCAAACGAAATGGTGCCAAGCACCACAAGAACAAGAAGGGAACGGGTAAAAAGCATAGCTGCACTGTAAGTGAATCGCGCTTGCATACGCGAAAACCCCAGGCTGCGGTTATGGCCCGCGAAAAATGTGGCTGGTGCTCAGCCGTGAAGGGTTAAGAAGTCACCGCGGCCGGGCGGCTGCTGGAGGAAACAACGGCCGCACTGGCCGCTTTTATGCTCTGGGCCGTGTAGTGAGCCAACGCCATAATGGTCAGCATGGGGTTGACGCCGCTGCACGCGGGAAAAGCAGATCCATCGGCCACGAACAGGTTTTTTACTTCGTAGGTTTCTCCGTTGGGGGCTACCGGGTGCGTAGCCGCGTCGCCGCCCATGCGGCAGGTGCTCATCTGGTGGGCACTGTAGAGGCTGAACTGATTAGGCTTCCACCCCAGGTACGGCAGCTGGTCGAGCAGCTCCGGGTTTTGCACCACGCCGTTGGTGGCCAGCAATGTGGGCAGGGAGCCGTGGGGCAAATACACTTTGCTGGCTCCGGCGGCCACATGAATCTCGGCGGCGGCGCGCACGCCCTGCAGCATGCTGGCCCGGTCGAAGTCGCTCAGCACGTAGTCAATCAGGGGCGCGCCGTGCTTGTCGATTCGCACCCGGCCACCGTCCCGGTCACGAGTCAGCACAATAAAGCTGCCCAAATGCGCCGCTTCCAGCATCATCTGCTTGTGCTGCTCCCCCGACAGCCACGGCAGCACCATGGCCATCAGGCCGGCGTGCGCGGGGGGAGTTTCCAGCTTAGCCCCAAAGTTGGTGCCGTTGAGCATCGTGAAGCAGTCATTCACCACCGACATACTCGGCCCATGCCAGGCGTCCACGCGGTTCGGATAAAGCCCCGAAACCGCTACCGTGGGGTGCAAATGCAAATGCTGCCCAATGTGCGGATGGCGCAGCCCGCTACGCAAGAGCAGTGCCGGGGTCTGAATGGCTCCTCCTGCCACTACCACCCGCTTGGCCCGCACCGTAATGCGCACCTGCTGCCCCGTAGCAGTAGTATGCACGGCCTCCGCCCCCGTCGCGACACCCGCCTGCACCGTCACCCGTTCCACGTTCGTATCGGCCAGAATCCGGGCACCGTGCTCAAATGCCTGCAACAGATACGTATTCAGCGTGCCCTGCTTAATGCCATACCGGTCGCCCATGGTGCTGTAGCCCAGCCCCTGAAAGTGCTCATCAGAGCCCGTTAGGCCTTTTTCGTTGCGCGGAATCAGCTTTACTTCCTGTCCCAGCCTAGTCGAGCCGTCCCACAAAGCCTGGTTCTGCCCGTTATGGCGCGTATAGTCCATATTCACGCTCAGCGCCCGCGACACGGCATCAAGGCTGCGCTTAAATTCCAGGGATGCGAAGTGCGGTACCTGATGCTCGCGCGCCCACTCCTGCAACACGTAATCGGGGGTGCGAAATGCGCCGGCCCAGTTCACGGTGGTGCCGCCGCCCAGGCAGCTGCCGGCCAGCAAAGCCACGCCGCCATCCTGCGTACTTAGTGCCCCTTTGCCGTCGTAGAGCTTCCCCATCATGTCTACTTCGCGCTGCGTAAAATCGCAACCGTGGCAGTAAGGGCCTTTTTCGATAACCAGCACATCGTGGCCGGCGGCGGCTAGTTCCCCGGCTATTACCCCACCCCCGGCTCCGCTGCCGATAACCAGCACATCGCAGTCGTAGGTAGTAGTGGCAGCGGGCTGCAGGGTGCGAATGGGCTTGGGCGTGTCTACCACCGCAGTGGGCAGCGGCCCGGGGTAGCCAATGTCGGCCCAGGCCCCATTGCCCAGCTCAGCCGTTGAGGAGCCATAATACAAGAACACCGTCAGCTTGCGCAGGGCATGAAATCCTTTGCGCAGCTGCGGCACGTTGCTTTGGGCCCAGCTGCGCAGCATCTGCTGCCGTTGCCCGGTATCCAGGCGCACGAATGGTTTCGGGGGACCAAACCAAGTGAGGCCCAGCATCGGGTTTTCCAACAGCCCCAGCAGCTTCATAAACTCCTGCTGCGCTCCCACCGGCTGGGCGCCCAGCACCTCCGCTATTTTCCCGACATCAATACCCTCCGCGCCTGAGCGAGCCCAGAAGGCGGACTGCTGCGGCCGGCCCGGCACGCCCGGAATGAAGGTATCGGCCAGAGCGTGGAGGGTAGCGTGGTGAGAAGCGGAAAATAGCATGGGAGCAAGTAAAAACGGACGGAAACCACCGGACGAACACGAAAAGCTACGGCCCTGAAAATATCGGCATTTTCTCCCATATAGTAGGCATGCCGCCTAGTTTTCCATCGGAAAGCTTCGGGCTCGGCAAAACGCCACAAGGAGCGCCTGTACGGGCGCTCCTTGTGGCGTTTTGTATCGCTGAGCTTAGACCAGCCGCAGCAGCCAGTCGATCATTTTCTGCACCTTGCCGGTGTAGGGCGGATACATGAACTTGATGCCCGTACGGCCGGTACGCTGCTTGAGCACTGCTTTCTCGTTGGAAAAAGCCAGGAAGCCATAGTGCCCGTGCGCTTTGCCCATACCGCTGTTGCCGACGCCGCCGAAGGGCAGCTCGGGGTGGGCCAGATGCAGAATGGTTTCGTTGATGCAGCAGCCGCCAGCGGCCACGTTCTGCAACAGGTAGCGCTGGTTTTCGGCGCTCCGCGTGAACAAGTACAGCGCCAGGGGCTGCGGACGAGCATTCACGAAATCGGCTGCTTCCATCAAGGTGCCAAACGGCTGAACGGGCAGCAGCGGGCCGAAGATTTCTTCCTGCATCACCCGACTTTCCGGACTAGCCTGGAGCAGCAGCGTGGGCTCGATAAAGCACTGGCTGCTGTCTACGATACCGCCCAGCGCCACTTGCGCACCCGCCTGCTGGGCCTCTTCGAGCATGCCGGAGATTCGCTCGAAATGGTGGGCATTCACGATGCGGGCGTAGGACTTGGAGTTGATGACGCCTTCGGCCTGCGGGTCGTAGAACCGGCCCACGGCCTGGCGCACTTCCTGCACGAACTGCTCCTGCACGCTCTCCTGCACCAGCACGTAGTCGGGGGCCACGCAGGTCTGCCCGGCGTTGATGTACTTGCCCCACACGATTTTTTCGGCCGCGTCGCGCAGGTCGGCTGTGGCATCTACTACCACCGGCGACTTGCCGCCCAGCTCCAGCGTGACGCTGGTCAGGTGCTCGGCGGCGGCGCGCATCACCACTTTGCCAATGGCCGGGCTACCGGTGAAAAAAATGTGGTTGAAGGGCAGTTTCAGCAGGGCCGTTGCCATCTCCTTGTCGCCTTCCACCACGGCCACCTCCGCCGGATCAAACAATTCGCGCACCATACGGCTAAGCAGCGCCGCCACGGCGGGCGTCATTTCCGAGGGCTTGATAATGCAACAGTTGCCAGCGGCCAGCGCCGACACCAGCGGATCGATGGCCAGGTAAAACGGGTAGTTCCAGGGCGCGATAATCAGGCAGACACCTTTGGGCTCGTAGTGTACCCAGGCGCTGGTACCCATCAGGGCCACAGGGGTCCCGACCCGGCGCGGGCGCATCCACTGCTTCAGATGCTTGAGGGTGTGCTTTATTTCTACCTGCGACGACCAGATCTCCGTTACGTCGGCTTCAGCGGGCGGCTTGCGAAAATCAGCGTGTAACGCGTCCTGAATGGCCTGCCGGTTTTGCTCTATCCAGTGGCTCAGCTTGCGCAGGCGGCCCGCGCGCTCGTCAGCCGACTCGCGCCGCAAAGCCGGGGCTCGGAACTGTTGGCGCTCGAAGAGAGAAGCAATATCGGGAGCAGATACAGGAGCGGACGTAGCCGCAGGAGCCGTAGAAACAGTCATGATGTAGGGTCAGAGGGCAGAAAGCTAAGGTACGTAATCGGGAGGGCAACTACCATTTGCTGGTACGCTAACAACAGCCGCCGGAGCTTTTCTTTTTTCGTGCTACACTACGGGCCGTTAGCACCTGTCCATGAGGGCGCAGCCTCTTCGGGGATGTAGAGCAGTCGACCAACGGCGGTGAGTTGCCGATTTTTTTTCTCTTAACTCTTTATCATGAGTCACACAATACCCACAAGTAGGTATTGCATATCGAATAGGTCACTTATAATTTTGCTCATAGAAATGCTGATAGGTTGCAAAACTGTTAAAGAAACATATATTGTGTTTAATTAATAAGTTTTTGCATTGAAAAGCATTATCAAGCTTTGTATCTTCTTCTTGCCTACCAGTAAACACGTCCTACATACTCTGTTACTTAGCCAAACCCATTCCTGCAGACAGGTATGAAAGCAGCGGCTCTTCATCGGAAGCTCTTGCATAGCCACACTACGAAGTATCATTATTTTATTCCGTGCCTTTTTCTCCCTCTTCGCTCCTACCCTAACGCAACACAACTACATGATTACTCGACGCCTCTTGGGGCTGCTGCTCACGCTGATTCCGGGCAGTGTGGCCGCGCAGCAGTTGTTCAACAGCACCCGCAGCAACTACTCCGGCCTCACGGGTGCCTCCTGGAACCCGGCTACGATTGCCGATAACCGGTATTTTTTTCAGCTGCAGGTTGCCGCTATCGACGTGCATGCTACCAACACGGCCTACCGCTATACTGGGGCCTGGAGCCCGCAAAATACCGATGCCGACCTGGACCTGGGCAAGGAGTTTCTGACCCGCCGGGAGAGCGACAAAGCCAAGATGTTCAGCGCGGGGCTAAACGTGCGCGGGCCGGGGCTGATGCTGCGCCTCAGCCCGACGCAGAGTATTGCTATCAGTACCCGGGTGCGGGCCGCTATGCAGGGCAACTCCGTATCGGAAAGCCTGATTCAGAATGCCGTGGACGAGTTCAAGACCCGCGGCCGGTCGGCCGATAACACCTTCAACCTAAACCTGAACGCCTTTGCCGAATACGATGTGACGTATGGCCGGGTGGTGCTCGACAAGAGTTTGCACTTTCTGAAAGCGGGCGTCACGGCCAAGCGCTACCTGGGGTTTGGCGCGGGCTATCTGCGCAGCAGCAAAACTGATTACCAGATTGTTGATAAAACGGCGGCCACCGGCGACACCATCGTACGCATCAACAACCTGGATGCTGCTTTTGGCTACTCCAACCCCCGCGCATTCGATAACATTGACGCCGACCAGGCGCTGAAGTGGCTGAGCGGCAACGGCACCAGCGGCGGGGGCTGGGGCCTGGACCTGGGCCTAGTGTATGAGCACCGGCCCAACATGGGACAGTACCGCTACATCGATAAGAAAGGCGTAGACCGGCTCGACTACTCCCGCAACAAGTACCTGTACCGGGTATCGGTGTCGGTTACCGACATCGGCTACATCCGCTACAAGGATCAGGCGGTGGCGTTCAACAACATCAAAACCTCCAACAGCGGGGTCAGCGAGTCGGACCTGGACGGAATAGACGAGGATAACTACGAGGCCCGGCTCAACAAAATTCTGCGCACGCAGAAGCAGCAGAAGGAGACGCAATTCACGTCCGGCGTGCCCACGGCGCTTAACATAGACGTGGATTACCACGTCTACAAGTGGATTTATGCCAATGCGGCAGTTAGCCAGGGCTTGCGCGGAACATACGCCATCGGGATGCGCAACTTCTCCTTTGCCTCCGTTACGCCTCGTATTGAGAGCAAATGGCTGGAAGTAGCCACGCCGATAGCCATGATAAATGGCTACCAGACGCTGGCCTACGGCCTGATGCTGCGGATGGGACAGTTCACCATCGGCTCCAATGATTTGTCGGGCTATTTTGACTCCAGCAGTCCGTATGGGTTCAACGGTTACGTTGAGGTGTCACTGCTGTCGCTGGCCAACGGGGGGCACAAATCGAAGGGCGGCCCCTCGCGCCTGAAAGACGGGGCGAAGTAAGCGCAACAGATACGCCGAAGCAGATGAGGCCGCCCGATGGGCGGCCTTATTTTTTGTGGTTCTTCAGGTAGAGCTTTGCTTCCCGGTACTGGGACGAATTGTGCTCGGCTTGGTTGGCGACGGTGGTGTAGTAGCGGCGGGCCGCTTTTACGTCGCTGTCGTCTTCTGCCATCCGGCCCAGGTTCAGGTTGGCCGAGATGGCAAAGCCGCTATTCGTGTCGCTGGTCGTTTCCGAAAACACGATGCAGCGCTGGAAGTAGTCTTTGGCTTTGGCTACATCCTTGTGGCTGTTCTGCACGATGGAGCCCAAAAAATACGCGGCGTACCGGCCGCTGATGCCTTCGTAGCCAGCGTAGCCCCGGTTAATCTTATCCAGAATTTCGCGGCTCACCCGCTCGCACTCTATCATATCGCCCTGGTGGTAGCAGAGCAGAGCATAAAAGCGCTGGAAATAGGCGTTGTCGGGGTAAGTATTGGCCAGATAGCGCGCGGTGGGCAGGGCGCCATCGAGGTTGTTTTCCTCGGTGTAGAGAATGCGCATCAGGTAATACTTGGCTTCCGGGCCGGTGTAGAAGCCGTTGCTGGCCACATTGCGCAGCTGCTGCAGGCCCAAGGTGCGGTTGCCTTTGGGAAAAATAAGCAGCACGGGGCGCAGCAGCGGATAATTCTCGGAAATCCAGACGGCGTAGTAGTTGAACAGGGCCTGACCAAAAAGGAACTCCGGACTCAGCCCGTTGGCCTCCTTGCTCTCCTGCAGGTAGCGCAGCGCCCGGCGGCTGCTCAGGGTGGCCTGGGTCCAGTTCTTGCGCTCGGCGTTCAGGTGGGCATCGAAACCATAGGCGGCCGAGAGGAAAAAGCAGGCTTCGTAGTTTTGCTTGTCCTGCTCGTAGAAGGCCTCGGCTTTGCGCATGGTCGTGTCCAGGTAGGCAAACAGCTGCTTGTCGTACTGCTTGGCCTGCAGGTTGGTGGGCAAAATTTTCCACCATTGGCTCAGACCCATCAGCAGGTAGGGCAGCGGGTGCTCGGGGTAGCGGCGGCGCAGGGAGCGAAACTGCTTTTCGGCCTTGTCGTACTTGAAATTGTAGAGGTTGTGCATGGCCCCTTCCAGCTCCAGCTGAATATCCTTATCCAGCATCAGCCAGCCCTTGCCGTCGCGGGCAGAAGGGGCGATATCCACATTATCGAGCTCTACCTTACGAATCGGGCGGGGCAGTGTGGTGGAGTCGACACGCTGAGCGGCGGCCGCCAAAGCGCAAGACGTGAAAACCAGGATAAGCAGTAACTGCCGCATAAAAAATCTACTTCGTTGAGCAGTCAAAGCTTCGCCGAGCCAGTGCATGCCTCCTAACGCTTCTGCGGGCGTGATGTTGGCCGGCAGCCGGGCACTTCGGGTGAACTAACCGGCTACTAAGCTCAACTGTTGCGTGCGCCACCAGCTGAGCAGTGGTCAAAATAACGGCTTTATTCTTACTTGTCACCGTTTTAACTACCGCAACAACCGGGCGGGGGCGGCTAGTTCGACCCACACCAGAAATCAGAAGGAGGCCGAAGCTGCATCCAGCTTCGGCCTCCAGGCTAGAGACATATAGGGCGACGGGCAAGCACCAGGCTGTGCCAGAGCTCACAAATAATAGACATGAACGGATATATACGGCTGGCTTAGTTGTCCATGCGCGACTTCTCGGCCTCGATACCGGTGGTGCGGCGCTGGCTGGCTTTCACGCTGCGGTTGCCGAATTTGTAGCTGAAGTTGAGCTTCACGAACTGGCTTTCGATTTTGTCGGCGTTGCGGGAGTTGATGCCGTTAGCCAGCACGTCGTAGCGCGTTTGCTGAGTATTGAACACGTCCGACACGTTGAGCGTGAGCGTGCCGGCGTCCTTGAGCACCGACTTGGAGAGGCCCACGCTGCCCCCGAAGCGGGACTTGAAGGCCAGCCCGCCGAAGGTTAGTGGCGAGCTGTAATTGCCCGAGACTTCCGCCTTGAGGCCTTTACCCAGCGTCAGGGTGTGATTCGAGGACAGGAAAACCGAAGGGCGGGCACCGCCGAGGCCTACGCTGCCGGCCCCGGCGTTTACTTTGGCAAACGACATGCCCAGGGTAGTGACGGTCATCCACTTGTTGCTCAGCCAGGGCTTCATCAGCGTCAGGCTGCCGTCGAGCGACTCGGCGCTGCGGAAGTTCTGGAACGAGTTGACGACGGCTTGCGTGTTGTCGTCCTTGCGGTAGGAGTCGATGAGGACGTTGGTGTGGTGGCCGTAGCTGAGCGCAGTCGTCAGCATGTTGTTATAAGAATGGGTCAGCTCGAAGTTGTGGGAGAAAGACGGGCGGATGTTGGGGTTGCCCTGGCTGTAGCGGTACTGGCTGATGTAGGTCACGAAGGGGTTCACGATATCGAACCGGAACCGGTCAATCTTGCGGCGGTAGGCGAACCCGAGCTGCACCTTCTCCGACTTGTTGTACTGGGCCGACAGGGTGGGAAACAGGTTGAGGTAGTTGCGGCGGGTGGTTTGGTCGAGCGTGAGCGAGGTGCCGGTGGTGTTGGTTTGCTCAGCCCGCAGGCCCACCTGCACGTCTACTTTGCGCACCGTGCGGCTGTAGGAAGCGTAGGCCGCGTTGATGTTTTCGCGGTAGATGAAGTGGTTGGTTTTGCCCAGGTCCACGGTCCAGGGCTGGCCTTGAGTAGCCTGCTCCCAGCGAATGTCGTTGTCGGTGGTGGTGAAGGTGGTTTTCAGGCCGGCTTCAAGCGTACCCTTGTGAAAGGGCTGGGAGTAGTCGGCCGTCAGAGACTTCACCGAGTTGTTGGCCGGCGAGTTGTCGCGCCGCAGCTCGGTGGGCAGTGGCCCCGCCAGCTCGTTCCAGTACGTGGTGGTGTAGTCGTTATTCCAGCTCTTGTGGTAGCCGAAATAGTCGGCGTTGATGCGCAGCTCCCGGCCCGTCGTATCGAGCGTGGTTTTGTAGTACACATTCACCGAAGGACTCAGGAACTGGGCTTCCCCCAACGTGCGCAGCGTCGAGCCCTCAACGTCCAAGCTGTTTGGGGGCGTCAGCTGCACGTTGTTTTGGGCGTCCCGGTCGCGGTTGTTGAGCATACCTCGCACCAGTACGCCCACCGAACTGGTTTTACTCAGGTCGTAGTCGAGGCCCAGCCGGGCGGAGTTGTTGCGGTTGTGGCGCACTTCGCGGCTGGCCTCGCTGATGAACGTCTCCTGGTTGATAACGCGCTCCGAACGAATGGTACTGTAGGTCTGGTTTTCGAGCCGGTCGTAGCCGCCGTACACGTTGAGCTTGGCCGTGCGGTGGTTCAGGCTCAGCCCGGCGTTGTAGCGGCCATACTGCCCGGCGCCGAGGCCCACCGTGGCGGTGCCATTGGTGCCAAACTTGCGGCTTTTGGTGGTAATGATGTTGATAACCGCGCCGCCCTGGGCGTCATACTTAGCCGAGGGATTGGCAATGACTTCCACTTTGTCCAGGGTGCTGCCGGGCAGGGCGTTGAGCATATTTTTGAGGTCCTCGCCGCTCAGGTTGGTGTATTTGCCGTCGAGCAGCACCACCACGCTTTTGCCGCGCAGCACGAAGCCGTTGCTTTGCTCCAGCACGCCCGGGGCGCGGCCCAGCACGTCGTAGGCCGTGCCGCCGGCGGCAATGGGGCTGGCGGCCACGTTGAGAATCAGCTTGCCGGCACGCTGCTCGATGAAGGCTTTGGTAGCCGTTACCGTCACGCCCTTGAGCAGCTTCTGGTCAGTGGCCAGGGCTACGGCTACGGCCGGGTTCTGGCCCGCGGCTACCGTCAGGGCCACCGGGACCGAGGTTTTGTAGCCGATGTAGTTTACCAGCAAGGAATACGAGCCGGTGGGTACACCCTCGAAGCGGAAAGCGCCCTGCTCGTTGGTCATCGTGCTCAGCGCACTTCTGGAATCGGCAGCGGGGCGCAGAATGACGGTGGCAAAGGCCATGGGCTGGCGCGAGAGGCTGTCGGCTACCTGGCCGGCTACCTGGCCGGTGGCTTGGGTGGCGGCAGCCGAAGCAGTTTGGGCAACGGTGAGGGCCGGAGCAGTGGCCAGAGCACCAACGAGCAGCAGGGAGTGGAGGGTGGTTTTCATATGGCAGTGATAAGGAGTTGTGGAGGAAAGCCCCGACTTTCTCGGCGGGGAATGGGACAAAACAACTGCTTCAAAACCGCTTCTACCCGCTTTATTCGACTACTCCCGGCCCGCTCCCGACCAATTCCCAAGCCCGTTTTTTTAGTCGAAAAAATACCCCCATTGGTCGAAAGCTGGCTGCTGTGGTGCGGCATACAGGCGGAAAAACCACCAACTTGCCCCCATGCAACCAGACGCCGCCGACCGCCCCAGCCGCTTCCCTCTCATTTTCGAAATCCTGATGTGGGTGGTGTATGTGGGCCTGTACAAGTACTCAATCCACGTGGAAAATCTCCCGGGTCATCCGCTCCTTCGGGTCAACTTCCCCTATCCGCACCTGAGCCTATACGCGGTGGTGGCCACGCTCTACGTCATTCCCTACTACCGCTGGCTGATGCCGCGCCTGCTACAGCGCCGCCAATATGCCCTGCTGCTGCCCATTACGCTGGTGTATTTCTGGCAGGGCTCGGCGTGGAGCTTTCAGCTCAGCGGCATGCTGTATAAGTATTTGGCCCAGCTCGGCATAGGACTAGACTACCTAGCAATTCTGCCTAACTGGTGGAATTTGAGTTTGAGCATAACCGACCTGATTGCCTTCAGCTGCGTGGCCTTCGTGCGCATTGCCTTCGAGAATGAATACCGGCGGCGGCGCCTCGAAAAAGCGCACCTGGCCCTACAGCTGGAGCAACTCAAAAGCCAGCTGCAGCCTCACTTTCTGTTCAACACGCTCAACAGCATCTATGGCCTGAGTCTGGCGGGCTCGCCCGAAACGCCGCGCTTCATCCTGCTGCTCTCCGAGCTGATGCGCTACGTGCTCTACGACAGTGGCAAGGAGCTCATTGCGCTGCCCGAGGAAGTCACGTTTTTGGAAAACTACTTTGAAATGGAGCAGCGCAAGTACCCCGATGCCACCATCCGCTTTGAGGCGCTGGCGCTACCGGCGGGCCTGCACGTGCCGCCCCTGCTGCTGCTGCCGCTGGTCGAAAACAGCTTCAAGCACGGCCGCCACCATTTTTCCGACGCGGCCAGTGTGGTAGCTACGCTCAGCGGCCAACCGGGGCAGCTGTGCTTTATTATTGAGAATGATATGCTGCCCGAGCCGCCCCCGGCCTCGCCCAGGCGCAGCGGCGGCATCGGCCTCCAGAACATTCGCCAGCGCCTGAATCTGTGTTATCCCGGGGCCCACGAGCTACACGTGACCGAACACAACGGCCGCTACCGGGCCCGGCTGACGCTCACGCTTGCCTGATGCTGCGTAGCTGGCCGTTTACCGCAAACCCGGGCTACGAAACATTTCGTGCAACCCCTGCACAGTCGCCGTTTCTTTGCAGGAAACGTGTCGCCCGCCTCATGAAAAAACTGCTGCTCCTGCTCAGCCTTTGCACTGGTGCTCTTGGGGCAAGTGCCCAAACACCTCCGCCCGTGGCCGCTGCCCCGGCGGCGCTCTACTCGGTGGAGCAGCTGCAAAGCGACTTTGCTTACCTGCGCCGGGCGCTGCAGGAGGCGCACCCCGGCTTATACTGGTACACGCCCCACGACTCCCTGGACCGCGCCTTTGCTCGCACGGCGGCGGCCCTCTCCCACCCAATGGCCGAGCTTGCGTACTGGAAGCTGCTGCAGACGCTGGTGGCGCAGGTGCATTGCGGGCACACCCGCGTGCAGCATTCGGCGGCGTACCGCGCCTGGTTTCGGCGGCAGCCCCACGCCTATTTTCCCTTCACCGTCGCTATCCGCCAGAACCGCCTGTTTGTCGTTGACAACCAAAGCGCCACGCCCGACCTGCAACCGGGCACTGAGATTCTCGCCATAGACGGCCACCCGACCGCAGAGATACTACCACGCCTGCGGGCCCTCATTTCAGCCGATGGCTACGGCACCAGCTTCCAGGACCACGAGTTGGAGGCGGGCTTTTTCGACGAATACTACTGGAGCTGCTACGAAGCCAGGCCTGCTTACCCGCTGCTCGTGCGCGATAGTAGCGGGCACCAGCGGCGGCTGACTCCACAGCCCAAACCCGTGTTGGCCGCCGCACCTGGCACTCCGGCTACGCCAGCAGCTGCCCCGAGCCCCGAACAGGCCCAGGCGCGCCGCCTGGCCCGGTTGCGGTCGGTGCGCTACCTCGACACTCCGCCGGCCACGGCCCTACTGCGCATCAGCAGCTTCAGCTATGATGAGGCCGACGAGTACAAAACCTTCCATGCCGCGCTCTTTGCGGAGCTGGCCCAGCGGCGCACCAAGCGGCTGGTAGTGGACCTACGCGGCAACCCCGGGGGCAACAATGCCATTGCGGTGGACCTGCTGAAGTACCTGCTGAAGTCAGACTTCGTGCTCACGACAAGCGCCCTGGCCCCCGTGCGCATTCCTTCGTTCATGCAGCCAGACCCGGGTAGTCCGGCCTTTTTCGATACTACGCAGGTCAAGCGCCTGCCCGATGGCCGATTTGGCTTTGCGGCTGCTACCGTGGGGGTGCAACACCCGTATCGGGGCCACTATTTTCGGGGCCAGGTTATTTTGCTGGTTGATGGAGGCACGTTTTCGGCCGCCTCTAACCTGGCCGCCAGCCTGCGGGCCCAGCGCCGGATTACCATTATTGGCCAGGAAAGCGGCGGGGCGGAAGCCGGCCTCAATGGCGGCACCCTCTCCCGGCTGGAACTACCCCAGACGCACCTGGTAGTACAGCTGCCTCATTTTCGCCTCCTCACGGCCTGTGCCAATCCGCAACCGGGTCGGGGCGTGCGGCCAGACCGGGTGGTAGTACCCACCCCGCAACAAGTAGCCGCGCACACCGATGCTATTCTGTCGCAGCTGGCAACCCTTCTACCCTAACTCTACCCGCTTTTGGCTGCCCCGCAGCAGCTCCGGCAGTACCGTATTTCCACGAACCAGCAGCAGGCCAAGGCGCTTAGCTGCATTGCTCACTACCCTATCTTCCGCTATGACTACCACGCCCGCTCCCATCCGCTGCCTCATCGTTGACGACGAGCCGCTGGCCCACCAGGTGCTCACCCAGTTTATCAGTCAGACGCCGGGCCTCACGCTGGCCGGCAAATGCCGCCACGCCATGGAGGCCCACGACCACCTGCTGCAGCACCCCGTGGACCTGATGTTTCTGGATATTGAAATGCCGCTGGTATCGGGGCTGCAGTTCCTCAAAACCCTGAAAAGCCCGCCCAAAACTATTCTGACCACTGCCTACCGCGAGTATGCCTACGATGGCTACGAGCTGGATATTCTCGACTATCTGCTCAAGCCCTTCAGCTACGAGCGGTTTATGAAGGCTATTTCCCGCCTGCCCGCCGCCCAGCCCATTCCTACCGCCAACACCGACGAAGAGAAGTTTTTGCTGGTGAAAGACCGGCAAGGGCTGCTCAAAGTCAGCCACCGCGAAATCGTGTACGTGGAGGGCTGCAAGGATTACGTGAAGATCATCACGGCCAGCAAAACGTACCTGCTGCACCAAACGATGAAGGAAATGGTCGAGACGCTGGGCTCCGCTTTCCTGCGCGTGCACCGCTCCTTTATCGTGGCTGTAGCCCATATCAAGCTGCTCCAGCCCGAAAACGTGGTGCTGAACGACGGCACGTTCATCCCCATCGGCAACTCCTACAAGGCCGAGCTGCTGGCTTTTTTCAGGAAATAGAATTCTTGCCGCGTTGCCGAAGCGCACATCAGGCTGTCAGGTCGACCAGCGGGAGACCTCTCGCGTGCGGTAGTAATCAGATTACTATGGCACGCGAGAGGTCTCCCGCTGGTCGACCTGACGTTTCTTTGGCTTCATACCAACCAACCAACCAACCAACCAACCAACCAACCAACCAACCAACCAACTCCAGCTACTTGCACTCTTACATCACGATGTCGCCACTATCAACGACACCCACACTAACGAGGCAGCTGCCACGCACCAGCCGGAACCTGGTGAAGCCGGCAGCCCTTCCACGTTCATGGCGGCGCCAGTGCGCAGCTCACAAGTGCAGATGTGGAAAGCAGGAGCTGCCCGACAGGCCAATGCGGTCCAGCACTTGCTCGGCACGCACTGCGTCGCCCGCCTTCACCACGAGGCTATTCTGGCGCAGGTGGTCCAGCAAGCTGAACTCGCCGTTGCCGTGGTCGTAGCGCATGAAGGTAGACCGAATACCGACCTGTTGGGCCACGGGATAGTAGAAATCGAGGCGGCGATGGGGGGGGCGTTTTCGTCGGGCCCGTCCCAGATCAGCAGGCGGCCCGTGACTGGAATTCTCAGCGCGGCCCGCGGTTGGTAGCGTTCGGGCCTCACCTCCAGCGCCTGGGTTACGGTGTTGCGTTTGGCGTCCTGAAACTCGAAGGTGTAGGCCAGCCGCGTAAGCTCCGCGTTGGGCGCGAAGGTGTGAAACGGACTGAAGGAGGGGATACCAGTGCAGGGCCGGGCCAGCAATAGCAGGAACTTCCTGCGAAGGGCACTTACCGTGACCTGGAACACAAAAAAGGCCCTTACCGAAGGGTAAGGGCCTTGTCAGCAGGCGAAAGGTGCCGGGCTTAGTTTTTCACTTTCACCTCACCGTCGTCCGAATCCCGCTTCACTTTCGAGCCGTTCGGATATTTCACTTTGGTATCACCGTCAGCATCGATTTTCACGGTTTTGCCATTGGAGTACTCAATCTTGGTTTCCCCGTTCTTGTCTTTCTCGTAGCTCACCACGCGTGGGCCACGGCGAGCGGGACGGGCGGCAGCACCCGCCGTAGTGGTCGTGGTTTCGGTGGTCGTTACCTCCATCTCATCGTCGTCGTAGCCATAGTAGCGGGCGCGGTTGCTTTGGTAGGTATTGTAGCGGGCTTCATCGTTGAACACGGTCTTGATTTCGTTGTCCGTATTAGTGTCGACTTCGCGCATGGCTACATACTGGCCGGTGGTGTCGCTCATGTAGCGCGTCTTGGCTTCGCCCAGGCGCTGGGCGCGGGTGTAGTATACGCGGCGTACCTGGCGCACCTGAGCCGTATCGGTAATACCGAGGTCGGTGGCCACCATATCGGCGGTGCGGTTACCTTCTTCCCGGTACAGCACGTCGTTATCGACTACTACGGCCGTGTCGGTGGAAGGCGTGGTGGCGGCATCGACGGCAGCGGGCTTGTCGCGGTTGCAAGACGAGCCGAGGGTGAGAGCGGCCGCGCAGGAGAGCAAAAGAAACGTGTTTTTCATGGTTTGGGCAATGAATGAAAGATGAGGGCAGCGGGGTAATAGCCACCCGTTGGCGACTGTACGGAGGAGTTCAGGGTGAGGTTGGCGGGGCACCCACACTCGCTTTTGCTACACCCGCCTGATCCTAATAAAAAGTGGTGAACTTTCGCTAATATATATCTGTAGTATATTATATTCGCTAACACTTCGGTATCCGTGCGTACCTTCACCGGTCGAAGCATACTCAACACAACTAACGCAGACCATCATGGGGAAATCCCAAGCTACCTTTGGCAAAAAGGAAAACGAGAAAAAACGACTAAAGAAGAAGAACGACAAGGCTGACCGCAAGGAAGAACGCCAGGCCAACGCGAAGAAAGGACAGCGCCTGGAAGATATGCTCGCCTACGTGGACGAGTTCGGCAACATTTCCGCGACGCCACCGGACCCCAAGAACAGAAAGGAAATTAAGACCGAGGATATTCGCATTGCCATTTCCAAGCAGGAAGACCGGGAGCAGCCCGATGTTATCCGCAAGGGCACGGTAGCGTTCTTCAACGAGTCGAAGGGCTACGGCTTTATCAAAGACCAGGAAACTCAGGAAAGCATCTTCGTGCACGCCAATGGCCTGCTCAATCCGATTAAGGAAAACGATAAGGTGACTTTTGAGGTAGAAATGGGACAAAAAGGCCCAACGGCCGTGTCGGTGAAGGCCGCTGAAAAAGCAGCTCCCGTCGAGAAAACACCTCCGGCTCCCGCTGCTGCTCCCGCAGCTCCTGCGGCTGAACCAGCGGCTGAGTAACGTAAAGGGTACCTCCGGGGTACCGGAAGAGGCTGAGGCTCAGGGAGCTTCAGCTTTTTTAGTTTGTACCGGTTCCCATTTCTGAAGCGGGATGCCCTGTTCCGACGCTTCTAAAGCACGTGACAGGCCATTGCTGACGAGCTGCGACGAGCGCGCCCCATGGGCCGATAGACCGGCGCTCCGCCTTAGCTAGCTTTGCCCCATATGCCAGCGGTAGCTGGTTTTCTTGCCCATTTGTAAGCATTACCCGATGACCCAACATTCCCAGGAAGAGAAGCCGGCAGAAAAAGAAGGACTGCACCCGCGCAACAAGCACCGGGGGCGCTACGACTTTCCGGCCCTCATCCGCAGCTTTCCGGCGCTGGCCCCCTTTGTGGCCCCCAATGCCTACGCCGACGACTCTATCGACTTTGCCAACCCCGAGGCCGTGAAAGCCTTGAATAAGGCGTTGCTGAAGCATTTTTATACTATTGAGCACTGGGACATTCCCGCCGGCTACCTGGCCCCTCCCATTCCCGGCCGCGCCGACTACATCCACTACGCCGCCGATTTGCTGGCCGAAGTAAATGAAGGCGTAGTGCCTACCGGCAAGCGCGTGCGGGTGCTGGACGTGGGCGTGGGCGCCAATTGCATTTACCCCATCATCGGGCACCGCGAGTACGGCTGGCGCTTCATCGGCTCCGACGTCGATCCGGTGGCCGTGCGCATGGCCAAGCAGATTGCAGCCAGCAACCCCGGCCTGGGAGGCGTGGTGGAAGTGCGGTTGCAGCCCGCCCGCGACGATATTTTCAGCGGCGTGGTGAAGGCCAACGAGTTCTTCGACCTGACCATGTGCAACCCGCCTTTTCACGGCTCACAGGCTGAGGCCGACGCGGCCAACCGCCGCAAAGGGCAGAACCTGGGCACTGCCGAGGCCAGGCCGCTGCCCAACTTCGGGGGGCAGTCGAATGAGCTGTGGTACCAGGGCGGCGAGGCTACCTTCGTATGGCGCATGGCGGAGGAGAGTGCCCTGCAACGGGCCAACTGCCTGTGGTTTACTACGCTCATCTCGAAGAAAGAAACGCTGCCGGGCCTCTACAAAACCCTGCAGAAGCTGGGAGCCGTCGATGTGCGCACCATTGGGATGAACCAGGGCCAGAAAATAAGCCGCATCGTGGCCTGGACCTTCCTAACCCCGGAGCAGCAGCAGCAGTGGCGGCAGCGGCGGTGGCTGGCCGGCACGGCCGGCGCTACTCCGCCCGCCCCTACGCCCGCTGAGTAGATACACAGCGCGAGCAGTCCGTTTCCTGGCCGGCTTGGGCTTGCTTTGGCGGCGTTCGTGCGGCTGAAGCCGATGGAGACCTGTGGTGGTGCGTGGCCTGCCTGATCTGGCAGGAAAAAATCGGCATTTCCAAAAAATCCCAACACGCTCTGAGCGGCCAGGGCATGAGGACAATCAATGACTTGTAACGCGAAGCTCTGCTTCGCGACCGTTAGGACGTCGCGTAAAACCACTTGCCGGGCTAGTAGCGCGAACGGTCGCGCAACAGAGCTTCGCGATACAATCTGTTAACGCCCCTGCCCGCTAATTGTCCTCACGCCCTAGGGCTGCGTAGAAAGGATTCGGCCGTTTTTTGCGCTGCGGAGCAGAAGACGAGTCAGCCCTGCCCGGGAATCCGTTGCTGCAAGCCCAAGGGTTCGGAATACGGTAGAGATGCCTTATGTGCATCTCGTCGTTTGCGCCGTTTGCCGCTGTATCGTTCAACAAGCAGACTATAGCCAGATTCAACAACCCCAAGCGGCGCGCCACCGGCTTTTTACGGAGAGGCTGTTTAGAAAGTAAAATGTCATGTCGACCATTCTGCGCATCAAGCAGAATGGTCGACATGACATTTTATAGCGGTTTCACGAACGACTTTCTAATAAGCTGTTCGAGTTAGAGCTGAAACGATGTAGAGACGCATACTTGCGTCTCGTCAGCCACGCCGGCACAACGATTGTCGTTCAACGACGAGACGCAAGTAGGCGTCTCTACATCGGTTTGACGGCTCTTACGCTAACTCAAACAGCTTCGGCATCCGGTGTTCCGAAAGCATCTATGGCTGGTCTAAGTTGGCGCGCTTGCCCAAGGCGGCCATACGCACTGTTTCGGCCACGCGGGTGGCGCGGGTGGCAGGGCGTTTGGCGGCCAGCACCCAGGTCAGAATTAGCTTGCGGGCACTACGGGAGAAGGCCGCGAAGCTGCGCGCTGCCGCTGCGTTGGCGGCCAGAGCGGCGGCCAGATCTTCGGGCACCAGGCCGGCTTCGGCCGCGTCGAGGCTTTCCCAGGTGCCGTTCTGTTGGGCTTTGTCGATGGCGGCCCGGCCGGCGGGGGTCAGCAGGGCCGCGGCTTCAAGCCGCACGAGTCGCTCCTTGTTGACCTTGCTCCAGCCGCTGGTGGGCTTGCGCGGGGTGAACAGCAGCATGGTCCGCTCGGCGTCGAGCTTACGGGGCAGCGAGTCGATCCAGCCGAAGCACAGGGCTTCTTCCACGGCCTCGTCGTAGCTGACGCGGGGGCGGGCGGCGGTTTTCTTGTAGTACACGAGCCACACGCCGGGACTGTCGGTGTGGTGGGCGGCCAGCCACTGCCGCCACTCGGCGCGGGTGCCTGGCTGAAATCGCGCGTAGTCGTCGGGCCGGGCCATAGCGGAAGCGGAAAAAGCGGGAGTTACCGTCTAAAATAAGAACGAGTCCGGACTTTGGGCGAGGCTGCCACGGCAGCTACCCTACCAGGCCCACCACGCCCAAACCCTGTCCTTGTTGGATTGCATGCATTCCACCGTAGTTTCATGACTTGTGAACAGCATAGAGACGCGAAGCGCTGCGGCTCTGCCTTCTTATCTGCCCCAACCCCGGCCGCGCATGTCCAGCTTTCTTACCTTTCTTTCTGCTCTGCAACCTCTGAGCCCGGAGCTTACGGCGGCTCTGCTGACCAGCACCACCCAGGAAACCCTGCCCGCCCACCACCAGCTGCTGCAGCCGGGCCAGGTGGCGCGGCGGATATACTTCCTGGAAACCGGCCTGGTGCGGGGCTACACGCTGCTGCACGGCCGCGAAATCTCCTCGTGGTTTATGCAGGCCAATGACTTTGTGATTTCCATCCTGAGCTTCTTCACCCAGCAGCCCTCGGAAGAATGCCTGGAGCTGCTGGAGCCCGCCGTGGTGCACTCCATCACCTACGACCAGCTGCAGCGCCTCTACCACGACTTTCCCGAGTTCAACTACATTGGCCGGCTGCTGCTCGAGAAATACTACGTGCTCAGCGAGCAGCGTGCTCAGCACCTCCGCTCCCGCACGGCCGCTGAGCGCTACGAGCTGCTGCTGCGCGCCTTTCCCACGGTATTTCAGCGCGTGGCCCTGCATCATATTGCCTCCCACCTGGGTATGGCTCCCGAAACCCTGAGCCGGTTGCGCAACCGCCAGGCCTAGCGTGCGCTGTTGCATCAAGGGCCGAGTTGCGTGCTAAGAAGCTGTTTGAGTTATTAAAAACAGTCATGCTGAGCTTGTCGAAGCATCTCTACCGCTCCGTTAGACTACTCAAACGAAGCGGTAGAGATGCTTCGACAAGCTCAGCGTGACTGTTTCAGATTTTTTTTTTGGCTAACTCAAACAGCTTCTTAGCGCGGGTATTTTTATACAAAAGACTTGTTCCTGAATAAAGCGAAACGAAAAAAGGACGTCATGCTGAGCCTGTCGAAGCATCTCTACCGCAACAGTACTCTCAACCATGCGAACGAAGCGGGAGAGATGCTTCGACAGGCTCAGCATGACGTCCTTTTTTATGTCACTTCTAATTCAGGAACAAGTGTAAAAGCTTGTTCTGTCCTGCCTGATCTGCCATCCGCTTGTCGGAGCGTCTCCACTGCCACCGTATGTGACTACCAGTGCACGCGAGATGTCTCGCTTTGCTCGACATAACAGAACAGGCAGGGCCGAGCAAGCAGGACAAAAAGGTCGGTAACACCGCCTGTAGCGCACCCGAAAATGACATTTATCATGAAAACGGCGGGGAGGCCGCCGCACCTTTGAGGTACTCTTTCACCTTAAACCCCAACGGCTATGCTCCCCATTATTTTCGCCGTATTCGCCGGCTGCTTTGTACTCGAACGTCTTATTCCGGGCTGGAAGCTGCCCGCCGTACCGACCTGGACCATCCGGGTGCTGGCCGTCAACTTTCTGCAGCTGCTGGTGGTGCTGGTGGCAGGCGTGAGCTGGGAAAAATGGCTGTCGGCGTATTCGGTGTTTCACCTTTCGCAGCAGGTACCGGCCTGGGCGGGCGGCATGCTGGCCTATTTCGTGGCCACATTCGTGTTCTACTGGTGGCACCGCTGGCGCCATACCGTCGATTTTCTGTGGCAGCACTTCCACCAGATTCACCATAGCCCGCAACGCATCGAGGTCATCACCTCCTTCTACAAGCACCCGCTCGAAATGACGGTCAACTCCATCATCGGGGGCCTGCTCATTTATACGCTGCTGGGGCTGAGTGCCGAGGCCGGGGCCATCTACACGCTGTGCACGGCCCTGGGCGAGTTTTTCTACCACACCAACGTGCGCACCCCGCGCTGGGTGGGCTACATTTTTCAGCGGCCCGAAATGCACCGCATCCACCACGAGTACGAGAAGCACGCCAACAACTACGGCGACATCGTGTGGTGGGACATGCTCTTCGGCACTTACCACAACCCCGAGAAGTTCACCACCTCCTGCGGCTTCGACACCCGCAAGGAGCTGCGCCTGCTCGATATGCTGCGCTTCCGCGACGTGCATAAGGAATAAGGTCCAGGCACGCAGCAGGTCTTTGCCGAAGCATTGTGGCGGGAACTGCACCGAAAACCCACCTTCCCCTGGCACACACTGCTGGCCAGGACCGGTAGCTCCGACACAACTGGCGCTCAGGCCCGACTCAACAACGCCGCCAATCAGCCCTCGACGCCAGCGGCAACAGGTATGTGGCGATACGGACAACCACTGTATCTGCTAGGCCGTGTGGACGGGACGAAAAAAGAACGTCATGCAGGGCGCAGCGCAGCATCTCGCGTGCGGTCGTTGGATGACTACTCCCACGGCAGCACCCGAGATATCTCGTTCGCTGCTTGATGCGCAGAATGCTCGACAGGACGTTCTTTTTTCGTCCTGTCCACACGGCCTAGAGCGGTTCTCAAGGTGCTGTACAGGCAGTGGACCGTAGCGCGAACGGTGTAGGATAACACACCCCACAACCGCTCTAAGTGGGTCCGTAGTGCCCCCCGGTTGCCGCAGTAGCTTAGAGGGTGTTTGAAAATTGGCAAAAACCCCGCTTGTGTCATGCTGAGCCCCGCGAAGCATCTCTACCGCAGTGGTAACCAGAACTAGTCTGGCAGTAGATATGCTTCGACTGCGCGGACGCCAGATCAGGCCTGCCCCGGAACCGATTTCCTGCACAGCTTCACATGGAAGTGCCGCATTTTTAATCCTTTTGCGGGTCGGCCGTCCGGTCTGAGAGCATATACAGATAGCCCGAGCTTACGCCTGCGGGGCAACTACGCTACAACGTCGCCGCTGCCGGCCGGCAAAGCCCTATTTTGCGCCTTGTTGCTGCCTCTGTCCTGCCTATATGCTGTCTTTATCTCTCCGGAAAGTAATCTGGAGCTTGCTGCTTCTGCTGAGTACCCGCACCGCCCAGGCCCAAGCTCCGCTGCCGGAAGCCGAGCTGAATACCTTCTACGACCAGCTGAACGCCTACCGCACGGCGCGCTACGCGCCGCTGCCGGACCTGGAGGCCCTGCAGTTACCCTCCACCTTTTCGGGGGCCGACCTGCGGGCACTGCGCCTGGCCGAGCGCCACATCATGCGCGTCGATCTGGTGTACACGGCCTTCCGCTTGAACCCGGCTTTCAACCAGCGCCAGCTCAACCTGAGCCGCATCCGCAACCTGGCCGCCGGGCTGCCGGGGCTGCTGCAAGACGAATCCATCACCTGGACGCTGGTGGAGCAAACCGGCTGCGCCAGCCCGACTGCCTGCCAGCCGTTTTTCCATGGCTTTGTGGTGTATGTGGCCCGGCACGCCACCGCCGCCACCAGCCGCGCCGACCTCGACAGCCTCACCCGCAAGCTGCGCCTGCTGGAAAAGAAGCGCCCGAAATCTGCCAAAAAGGCTCCGGGCAAAAAGGTGGCCTGCAACCTGCCCTACACCCGCTTTACCAACCGCCAGATGGCTCGCAACCTGCGCGGGGCCTACCGCTGCGCGGAGCGCACGGCCCAGATTGTAAAGTTTGAGCTAACGGTGGATGCGCACGGCACCACCCAAAGCGTGCGGGTGCAGCCCACCGGCAAGCCCCTGTGTACTGCCGAGCTGGAAGAGGCCCTGGGCCAAAGCGTGGTGTTTGCCTCGGGCTTCCCCATCAACCGCCGCCAGTTCCCGTTCATCGTGAAAGGAGCCCTGCGCCTGCCCATGGGGCCGTGGCAAGTGGTGGGCAAGCCAGACCTGGCTATTACCAGCTTTGCCCTGTCCGACTCAGCGGCTTGGCTCTACCGCGTGTTCCTGAAAAAGAAGAACCGGCAGCATAAGTACGACTACTGCGAAGCCCGCATCACCAAAGCCGGGGAGCTGCTGGCCGATACCGCCGCCGAGGAAATGCCCCTGCCCCCCGATGCCAACGTGGTGAGCCGGGTGATGCAGCGCCATCCCGAGTGGAGCAAGGAAGTGGTGGTGACCGACGTAACGGGCAGTATGTTTCCCTACACCTACGACCTGCTGGCCTGGCTCCAGCTCAGCGCCCTGCAGGACGAGAAAACCTTCGTGTTCTTCAACGACGGCGGGTGCAACCCAAATTGTCGCTACGCCGCCCTGGCCGTGTTGAAGGGTTCAATGTGTTGGCGTACCAGCTGCCATCGGTTACTCATCGCGCAGACGCGCAAGGTCAAGACCCGCTGTGCGCCGTTGG
>NZ_SRLD01000052.1 GCF_004745955.1 Hymenobacter elongatus | reverse complement strand
AGGGCCTGCAACTCGGTGTATTTTTGCTCGGCCAACGCTAGGTATTCGGCCTTACTCATGGCGGTGGAGGGGGCTGTAGTCATGACCTAAGTTACGAATACGCAGCGACAATTTGGGTTGCACCCTGCCTGCCTGTTATTACTGGTTGTAATGCCGTTTATCAGCTCTCACGCGCAGAATGCTTACAACGACTGTCGGCGGCTTGATGAGGCGTGTGGCACGAATAACACCAAGATTAATGACGCCTATAAATTCTTTCGAATACTGGCTAGCTATTACCCTGTTAGTGAGCAGCCGATATCGTTTATTAAAATATACGAAGACTTTGCTCCCAATCCTTACATAGCCCCGGAGCTAGGAAAAGCCACCCAGCAAATATTAGATAGCCTAGAAAATATTGCTACGACCAACGACCAAATAACGGGGCTATATGAATCATCCAAAGGCGTAAACGCCAAAAGGAATAATACCGCTCAAATTAATAGAATGATTGCACGCACGAATTCGCAAGCCATCATTGATGTGCTTAACGAAGTAAAAGACAATATAAATAGCAAGCAAGCCAGTGAGCTTGCCCAGCTGAGCAGAGCTACAGATAAAAAAAGTATAGAAATAAGAGAAACTGCGCTGAAGCTTAGCAAGTTCTCGGAATTAATACAGCAACGGGCAACTCAATCCAACGAATTAATGATTAAAATTCGGCAAGAAATTGCAGCTACCGGAAATATCATGCCAACTACTGGCTTGCCCAATATCAATGAGTTTGCAAATAAATGGTATCCTTTCAGGTACGCGGTGGATGATGCACAAGCTGTTGAACTAATAGCTAAGGCCAAAGATAAAATAGAGAATTTGCAAAAAATAGAAGAAAAAAATCCAGTATTGAGAAAAAATAAAATAACTAAAGCTTACAAAGCTATTCTTGACACATTCCTGCTATCGTCCACGAAAATATACCGTGACATTGCGTATGGAACGATGGAAAAAACGGCTTACCAGAAGCAAAAACTTTACGAGTGGTATCCAATAGAGTCGGTCGCGCTTCATACCATCGAGGCTCAGATAGATGCGCTAATGCCAACTATACATCAGCCGATTTATGGGATGCAAACTTCATTGACGGACGCTACTTTCTTCACTGGCACTATGTACAGTGGGCTGTCTGGCTCCAACGATAACGCCCACTCCTTGGCCGACCCGGCCGCCGCTGCCGCTCAACGCACCCAAACATCCATTCCATCCTGGCAGGCGGTGGCTATTGATGGCTTATCGATGTTCGTTGCCGAGCGGCTGCAAGCCGAGTTAAACGCTGCATTCTTCCAGCGCTTTTCCGCTATTCTCAACGATCCTCGCTACAACGATATTCAGCTTCTTTTTCCCTCCACCTCTAAGCTGCTGACTCGTGGCTCTAACGACTACACCTCGGTGATTCAGCTCCTGCGTTCGGCATTCCGCCAGGACCTGACGGAGTTGATGTTCAATTTTACCGAGACTGTTTATTCGGAGCAAGCCAGTAGCCGCCCACTGCGCACTATCCACCGCACGCTGCTCCTGAATCCTACAGCTAACAAAACCCGCCTGATACAACTGCGCTACGTGTACCTGGTACTCATGTCGCTACGCGAAGCGGCGCGTGGCACTCACCCGGCCGAACTGCTTTCCACGCTCAGCGGTATCGTGGAGCAATCTTCGGGGCTTATTGAGGACAAGGAAGGGATGCAGGAAGCGTTGCAGCGTCTGAGTATATTTTCGAACGCCATCCGTCAGAATTCCGGCTTGGAGCGGGGATGGATAACCAAAGATCAAGTAGAAGAACTGACCACTCAGGAACGGAAGTACCGTTTCTTTTTGGGCCTCATCTACCAGCAGCTCAACCAGCTCGGTGCTACCGATCCGCTGCTCTACGACTCTAATAAACTACAGGGAGCCGTATTGGGCTTCTGTAGTTTGGCAACCCAAATGGAAGGGCAGATTGCTCACTTGCGGCAACGAGCAACGGTGACAGATAGCGCCACCAAGCTACGGGCTAAAGATTATGAGCCGCTGTATCGGACGCTACTTAGTACGGCCGAATTCACGGAGAGTAAAATCATGCACCGCTCAGCTTTGGTGCTCAGCCAGCAGCGCAAGCTCAGCGACGCTATCCTGGAGGGCTACATAGCCGCCGGCGAGGGCCGATACGGCGTAACGGTGGCCAACCTGCTAATGGTGGTGACAACTATTTTGCCTCCCGATGAAGTACTGCGCCTGGTCGAGAAGAAACGCGGCAACTTTGCGCAAAATCTTACGGCTGCTCAGCGCCAGCAACTACTGGCGGCATTTCAATCGGTGCGGGACAGCCTGATAGCGAACCGCACTTCCGGTAAGCCGGTAACTTCCGGTAAGCCGGCAGCCTGGAGTACGCTGGCTACGCCACTGTTAGCAGCAGAGACGGCGTCGTTGCTTTCCAACGACTTTGATTTATTGCCGCTCCAGGCACAATATGAGCAGCTACACCAAATTCAGGAGCAGTATGCCGTTGCTATCACCCCACTGCCTACTAAGCCATTCACGGCAGAGGCTCTAGCCAGTTATAAAAATGCTTTACAAGCCCAGATACCCGCTGCCGCAGTAAAATATGTCGGCGAGCTAAAAAACCAATATGACACTGCCAGTATCAATACCAAGCTGTCTCTGCTAGACACTTGGTCGTTGGATTATGGGCTTGCCAAAGCGGCCGTTCCCATCAATATTCCTCAGCTCATTCGGTATGGGCAGTTTATGGCGGCTGTGGCCGAAGCGCGCAAAGCCGAAGATGTGCACAACGCGTTGAAAGCAGCCGCATTGCCAACAGGTAGCTCGAGTATTAAACGTCAAACCTTCGTCAACGTGTCGCTTAATGCCTACGCGGGCCTCAATGCCGGCGGTGAGTGGCTGCAGGGTTCAGCGAATGGTCGGCTATTGGTCTCCAAACAGCTGCGGGGTGCCGCCGGCTTCACGGCTCCCATCGGTCTGGCCATCAGTTGGGGTATGAGCGGCCGAATCGAGAAGGCAGAAAATACCCTCGCCCTAAAGACCCAGCAGCTGAGCGGCGAAACAAACCCGAAAGGTCTCAGCGCCAAACAACGGCATGTCAGTCGGGCATCATCGCGCCTAAACCGGATTTCCCGGTCTTACCAATACTACGGCGGCAACAATCAGGAGCGGTACCTTCGCGGCACCTCCCTCAGCGCTTTTGTTTCCCTGATTGATATTGCAGCGCCGGTGCAGTTTCGGCTTAATCCGGAGAACAATACCTCCACCCTCCCTCAAGATGTTACCTTCAAGCAGATCCTGGCTCCGGGGATATTTGGCGTGTACGGCTTCCGCAACTCCCCTTTGTCCCTGCTCGCCGGGGGGCAGTTCAACCCTGACTTGCGCAAAGTGGAAAGCAGCGGAGCTACCGTGGAGAAACGGGACGCTTTTCGCTTCTCTCTGGGCCTGACAGTGGATATTCCCCTATTCAACATCTTCTCCCGGACCGAACGGCGCGGCACTATCAATTACTGGCAAGGATCAGTACAGTTTAACAGGAACGGCAGCATACTCAACCATAAAGCCACTCATCCTCAGTTCCAAACGGAGTAAGTACCGCAGCTCACAAGTTTCCTACAATAGCGTTGCATCATTATGCCAGCCTACATCAATGGCGCGGATAATTTTATGCAGCATTCTTCGCTTGTGGCATTGTTAGGTATCAAAATAGGAGCATAAGGCGAGCATCTACCTTCAGCATAGATATGGTTGTCGAAATAATTGCTAATACTACCGGCAAGCCAAAAGCCCTACGTAAGAATGAAACACCCATTGTTCGGGTATGACATCTTTACGTAGGGCTTCCGTTACGCGGGTGCTAACGTTACCCCAGCTTCTTATACCGCACCCGCTTGGGCTCTACATCCCCCAGGCGCTTCTTCTTGGCTTCCTCATAGTCGGAGAAATTGCCCTCGAACCAGACCACTTCCGAGTCGCCCTCGAAGGCGAGGATGTGGGTAGCCAGCCGGTCGAGGAACCACCGGTCGTGGCTGATGATGACGGCGCAGCCGGCGAAGTTCTCCAGCGCGTCTTCCAGGGCCCGAATGGCGTTGATGTCGAGGTCGTTGGTGGGCTCATCGAGCAGCAGCAGGTTGGCACCCTGCTTGAGGGTGGTGGCCAGGTGTACCCGGTTTCGCTCCCCGCCCGAGAGGCTCCCGACTTTCTTCTCCTGGTCGCCGCCGCGGAAGTTGAAGTTGCCCACGTAAGTGCGGGCATTCACCGGCCGGCCGGCCAGCAACATGGTTTCGGTGCCGCCCGAAATCGTTTCGAACACCGATTTGTTCGGGTCCAGCGTGTCGTGTTGTTGATCGACATAGGCATACTGCACCGTGGGGCCGACTTCGAAGCTGCCCGCATCGGGCTGCAGCTGCTCGGTGATGAGGCGGAACAGCGTGGACTTGCCCGCGCCGTTGGGCCCGATGATGCCCACAATACCGCCCTGGGGCAGCGCAAACGACAGGTTCTCGAACAGCAGCTTGTCGCCGAAGGCCTTGGTAATGCCGTGGGCCTCGATAACCTGCCCGCCCAGGCGCGGGCCGTCGGGGATGAACAGCTCCAGGCGCTGCTCTTTTTCCTTGGCTTCCTCGCTCACGAGCTTGTCGTAGCCGGCCACGCGGGCCTTGCTCTTGGCTTGGCGCGCTTTGGGCGACATCCGCACCCACTCCAGCTCGCGGGCCAGGGTTTTCTGGCGCTTGCTTTCGGTTTTCTCCTCCTGCGCGAGGCGCGTCGATTTCTGCTCCAGCCACGAAGAGTAGTTGCCTTTCCACGGAATACCCTCGCCCCGATCCAGCTCCAGAATCCAGCCCGCCACGTTGTCGAGGAAGTACCGGTCGTGGGTTACGGCAATCACGGTGCCTTTGTACTGCTGCAGGTGCTGCTCCAGCCACAGCACCGATTCGGCGTCGAGGTGGTTGGTAGGCTCGTCGAGCAGCAGCACGTCGGGCTCCTGGAGCAGCAGACGGCACAGCGCCACGCGGCGCTTCTCCCCACCCGACAGGTTGCCGATGATGGCGTCGCCGTCGGGGGTGCGCAGGGCATCCATAGCGCGCTCCAGCTTGCTGTCCAGGTTCCAGGCGTCGAGGTGGTCGAGGCGCTCCTGCACGGTGCCCTGGCGTTCGAGCAGCTTGTCGAAGTCGGCATCCTCGGCTCCGAAGGCGTCGTTGATTTCGTCAAATTCCTTCAGCAGGGCCACCGTTTCGGCCACGCCTTCCTGCACCACTTCCAGCACCGTTTTGGCCGGGTCGAGCTGCGGCTCCTGCTCCAGGTAGCCCACCGAGTAGCCCGGCGAAAACACTACCTCGCCCTGAAACTGCTTGTCGACGCCGGCAATAACTTTGAGCAGACTGGATTTACCCGAACCGTTGAGGCCGAGAACCCCGATTTTGGCCCCGTAGAAAAAGGAGAGGTAAATATTTTTGAGAACTTGTTTTTGCGGCGGGTACACTTTGGTCACGCCGGCCATCGAAAAGATAATCGTCTGGTCGCTCATGGAAGGAGAAGTGGTAAGAAAAGGGCTGTAAGAGCCCAGAAAAGGAGAAGGAAGAAGGTATTAGCGGCAAGAAAGCAGATTTGGCCCAACGCCCGCGCTACGGTGCCCGGAAAACGTGTCGGCAGTTACCAACCAATAGTACCCCGTTGGGAGCGGTGGGCAGAGCTAACAGAACAGGTAGAGAGTTGAGATTTTGCCAATACTCGATATTTTGCGGGCTCATTGGGCCACCCAGGCCGCTACCAGTCGTCACAGCTATGCGAGTGAGTTAGCTGTTACGTGGTGTCAACTGGGCATAACCGTGCGGGTAACCAGTGCGTAGCCTTACTTTCCGGAGAAGACCGCCGGGCCGTGTGCCGACCAGCACCCGCCAAACGGCCGCTCATCAAAGGTAGGCAGGCCCGCGTAAGATTCCACGGAATGCCGACGGGCCACCAAAAAACAACGGGCAACTGGTAGGCATGCCGTAAATCTTGCTCATATTTCCGCTCCGAACTCCATTTCACCCCTATTCGCCCCGCATTATTCGTCTATGGAACAACCTAACCACTTACTGGCCGAAGCCCGCCGTTATGGCTACATCGAGGGCGACCAGGTGTGGCTCCGACCGGTTATGAGCCTGCCAGCCCGGCGGGTGGGCCAGGTGAAAGATTCTGAAGAGGCCGCCCTGCTTTACTTCGCCCAACGCTTCGAAACCTTCCGTGCCAAGGTAGATGAGCTGCTGCTGAAAATGGAAGAGTCGGAGAATAAGGGCTCTTTTCTGATGAAGGCCCTGCACCTGAAAGAGCAAACGGCCCTCTACGATGGACTTGGCGACTTTGCGGCCCTGCACCGTCGCCTCAGCGAAGCCGAAGCCGATATCAACGTCACGATCAGCCGCAACCGGGAGAAAAACCTGGCTACCAAAATCAGCCTCATTCAGGAGATGGAGGCCCTCCACGACACCATCGACTGGCAGGCCGCCGGCGACCAGCTCAAGGATCTACGACAGGCCTGGATCAAGACCGGGCCCGTTGACAAACAGCTCACCGAAGAGCTGGAAGCGCGCTTCCACGAGGCCGTAGAAGAGTTTTTCGTGCGCAAGAAGGATTTCATTGCCCAGAAAAAGGCGATGACCAACCGCGTCTACGATAAGTATAAGGAGCTGATTCATAAGTCGGAAGCACTGCAGAACACCGAGGACTTCGACAACACGACGGCCAAGCTCAAGCAGCTGCAGCAGGAGTGGAAAGAAGTGGGTGGCTCGCTGCCGCGCAAGCAGGCCAATGAGCTCTGGACACGCTTCCGGGCCGCTCACAACCACTTCTTCGAGCGCCTGAAAGAACATATCAACACCAAACGCGTCGAAACGTACGCCACCGGCCCCGATGACAACCTGAGCCGCAAGCGCGCCCTGGTAGCCGAGGCTGATGCCCTGCTCGTCCGGCCCATGAACGAGGCCGTGGCCCGCGCCAAAGAGCTGCAGGCCGCCTGGAAGAAAGTAGGCCCCGTGCGGGGGGAGGAATCGGACCGGGTGTGGGAGCAGTTCATCATGGCCTGCGACAAAGTATTCGAAATGAGCGCCCTGGAGCACTTTATCCGCAAACGCCAGGCGGGCAGCACCGAAACGCTGACGGCAGAAGAGCAGGTCAACACCCGCATCCAGGCTCTGCGCGACTTTATTCAGTCGGATCAGCAGGAGCATCTGGTACTAACCGAGAATCTGGATAAGCTCAGCGACTCGCCCGGCAACGACACGTTCCGGACGATGCTGCAGGGAAAAGTGCGGGCTTTCGACCGAAAAATCCGTACCAAAACCGAGCTCATCGAAATCTTACGCAAGCGCTTAGCGGCCTAGCCCAACATTCGGGCGCGTTTTACGTTGTCCTGCTGAAGCAACCCTGACCGTAGAGCCGTGTTTTGCAAGTAGGCGGCTCGCTACTAACTTTTAAACACTACTTTTGCCAACCTTTTTTTGTAGCACACACGACTATGTATTGGACCCTCGAACTGGCTTCGTATCTGGAAGATGCCCCCTGGCCTGCCACCAAGGATGAACTCATTGACTACTCTATCCGCTCGGGTGCCCCGATGGAAGTAGTAGAAAACCTGCAGGCGCTGGAAGACGACGGGCAGCCGTACGAGAACATTGAGGAAGTATGGCCGGACTACCCGACCAAGGAGGACTTCATGTTCAACGAAGACGAATACTAGCACGAAGCGCTCAGAGCGGAGATGCTAGAACCCAGACTGCGGCCTTTACTCGGCAGCTCTGCTTATTGCCTTCTTGGTTCTTATGTCTGAGCTCTCAGTTCTGAAGATTGAAAATCTGGTTGCGGGGTACGAACAGCGTGTTCTACTCCGCAACCTTTTTTTGTGCCTGCCCGCGCCGGCTTTCGTAGCTATTATCGGGCACAATGGCTGCGGCAAAACCACGCTGTTCCGGGCCCTGACCGACCGTATTCCCTACCAGGGCACTGTGCATGTAGCCGGCCAGAACCTCCGCCAAGTGCGGCGGCCGGCGGCCACCGGGCTGCTAGCCCACTTGCCCCAGCGCAGCTCCGTGGGTTTTCCGATTGAAGTGCGGGAGCTGGTAGTAATGGGCCGCTTTCGGCACCACCGGTTCCTGAGCGCCTACCAGCCCCACGATTACGAGCTGGCCGAAGGGGCCCTGCAGCGCGTGGGGGCGTTGCACCTCGCCCGCCGCGACTTCACCCAGCTTTCGGGCGGCGAACAGCAACTGGTGTGGCTGGCCCAGCTGGCGCTGCAGGACGCGCAGCTGTATCTGCTCGACGAACCCACCCAGCAGCTCGACGTGTATTACCGGCGCCGCATCTTCGACCTGCTTCGTGACTGGGTAGAACAAGCCGGTAAAACCGTGCTCTGCATTACCCACGACCTCGATAACCTCGCCGATCTGCCCGGCTACTTGCTAAACCTGTCGCGGCCTGCGCCCCAGCTTCAGCCGTTATCCGCCGCCGTGGTGCGGGCCGAGCGCACGTTTTTGGAGAGTGAAGAGAGCTTGGCAGTAGGGTAACAAAGACCGTTACCGCTGCCCCGGCCGGCCACGCACCACGTGCCAGATGGACTGCAGAAACGGCCAGGCCGTGACCGAGTTCAGAATGCGGAAATTGTCCAGCCAGGAAGTGCGCTCATCCAGAAAAGCCAGAATCCGCTCGAACGGATTACGCTGAAAAAGCTCGGTGAAAATATCCCGGGTGTATTCGCCGCGCCGCTTCATAATATCGAGCAGCAGCGTATCGAAAAGGCGAAACTGCGGCTGGTCGCCGGTAAGGTGGCGGGGTGGTGCCCCGGTGCGGGCCAGCGCGTCCACTAGCCGGGCACTATGTTCCTGAATGCGCTTGAACGCGTAGCCCGTGCTGGGTTTGGCCCGCCCCGCCCGGGTACCCAGGTTGATGATGTGTGGCCCGGAGCGTGCCGACAGCGGGTGGTCGGTCATGGGAATAGCTCCTACCTCCTCGCTCAGAATGGTGTAGGAAGTTAGGCCCAGCGTGTCGCGCAGATAGGCGGCCATAGCGGCTTCGTATTCAGCCTTGGGCAAGAGCTGCTCCGAAAACAGCGTGTACTCCACCAGCGCCTTGCGCGGGCCGAAGGGCAGCACATAGATGAAGCGCGCCTGCTGCTGCTGCTCGCCCCGAAAATCCATGAACTCCACCGTCACCGGATCAAACGCATCATGCTCGGTTTGAATCTCCCACCCCACAAAGTGCTGGAGCAGATACCGATACTTATCAGGCTGCTGCTCCAGGCGGGGCGGGCGGCTGTCGAAAGCGTAGCGGGCCGTATACCGCCCTGCGCTGGTGTGGGCCGTCACGCCCTCCGGGGTATTGACCAAAGTGTCGATGGACTCCCGCACGAGTGTAAACTGCGGATTCTGCGCCAACGCCTCGCGCACGAAACGGTAGAAATCCAGCCCCCGAATCATCTTATAGCGGTAGCGCTGAAGCGTAAACACCCGCTCAAAAGCCGGGCTGCGAAATGCCAGCCGCTCCCACTCGTGGGCGACTATGGCATCAAAAGGCGTGGGGGCATCGGCCCAGAACGACCAGGTCCGGTCGTTCTGATCTTTGGCCTCGGGCTCAAGCAGCACCACGCGCTTACCGCGCAGCCGGGGCTCCTGGCTGATGTGATAAGCCAGGCTCAGGCCCGCCGCCCCGCCGCCGGCAATCAGATAATCGTATTCTGGTTGGGCTGGGGCAGCAGGCATAGCGCGGGAGGTTGGGAAAGATGACGCACGGCGAATATATAGGAAAAACAAAAAGCCGGACGTAAGCCCGGCTTTCCAGTGTAAAGAAGTACGTGACCGCCTAGAAGTTTGGCGACAACAGGTACCTGGAGTAGAAATCGTCGATAATTTTCACCGCCGACGCGGCGTCGTCCACCAGCTGCACGAGGTCCATGTCTTCGGGCGAGATGTTGTGCTCGTCTTCCAGCATAGCCTGCTGAATCCAGTCGAACATGCCCTGCCAGTACTTGGTGCCTACCAGCACGATGGGGAAGCGGCCGATTTTCTTGGTCTGAATCAGCGTAATGGCTTCAAACAGCTCGTCGAGGGTGCCAAAGCCGCCGGGCATACCGATGAAGCCCTGCGCGTACTTCACGAACATCACCTTCCGCACGAAGAAGTAATCGAAGTTGATGACTTTGTCGGGGTCGATGTAGATGTTGTGGAACTGCTCGAAGGGCAGCTCGATGTTCAGGCCTACCGAGCGGCCGCCTTCGGAGCGGGCACCCTTGTTGCCGGCTTCCATGATGCCGGGGCCGCCGCCCGTGATAACGCCGTAGCCGTGGCGCACCAGCTTGGCCGCAATTTCCTCGGCCATCTGGTAGTAGGGGTTGTCGGGCTTGGTGCGGGCCGAGCCAAAGATGGATACGCAAGGACCGATTTTGGACATCTTTTCGAAGCCCTCCACGAATTCGGCCATCACCTTAAAGATCTGCCAGGAGTCGGCAATCTTGATTTCGTTCCAGTCTTTGTCCACAAACGCTTTGCGGATGCGCTGCTCGTCGTCGACCTGCACGGTACGCTCCCCGTGCGTTTGCTCGCGGATGTCGCTGATGCTGGTAACCTTGTTGTCGTTCACGTTCGGCTGAACGATGGTCTGTCCGCTGCCGGCATTCAGCGCTTCGTCAGACGACTTGGTCCGACTGGTTTTTTTGAGTTTCGTCATGGCTACACAGGGGAATTGCGGGGTCAGGTGGAGGCAACATCGTTGCCCGTAGCGGTACACCCGACCCGTTGGTAAAAAAATAGAAAGGTGGGAGCAAAACAAAGCCGCCCTGCTCGGGCAGGGCGACCAAAAATAGGGGCGCGCAAGTTAACAATTTGTTAACAAGTGACCTAACATGTTGCCTTTGAGTTACGTGCTAGCCCCTACTTCGAGCGAATCGCAATAACCGGGTCCAGGTTGGAGGCCAGCACCGCCGGCACAATACCGGCCAGCATGCCAATCACCACCGACACGGTGAGCCCCAGCGTGATATTGCCCGCCGACAAAAACAACGGCAGCGAATCCTGCGGAATCAGGGTAATCAGGAACACCAGAAAAATTCCGGCTGCCCCGCCAAGTAAGCAGAGAAAGATGGCTTCGAACAGAAACTGAAACAGAATGAAGTAGTTTTTGGCGCCCAGTGATTTTTGGATGCCGATAATATTGGTGCGCTCCTTCACCGACACAAACATGATGTTGGCAATGCCGAAGCCGCCCACCAGCATGGCAAAGGAACCAATAACGGCCCCCGCTATGCCAATAATAGAGAAGAGCTGGGTAATGGCGTTGGCCAGCATTTCGGGCCGGTTCAGGGCAAAATTATCGTCCTGTCGGGGTTTCAGCCCCCGGATATTGCGCATCACGCCCTGCAGCTCATACTCCAGATCGAGCAGGCCGGGGTCGCTGTTGCTGCCTTTCACGGCGATGGTGGGGGTTACGCCTGTCATGCCGCCGGTATTCAGCGCAAACATCTTGGTGAACATTCCGAAGGGAATCAGGCAGTTCGTGTCGTTGCTGGGCGTGTCGAGCAGCTTCTTGCCTTCCTTCTGCATCACCCCAACGATGACAAACTTCTGGCCCCGGGCTTTAAACTCTTCGCCGATAGCACTCCCGTTCGGGTACAGATTCTCGGCAATGGTAGCCCCGATAATGGCTACGTTGCGGGCCGCGTCCACTTCCTGAGAGGTAAAATACCGGCCTTCGGCAATCGGCACATCCGACACTTTGCGGTAGTCGTAGCTGACGCCCTGCAGGGCACAGTCTGACACGCTGTTGCTGCCCGCTTTGAGTACGCTGCCGCCAACGGCTCCAAAGATGGCCACGCCCTTGTTGTTGGGACCCAGGTTTTTCTGCAGCTCCCGAAACTCGCGTACTGAGGGCACGGGCCGGTTGAAATATTTCCACCACGGATACTCACCCCCGAAGGCCCAGGGCCACTTACCCACATAAATCACCTTGTCGCCGACGAAGCTCATGCTCTTGCGCACGTTGGCCTCCAGCGAGTCGACGACGGCAAACACGGCAATGATGGCAAAGATGCCCACCGTGACGCCCAGCAGCGACAGAATGGTGCGTAAGAGGTTTGATTTGAGGGCTTGCCACGCGAAGCGGAAGCTTTCCAGAGTCAGGCGCAGGGCGAGCATCGGCGGAGCGGATTAGGCAAATGACGGAGTAGAGGCAACCACTAGATTTCGGGCGAAAAGTAACGATTAATCCGGCCATTGTAGGTACTTTTGCCAACCCAAAATTTTGTTAGCTTCCCCTCCTATTGCCTTTCCTTAGCCTATGAAACTGTCCGAGTTCAAATTTGATCTGCCTGAGAATCTGCTGGCGCAGCATCCGGCCAAGACCCGTGACGAGTCGCGCTTGATGGTTTTGCACCGTGACAGTGGCAAGATTGAGCACCGCGTGTTCAAGGAAATCATCGAGTATTTCACCGAAGGCGACGTGTTGGTGCTCAACGACACGCAAGTGTTTCCGGCGCGCTTGTACGGCAATAAGGAGAAGACGGGGGCTAAAATCGAAGTATTCCTGCTCCGCGAGCTGAACAAGGAAATCCACCTCTGGGACGTGCTGGTTGACCCGGCTCGTAAAATCCGGGTCGGCAACAAGCTTTACTTCGGCGAGAGCGACATGGTAGCGGAAGTTATCGACAATACCACCTCGCGTGGCCGCACCATCAAGTTCCTGTTCGATGGTACCGACGAGGAGTTCTACAAAGCCCTGAACGACCTGGGCGAGACGCCACTGCCCCGCGATATTATTACCCGCGAGGCCGAACCAGCCGACAAGGAGCGTTACCAGACCATTTATGCCAAGCACAAGGGCGCAGTAGCCGCGCCCTCGGCGGGCCTACACTTCACCCGTGAGGTCATGAAGCGCCTGGAAATCAAGGGGGTAGACGTCGTTCCGGTGACGCTGCACGTTGGTCTTGGCACTTTCCGGCCCGTGGATGTGGAAGACCTGACGAAGCACAAAATGGATTCGGAGAACTTCATCGTATCGGCGGAGTCGGCGGTGGTAGTGAACCGGGCCCTGGACGCCAAAAAGCGCGTGTGCGCCATCGGTACCACCTCCATGCGCGCGCTTGAGTCGTCGGTATCGGCGCACAACCGCCTGAAGGAAAACCAGGGCTGGACCGACAAGTTCATCTTCCCGCCTCACGAGTTTAAGATTGCCAACACGCTGCTCACCAACTTCCACATGCCCGAAAGCACCCTGATGATGATGGCTTCGGCCTTCGCGGGTCATGAGCTGCTGACGGAAGCGTACCGGCTGGCTATCAAAGAGAAGTATAAGTTCTTCACCTACGGTGATGCGATGCTGATTCTGTAGTTGGGGCTTTAGAGAGGTAGGATGCTGGTCTTCAACTTTCTATTCTCTTATACTACCACCACGCAAAACGCCGAATGCCTGCCAGGTATTCGGCGTTTTGCGTGAGGCCGCAGCCGTACCTTGCCTCCCCCTACTTCGCATGAACGAACCCAAGCCACTGAGCGCTCAAGCCCCCGCCACCCCGCGTTACGCTATTCTGGTAGCGGGCGGCACGGGCACGCGCATGGGTGCCGACCGGCCCAAGCAATTCCTGAACCTGCTGGGCGAGCCGGTGCTGCTGCACACGTTGCGCCGTTTTGCCGATGCCGCTTTGCGGGTGCAGCACTGCGTAGTCGTGCTGCCAGCCGAGCAATTCGATACCTGGCAGCAGCTCTGCACCGAGCATAGCGTGACTATTCCGCACGTGGTGGTGGCGGGCGGCATCACCCGGTGGGCCTCCGTTCGGAATGGACTGGCGCACCTGGCCCACGAGGCCACGGGCATCGTGGCGGTGCACGATGGAGTGCGGCCTCTGGTGTCGGCCGCCGTGATTGAGAATACCTACGTGGCAGCCGCTGAGCGCGGGGCAGCCGTGGCAGCCGTGGCGCCCAAAGACTCGGTGCGGGGCCTAGCCCAACAGGGCTCTTATGCTCTCGACCGCTCCCGGCTGCGCCTGGTTCAGACGCCGCAGTGCTTTGAGCTGCACCTGCTGCGGCGAGCCTATCAACTGCCGGAGCTGCATACCTTCACCGACGATGCCAGCGTGGTAGAAGATCTGCAGCCCATTTATATGGTGCCGGGCGACTACCGAAATCTGAAAATAACGACGCCCGAAGATCTGATTGTAGCTGAAGCGCTGCTGCTGGCGGAGCGGAGCGCTGTATAAGGGATGCCATTGCTTTGCCCGGTTCGGCTTACTTTTCGTTTCTCATCTTCTTCCACCCGATATTATTCCCCATGTATACCTGCCTGCTTTACGACGTCCAGAATAGCGTAGCCACCATCACGCTGAACCGCCCCGAGGTGTTTAACGCCTTTAATAATCCGCAGAGCTACGAGCTGCAGGATGCCTTGCAGCAAGTGGCCCAGGACGATTCGGTGCGGGTAGTGGTGCTGACCGGTGCCGGCCGGGCCTTTTGCTCGGGCCAGGACTTGAAAGCCACCCAGGATGAGGCCCAGTTTTCTTTTGCCGACACCCTGCACAAGCGCTACAACCCTATTATTCGGGCAATGCGCAACCTACCCAAGCCCATCATTGGCCGCCTCAATGGCGTGGCGGCTGGCGCGGGCTGCTCTTTGGCGCTGGCCTGCGACGTGCTGGTGGCTTCCACGGATGCTTCGCTGATTGAGGTATTTATCAATATCGGGTTGGTCCCGGACTCGGGCTCCTCCTACTTTTTGCCCCGCTTGGTAGGCACGCTCAAAGCATTTGAGTTATGCACGCTGGGCTCGAAGGTGACGGCTGAGGAAGCCCTGCGGCTGGGACTGGTAAACCAAGTAGTGTCCCCGGCCGAGCTAGACGCCGCAGTGGCGGCGCTGGCCGCCCGCTATGCCGCCGCGCCCACCAAGTCCATTGGCCTCATTAAGCAGATGCTCAATAAAGCCGGAGCTACCTCGCTGGACGAAATGCTGGATTATGAAGCGCACTGCCAGCAGATTGCCGGCGAATCGGCTGATTACCGAGAAGGTGTGGCCGCTTTCACCGAAAAGCGCAAGCCTGTTTTCAAAGGCATCTAGTTAATTGTAGGATAGCAATACTGCTGTCTGACATCGGGCTACAACTCAGGCCAGCGTTAACAAAGCATTCCTGATTCCTGCTGTGGCTGCCACATGTTTACGCATGCAATTTGGCTATGGGCAGTAAGTGTAAGAAGTGATGAACTGGCACTTTCAGTGCCACAGGGCAGCTTTTCAGGAAAGGCTGCCCTGCTTTGCATGTGGCGTGCGAGCAAGTAAAGAGTTTGCGTACGCTGCAACTACTTACTGCAAGTAGACATGGAAGCCGAACACAGTTGCGGCAAAAAGCAAATATCACAATTTGCTGATTATTAGACCATTACATCTACATATAAAATTATTAATATTTAAACTTTTATCCTTTATGTGTCTTTATCACGCACACAAGGCCTTCTGATTATCAATATTCGAATAACCATTTCAACTATCCGTATTACTGCGTAGCTTATTAGAAGTAATTCACAGTCAACCACTTCTAATCCCTACACCTATGGCACCCACCTCTCTCTTAGTGCGAGCAATGGTCATTGGCTTGGCCATGTTGCATGTGAGCTGCGAAAAAGACACGACTGTTACACCACGCCAGTCGCATAGCCCTGTTGTTACCAGCAGCTCAGATAACCAAGATAATGGCGCTTATGTAGCGAAAAACTACTTCCAGGTCGGTATGTGTGCCTGCCTGACTGGACTGGCCGCCCCCCTGGACATGACGCAGAGCAACTATGTAGAAACGTCATCTGGCAACCGTACTTCGGTATGGACGGGGCCGGTGCCCGCCAGCCTGATGCCACCGCTGACTCTTGACGCAGCTACCGGCATTTCTTCCTTCACCTATATCTCCTTCTGGAACGGAGATGGAGATGGTATTTACTATGACAGCAAGTGCGTCGTTACGGCCGATGGTGCCGGTGGTGGCACAGCAACCCTGACGCTTCATGCAAAAAAGCTCAAAAAATGAGCGCCAAGTGGCTACACGTTACGCTTGCTACCAACAAAAGCGGCCCGGAATTCCGGGCCGCTTTTGTTGGTAGCAAGCTGCAGTAGTGTGCTATGCGCAGTTGGGTAAATTTAGCGCAGACGAATGGTGCGCGTAACGTTACCGACCGTGATGCTGGCAATGTTGTCGCAGGCTTCGGTGCCGGTGGGGTCGTAGTTCAGCAGCAGGGATTTACCTTTCGAGTTGGTGATGTTGACCGTGCCGGCCGTGAAGTGGCGGGCGCAGCCCAGGGTAAAGTTCTTGATGAGCGGCTGCTGAATTTGGGCGGTGTAGCCTACGCCTTTGCGGTTGGTGCCGGTAGCTTGGCCGGTCACCTGAAATTTGTCGTCCTGAATGGTAGGTGTGCCAAACCCGGCGGTGCGGGTGTAGGTGCGCTGCGAGGTCCAGCTGTGGGTACCTTCGGCGGTGATGATGCTGGCTTTCTGCACGTCGAGGGTGAAGGAGCCGCTACCCAGGCTGGTGAACAGGCGGGTGCCGGTGTGCTGCCGGTCATTCACAAAATAATCCACTAGCGTGACGGCCGCCGTGGCCCCGGCTTGTACTACTCCGTTCAGGCGGTAAGGGCCACCAAACACAACTACGATTTTGCCGCGCCGGGTTTTGCCGTTCGGGCACACGCAGTTGGTGAGGCCGAAGTCGATGGTGAGGGTGCGGGTCTCCTGGTTGTAGCTGCGCGTGGCACAGGTGCCGAATACCCGCAGCAAGTCGGCGGGCTCCCGTACAGCGCTGTTAGAAACCTTTTCGTTGCCGGGAGCTGCTACTTCGATGATGTCGCCGATGGCAGCATTTTCGTCTTCAGCGTTGCCGCTGTCTTCCGCCGACTCCAGATTCTCCGGGGCGGCGTCCTGGTCTTTGTTGCAGGCGGTGGTGAAGCAGAGCAGGCCGCCGGCAAGCGCGGCGAAACCCAGGGAGCGGAGAGTGGCAGTTGTCATGGGGGAAGAAGTTGGAATGTGTAGCACTTGTTGGTTTTGTAGCATTTAGAGGAAGTGAGCAACCAGTAGTTTAATCCCCCTGCAAAAAAAAATTTAGGCCCCGGAACTATTCTGCTCAAAACTACCGCGCAGGGGGTTCGTATAGCTTAAATCTCATTTCTACTTCTCTCCTTCAACTGTGCTGCCGTATGTTTTATTCGCCTCGCATCCTGCCGTTGAGCTTGCTTCTACTACTAGGAGCCTGCTCGCCCGACGCGGGCCAGAAAGACCCAGTGGCGGAAGCGCAGTTTCAGAACGAGAAGCGCATTGGCAATGAAAACGTGACCGAAAAGCAGGAGCGCGATGCAGAGTTTATGGTGAATGCTGCCAGTGACGGCCTGCTGGAAGTAGAGCTAGGCAAGCTGGCGCAGCAAAAAGCCACGACTCCAGCCGTAAAAAACTTTGGCCAGCACATGGCCGAGCAACACGCCGAAGCCAACAGCGCCCTCAAAGCGCTGGCCGAGCAGAAAGGACTGGTGCTGCCGGGCGGCCTGGGCAACGAACAGCAGGAAACCTACCGGGAACTATCGGGCCTGACCGGTAGTGCCTTCGACAAGCAATATATGGCTGCCATGGTGGCCGACCATAAAAAAGATGTAGACGCTTTCGAGGACATGAGTGAAGACGCGTACGACGGCGACATTCGGGGCTTTGCCGCCAAATACGCCCCAGTGCTCAAGCAGCACCTGGAAATGGCCGAGCAAGTGAATGACCAAGTAGAAGAATTGCCCTAACACTTTCGCCTTTTTCCAACCAACCTTACTTCCCCGCTATGAAAATGCGCTTTTTTTCGCTGCTTGCCTTAGGGGCACTACTTTCTTTTTCCAGCTGCGACTCGGCTGAGAAGCGCACCGATGGGACGGCCGGCGAGGCCGTGAGCGACATGGATGCCGCCGCCGAGGAAGGTGGCGTACAGGCTGATGCCACTGTTATCGACAACGATGCCGGGGTCACCGTAACGGCTGGTAGTGACTCGATGGCGACTGACTCGGCAGGCATGAACCGCTAACAGCGCTTGGCCCTGATTTTCCCACTCCTGTTCTTTCACAGTTCCTTGTACTCTCCAACTCACCCGCTATGAAACGCATTACCACCAGCCTGCTGTGTGCCAGCCTATTCTGCTTCAGCGCTTGCAGCAGCAACGACACCACGACCACAACCGAAACGCCGACTAACTCGGAGGAAGCGGGCGGCAATGCCGGCGACAACTACATGAACAGCGCCACCAGCGGCGACTCGGCCTCGACTACGATGCCTGCCGATGCCAGCGCGGCCGGCAGCGCTGCGGCCACGGGCACGGCCCCAGCCGATATGAATGCCAACTCAGCCGGCGGGCCCACTGCTCCGCATTCCACCGACCCCGAATTTATGCAGTCGGCGGCCGCCAGCGACCAGAATGAAATTCAACTCAGCAAGCTGGCTCTAGAGAAAGGTGTGACCGGTATGGTGAAGGAACACGCCAACATGATGATTAAGGACCACACCAAGTCGACGGCGGATCTGAAGGCCATTGCGGGCAAGAAGAACGTGGTGCTGCCCCCCGATATGGACGGAGAGCACAAAGCCATTGCGGCCCAGATGCGGAAGCTTTCGGGTAAAAACTTCGAGAAGAAGTTTATGGAACAGATGGTGATAGACCACGAAAAAACCCTGAACACGCTGAAGGCCCATCAGCAAATGACCAAGGACGCCGACTTGCAGGGCTTCATCAGCAAGGTGACGCCCGTGGTGCAAGGCCACCTAGACATGTCGAAGAAGCACAGCGACATGAAAATGTAATGAAATTTTGATAGGACATAAAAAGCCGCCGCAGAGCATTCTGCGGCGGCTTTTTATCTTATAGCATTGTGCTTCCTGCAGCGCTACCGCTACCGACGGCGGCGGCATGCCGCCTACCGGCAGAGGAAAGGCACCACCAACCTTTTAGCCCGAACCGAACACTCTGTTGCTGCAGTGTCGTTGTCGTGGTTATGCGAACCAACTGCTCCTACTTCACCTTCTCATCGGCATACTTGCTGATCTTCAACTCTTCGGCCAAGAAGCGGGCGGTGTGGCCTTTCTTGACTTTGGCAACCTGCTCGGGTGTGCCCTGGGCCACGACGGTACCGCCGCCGCCGCCGCCTTCGGGACCGAGGTCGATGATGTAGTCGGCCACCTTTATCAGGTCGAGGTTGTGCTCGATGATGAGCACGGTATTGCCTTTGTCGACCAGCTTCTGCAATACGTCGGAAAGATGGTTGATATCTTCGAAGTGCAGGCCGGTGGTAGGCTCGTCGAGGATGTAGAACGTTTTGCCGGTGTCTTTCTTACCCAGCTCCGTCGCCAGTTTCACGCGTTGGGCTTCGCCGCCACTCAGCGTGGTAGCCTGCTGGCCCAGCGTGAGGTAGCCCAGGCCTACTTCGTTCAGCACCTGAATTTTACGCAGAATTCGGGGCTGATTCTCGAAGTACTCCACGGCTTTTTCCACCGTCATGTCGAGAATATCGGTGATGCTCTTGCCTTTGAAGCGTACTTCCAGGGTTTCGCGGTTGTAGCGGCGGCCTTTGCAGGTTTCGCAGGGCACGTGCACATCGGGCAGAAAATTCATTTCGATGGTGCGCAGGCCCGCTCCTTCGCAGGTTTCGCAGCGGCCGCCTTTCACATTGAAGGAAAAGCGTCCCGGCCCGTACCCCCTAATTTTGGCTTCCGGCAAGGAAGCAAACAGGCTCCGGATTTCAGTGAATACGCCGGTGTAGGTGGCCGGATTGGAGCGCGGCGTACGCCCAATCGGCGACTGGTCGACCTCAATTACCTTATCAACCAAATCCAGTCCCTCAATGCTTTGGTAGGGCAGCGGGTCGCGCTTGGCGTTGAAGAAGTACTGATTCAGAATCGGGTAGAGCGTGTCATGAATCAGGCTGGACTTGCCCGAGCCCGATACGCCGGTGACGGCCACCAGCTTACCGAGCGGAATCTTGACGGTCACGTTTTTTAGGTTGTGGCCGGTAGCGCCCTTCAGCGTCAGCAGGTTGCCGTCGCCCTTGCGCTTCTGGCGGCGCAGCTCGATGTGCTTCTGGCCGCTCAGGTATTGCGACGTAAGGCTGCCCGACTGAAATATATCGGTGGGCGAGCCCTGGGCCACGATATGGCCGCCGTGAATACCCGCGCCCGGACCAATGTCGAGCACGTAGTCGGCATTCATAATCATGTCTTTGTCGTGCTCCACCACAATCACCGAGTTGCCGATGTCGCGCAGGTGCTGCAGGGCCTTGATGAGGCGTTCGTTGTCGCGCTGGTGCAGCCCGATGCTGGGCTCATCCATAATGTAAAGAACGCCCACGAGCTGGGTACCGATTTGGGTGGCGAGGCGAATCCGTTGCGACTCGCCGCCCGACAACGTGCGCACCGAGCGGTGCAGGCTCAGGTACTCCAGGCCGACTTCCAGCAGGAAGCCAATGCGCTTCCGGATTTCCTTGAGCAGCTCCCGGGCAATCAGGTTCTGGCGGTCTGAAATACGGCTCTCCAGGTTCTCAAACCACTGCGCCAGCTGCGCAATGTCCATCACCGACAGCTCCCCGATGTTCTTGTCGGCAATCTTGAAGTGGAGCGACTCTTTTTTGAGCCGGTGGCCGTGGCACTCGGGGCACTCTTTGGATTGGGTATACTCCTGAATCCAGGTCCGGATATTCTCCGAATCGGAGTCCATCTGGCGGCGCAGAAACGGGATAATACCTTCGAAAGGCTCCACGTAGCTGGCCTTTTTAGGGTCGCCGCCTTCTTCTTCCTCAATGCCGTAGAGCAGCTTCTCCAGCAGATCGGCCGGCAGCTTGTCCAACGCCGTGGAGAGGCTGACTTTGTGGCGCTTGAGAATGGTTTGGAGCTGCTGAAAAATCCAGATGTCGCGGTACTCGCCCAGCGGCGCGATACCGCCGCGACTGATGCTCAGCTTTTTGTCGGGCATCACGCTGTCCTCCGTTATTTCCTGCACTTCGCCCAGGCCGTTGCAGGTAGGGCACGCGCCGTAGGGCGAGTTGAAGGAGAAGGTATTTGGGGCCGGGTCGTCGTAGGCAATGCCGGTGGTGGGGTCCATCAGGAAGCGCGAGAAAAACTGCGTCTTCTTCGAGTCCGAGTCGAGCACCAGCATGGTGCCCTTGCCGTGGGTCAGGGCATTCTGCACCGAGCCCGAGAGCCGAAACCGGTCTTCCTTGGTGGCCTGCAGCCGGTCAATCACGATTTCGATATCGTGGATCTTGTAGCGGTCGACCTGCATCTTGGCCGTGATGTCGAGCAGCTCGCCATCGACGCGCACTTTGGTAAAGCCCAGCTTGGCCACCTGCTGAAACAGCTCGCGGTAGTGGCCCTTGCGGCCCTTCACGACCGGTGCCAGCACCACCAGTTTTTTGTCGGCGAAGTGCTTGAGGATGTAGTTGATAATCTGCTCGTCGCTCTGCCGGATCATCTTCTGGCCCGTGGCGTAGCTGAAGGCCTCGGCGGTGCGCGCATACAGCAGGCGCAGGAAGTCGTAAATCTCGGTGATGGTGCCCACCGTGGACCGGGGGTTGCGCGAGGTGGTTTTCTGCTCGATGCTGATAACCGGCGACAAGCCCTCGATTTTGTCCACGTCGGGGCGCTCCAGGCCGCCCATAAAGGAGCGGGCGTAGGCCGAGAAGGTCTCCATGTAGCGCCGCTGGCCTTCGGCATAAATGGTATCGAAAGCCAACGACGACTTGCCCGAGCCCGAAATACCGGTAAAGACCACGAGCTGCCCCCGCGGAATCCGGACCGATATGTTTTTCAGATTATGTTCGCGGGCCCCGTACACCTCAATAAAAGGCGCTTCGACGTCGGCGGCCCGCTGCGGCAGGGCTGGCGGCGCGAGAACGGCAGCAGAATGGGGGGCACTAGGGGAGGCAGTTGTTTTCTTAGCCATGCAAAGCTGATCGAATAAGTCCGCAAAGGTACGCAAAACGCGGCCCGTTGGCTACCCCGAATAGCTTATTTGCCAGTGGTTTTAGCGCACGGCCAGCACGTGGGGAGCCGCTGGCCAGTGGAAGCCCGGCGGAGGAGTTACAACACAGTGGAGGCACGCATTGTCGCAGGGCAAATAAATAATCTGTGGCTGTACACACGCTGTGGCTTTAAGCTTCTGTAGCTGCTTGGCTCCGTATTTGCGTTACTTGGTTTTTACTGCACCCTCACTTCTTTCCCATCAAGCCATGAAACTTCTCAAAATTGTCGCGGCCGGCCTATTTGCCCTGGCGCTGAACACGCCAACACCAGCCCGGGCGCAGGGGAACAGCAACGTAGCACTACCCACCTGGCGCCAGGCCGTGGGTACCACCACGCAGTATTATTATATCCCCGAGCTTGAGGGCTACTACGATGCGCGCGACCGACGCTACGTGCTCCTGCGCGACGGCCGTTGGGCGCGGGTGGTCAACGTAAGTGGCTACAACCCCAACAACTTTCACCCGGTGGTTATCGACTATGTAGGGGCTCAGCCCTGGTCGCGCATCCGGGAATACAAAACGAAATACCCCAAAGCCGGGCACCCGCACGGCATGCCGCCCGGCCAGGCCAAGAAAATGCGTACCGGCCAAGCCATCCTCATCGACCGGAATGACGGGTACGAGGGCGACTATAAAAAAGGCAAGAGCCATGGCAACGGCCACGGAAAGAGCAAAGGAAAAGACAAGGACTAAGTCTCGCTTTGGCGCATCAAAAACAGAAAGCCTTTCCTTCGGGAGAGGCTTTTTCGTGTACAGCAGCGCTTATCCTCAACGTAGGCCACTCGTCTCCCCTTATATACATCCGGCTCTAAGCGCCGGGCCGTCACTAGCCCGCCCTGCGCACAGAAAGCGCACAGCCGGCCGCTCCAGTTATGGCGGGCTCTCTAGAAAAGAGCGGAATGCCCGCTACACTTACTTGCGGGTCCTAGCTGCCCCGTCAGGCAGTTGGCACGCCGGCCTTTTGCCGCCCGATACGGAGCCCGGTAGTTTCGCGTAGTATATTGGGCCCTTTCCTGTCCTGGAAATCCAACCCTCAGTACTGGCCGATACTGCGCCGCTAGAGGGTAAGCTGCTTCTTCTCTATGTCTTGGTCTGTGCGTGGCAAGTCTTCATTCCTGGTGTATCTGCTGGCGTTGGCGCTGCTGTGGGGCAATGCCTACCTGCTGCTAGTAAACCATCCGGCCGCCTATACTCTGGATGAGCAAAGCTACCTGCGCATGGCCCAGGGCAGCTTCGACGTGCCGGTGACGCACCGCTACCGCTTAGTGGTGCCGCTGGCGGCCGGAGCCCTGGCTGAGGCAGCGCAGGGCTTCGCCAACCTAATATCTCCTTCCGATAAGCCGCCGCTTGGCATCAGCTTTTTTCTGGTGAATGTGCTGCTGCTGGCCGGGGCCGGGCTGCTGGCTTTTCGTAGCGCGGTGGCGGCCGGGGCGGCGGCCGGTCCGGCGCTGCTGGGCATGGCGGCCATGCTCACCTGCGGCGCGGCCACTTACGTCACGGGCTTGCTGCTGGTCGATAGTGCCGTGGTGGTGGCCGTAGCGGCATTATACTATGCGGTGCATGCGCGCTCCGGCCGCGTGTTGTTGCTGGCCGTGGTGCTGGGGCCGGTGCTCAAGGAATCCTTTTTGTTGTTTCTACCGCTGGCATTCCTCTGTGGCCAGTTCGTGCCGTGGTGGCAGCGGCTGCTGGCCGTGGCAGCCAGCCTGGGGCTGCTCGGCGCGGTGCACTGGGCCATTGATGCGCAACTTGCCGGGGCAGCCACCGACAGCGTCGCCAATGCCCTGGCGCACGGCACCAGCGTGGGCAGCAATCTGCGCTGGCTGTTTTCGCCCCGGGGCCTGGTCATTTGCGGGGGCGTATACGGGCTGTTCAACTTAGTGGTATTGGCCGGGTTCTGGGGCGGGCGGGCAGCCAGGGGCCAGTGGCTGCGGCCGCTGCGGCCCGGTGCTACGCTGCTGCTGCTGCTGGCGGTGCTGGCCCACATGCTACTCTCGGGTGAGATGAGCCGGATGCTGCTGCTGGCGGGCCCGGCCGTGGCCGTAGCCATAGCGTTGATTGTAGACCGACACCCGCTTTTTGCGCCACTTCGCCGGCTACTCATCCCGGCAGCTCAGCCGAGTCTCCCATAGCCGGGGCGGCGCGGTAGTACGTAGAACAGGAAGTAGCCACTCCGACACTTTTCTCCGCCATGCCTGCCAATCCCTACCAACCCATCAGCTGCAGCTTCTACGACGAGCTGGAAGCCCGCGCCACTACCCGCCAGGTCTGCACGCTGCTTTACCGCACCGAGCCCGACACGCCGCCCAGCACCTATACCGGCATCATCACCGACCTGGTTATCCAGGACAAAGTAGAGTACTTGCGCCTGGAAGACGGCTTCGAGCTGCGGCTGGATGCGCTGGTAGCCGTGGATGACAAGGAGCTGCGGAATTACTGCTAGCGTCCGGCGTTCCTTCACCTCAAGAATGTTATTACAAGGAAAAAAGGGCCACTCTATGCAGAGCGACCCTTTTTTCCTTGTAATAACCTAGGCTGTGTGGACAGTAAGAAAAAAGAACGTCATGTCGAGCAACGCGAGACATCTCGCGTGCTGACGTAAGAGGAGTAATCCCAATGACCGCACGCGAGATGTCTCGCGTTGCTCGACATGACGTTCAAAAAGCATTCAGAACTGCTTTTTCGATTATTGTCCACACACCCTAGTGCTTAGTCAGGAGAATTAGCTGTACAAACCTTTTGATAGTGTCGGGTTAGTTTCTCACGTGCCTTATCGAGCGAGAATTGCCAGTTGACTGTTGCTCGCCGGGCGTTGCGTTCCGCCACACAGGCGTCGACGTGCGCGCTCAGGTCGTCCTGGGTGGGGATGCGCTGGTGCAGGCACTGGCGGGCG
>NZ_SRLD01000051.1 GCF_004745955.1 Hymenobacter elongatus | reverse complement strand
CAGCACGGCTTCGACAAAGCCCCGGTTGTCTTTGGCCACCACCCCGCGCCGACCCACGCGGCCGGGCAAAAGGGGCGCAATCAGTGCCCAATGACTATCGGTGAGCAACGTACGGTCAGCATTCATGTTGAAAATAAGCCTAGTACGACTTGACCATGCCGAACGTTCTTGAGAATACGACCTAGCACTGGTGGTGCCCAGCCGTCCTGAACGCAAAAAAACCGCTGGCAAGGCCAGCGGTTTTTTTACACACCTATTGCAACAACCTTCGAGTTTCGCCGCTACGAGCAGAGTAGCAGCTGACCCATTATTTCTTTATTTTACGCCGGTAGCCGGCGGTATAATTACCACTAGCAAACCGCCGTCAACAGCAGTACGCCGTGGCGCAACGCTGCCTGTGCGTCCGTATGAGCTACTACCGATATTATCTTAGCGGTGGCTCATACTACAGCGCCGCTTACGGCCTGTGAGAAGTAGTTTGCCCGTGTGGCTGGCTGTTTCTTATGACAATATTAGGGTGAGAAAGCGCTGCTGTAAAGGATAATTTAGTTGTAGTTGTGACTTAGGTATTACGTATCCTGTTTGCAGAGTTTTGAGAAGAAATAGGGGTTAGAGTAGGGGTGGAGACAGGGGTAAATGCTCGATATTTGGGTGATGGGGCAGTATTTCAACTGATTAGCTTCGTGTAACGCTTTTCGCAATAGTATCAGTAGGCGGGTTTTTATGCCTCATTTGTGACATATGTATTCTGCTTAACTACTCTTGCCGAACGGATAAAACGGTAGCTGTCGAAGCGCGAGAGTAGTAAGTAAAATCGCACAGGCAGGAAAGACGATAAGCCACCAGGCTGTGAAGTCGAGTCGAGCCGTGGCCAGGGTCCGTCCCCAACTAGCGGTTTCGAGCGGTAGTCCAACCCCCAGAAAGGATACGGTAGTTTCCAGCCCAATAAGCGTAGCCAGGCTCAGGGGCAAGGTTACCCGAATTGTCTTCCATAAAAGGGGGAAGGCATGACGGCCCATGATTTGCCAGGTAGGCAGGCCTATTGCCCGGGCGGCCTCCATGTAGGGCAGCTGTCGAATGCGTCGCATATCGGCCCGCACCAGTTGAGCCGTAACGGGCCAGTAGGTGAAGGTTAGCACTGCTACCAAGGTCGATAAGGATGGGGGCCACACGGCTGCTATAGCCAGTGCCAATACTAATTGGGGCACCGAGGTAAGTAGCGCAAGTAGTGATAGCACGATGGTATCCAGTGGCAAGGGCTGCGGAGCAACACGCTCAGACAGGCGCATCAGCCGAGCTGCTGCTACCAGCGCCAACCCAACTACTACCAGCCAAGAGAGAAACCACGGCCCAGGGCCAGTGAAGCAGCCCCAGAACAGGAGCAGGCCTACCAGCAGAAAAGCAAGTCCCGCAGGCAGCTTGAGCCGTTGGTTGCCCCAGTAACCGGCTGCGCTGCCCAGTATCGTGCCTATTACTGCCGCTGCCAAGCCTGCCGGAGCGCTAACCAGGCAAGCGGTGCGGGCTCCAAAAATGAGCCCGGCCAAAACGTCTCTTCCCAGCGGATCGGTGCCTAGCCAATGGGGCCCGGCAAACGGAGGTTGGGTAATTGCATACAGATCAGGAGTGGCTGCTGGATAAGACAAGGGCAAAAAATCGGCACACAGGGCTACCAGCACTACCAGCGCCAGCCATGCCACCGCTAGCCACCAGGCCCACAACTCTGTTGGCCGGGGTTGTTTCACGCTTGCGCTTCAATTCGTGGATTGGCCCAGACCTGTAGCCAATCGGCCACTATCTGCGCCAGCAGGCGTGCCAAAACAATAACGGATATGGCTCCCAAGAGCACCGGGAAATCCCGGCTGGCAGCGGCCTCCGCCAACAGGCGGCCCATACCCGGCATGGCAAAGATTAACTCTACTACAATGGCTCCGGCTACTAGTGCTGGCAGCAGATCAGCCACGTAAGAAATTGCGGGCAACAGCGCATTGCGCAACGCATGCCGACGAATCACCAGTCGCTCCGGCAGGCCTTTAGCCCTGGCTGTCAGGCTATAATTTGCCTTTAGTTCGTGTTGCAAAGCGCTATCGACCTGTACTACCAGAGAGGGCAAGCTTACCAGAACTAAGCTCAGCAGAGGTAGCACTAGGTAATAGGCGGAGCTGATCAGCTGCTCGCCCCACGAAGTATCACTCTCAGGTCTATTCAACCCATAAGCTGGAAACAGTGCCAGTACATCAGGATTAGCGAGGAGCAGCAACAGAAAAAAGGCAACAACAAATAGGGGCAGCGCATGCAACACCGTTAGCCCGGCCAACACGGCAGGCCGCAACCAACGATGGCGCGCAAGCAGCAGCGTAAGCCAATAGGAGACTATGACTATACCCACAAATGCGCTGCAGGTCAACGGTAGAGTAGATGCCAACGCCCGTAGTACTACCATAGAAACGGATTGCTCGTCCCGGAAAGAGCGGCCCAGGTCGCCGTGAAGCAGGCTATAAAGCCACGTGTGGTATTGATTGTGAGTGCCATGCCAATGCCAGCGCCACGCTAGAGCTTGCTTCGTTGCAGTGGCAGCCGGCGTTATATAAAACAGGGGTAAGTCCAGACCCCGTCGTTTCCGGAGCAGGCGCTCTGCGGCCCTGATTTGGTCTGGTGTTGCCGCATGCCCGCCTATACTTGCTCCTTGTATATTCGTAAGGCCCTCCGGAGCACTGGATAAGGCCCGGCTCAACAAGAAGATAACGGAGAGTATTCCCCAGGCAGCGGGCAGCGTGCGTGCCAAGCGGGGAAATAGGAACCGCCTCATATGCCTACTTAACGGCTTTTGTCTGGATAGCCGTGGCCGTATAGCCTGGCCGCAGGCTCGTTACCTGAAGGGTAGTTAATCGGCTGCTCGCGGCCAAACGAGAGCGGAGGAAAAAGAGTACTGTTAGTGGTTTCTCCTCATGCATTAGGCGTTGGAAGCGACGTAGCAGCTCCGCTTGGTGCCCTTCCTGCTCCTCAGCAGCTATTGCCTCGATCAGTCGGTCGCTGGTAGGAGTGCCAAACCCTGTAAAGTTGCCTGCTCCTATGCTTTTCGAGTGCAGAATAGGAGCAAAGTTGTATACGAAAGGGTTGCCAGTAACAGTAAACAGGTACATCTGTACTGACCCTGACCGCAACTTCTCCCAAAATAAGGAAGCCTCCAACGGTTGAGGCCGAATAACTATTCCAAGCCGACCCGCGGCGGCCCGCAGCTGTAGCGCTATGGTTTCGAAAGCCGGGTCACCAGTTCGGTAGCTGAGCGTCAGCGTTAGCTGCTGAGTGGTGCCATCCACACCGCGCCGCGCCCAGCCGCCGGTTGGTTTTCGTTGCCAGCCGGCTTTTTTCAGTAATGCTGTTGCCTTAACCAGGTCGTACGTGGGCAGGGCCAGGCTGTCGTTATACAGGTGTCCGGCAGTAGGATTTATCAGGCCTACACTCGGATAAGCCATGCCTAATTGAGTGGCCTGAATCAGAGCCGGGATATCGAACAGATGTGACAGTGCTTGTCGGGTAAGCCGGTCTTGCAACGCGGCATACCGCGTATTGAAGCAAGCCGTTATCATCTTGTAGGACTCGGTAGTATGGAACTGTAAGGAGGACTTATTGCCGGAGTCTCGCCGTAGTCGTTGAAACTCCTTCGCGGGCATCATCGGATACACGTCAACGTCGCCACGTCGTAATGCCAATACTGCCGTGGCTTCATCCGGAATAATCTGGTAGTCTAGCGTCAGGGGCCGCGCCTGCAACGGCAGCAGATCCGAATGCAGCGTATCAGCCCACCACTTAGGTTTGCGCTTAAAAGTAACGTATTGGCCAGGAGCCCAGGCTTCTAGTGTGTAGGGCCCGCTGCCTGGTAGTCGTTCCGGATGGTGGTCGAGCTGCGCTTGGGTATAGCGCCCCACGAAAGCGCTAATAGCCGGATTGCGCTGGTTGCCTGCCGTATCAGCCCGCAAGGCCGCCAGCGAAAATGGGCGTAGCTGGCCTTGCGGGTCCAGCGGATATTCAGGTAAAATAATATAATCGCCAGAAGACCATCTGTACTCAGGAGAGCGACCGGCACACACCAACGTAAAGCGGCGTGGGTCGGCTGGGTCGAGCCGGATATCCCGGATAAATCCCCATTGGGCCTGGTTGGTTTCGATCGGCAAACCGGGGCAGTTCATCACCTTCAGCGTGAAGGCTACGTCCCGAGCCAAAACCGGCCGGCCATTATCCCAAACGGCCGCCGCCCGAATACGGTACGTGAGCAGGGTGAGCGAATCGGTTTGCTCCACTGTTGGTAAAGCTTCTGCTAAGCTGGGAACAAACTGCTGCTTACCCGGGTCAACCGCCAACAGGCTCGAGTATAATAAATTAGCTGCCTCGAGCGAATTTTCATTCGGCAAGATCAGTGGATTCAGGTTTTCCGGATCCCGCTCCCAGCGAATACGTATTGCCGGGGCGGAATCCTGTTGGTGGGAAGAGCAAGCGCCCAAGGCGCTGCCCACCACGACTAGAAAACCAAATAAACGTTGCTTCATGAAGAGGATACTGCACGGAAAGGGTGCCGGGCAAGTTAACCAAGATTCTACAGGAAGCAGAAGGGGAGGTGCGGGAGAAATCAGATGCTACCGCCACCCCAGCCACCACCGCCTTGACCATTATCGGTAGGCAGAATAACGATTGGGTTGGCATTGGCAGCGTTTGGGTCAACTTTAGTCTCAGTAGAGGTAGAAAAGCTGGCGAGCTGAAGCAGGGCTATTGCGATGAGTTCTAACATGGCGCTTTGTGAGGTTAAGTCGTTCAAGAGTTTGAATGACCCAAAGTTGGTTCATAACTACGCCGCCGTAAAGGAAAGATATCGTGTAAAAGTGACTTGTATATTTTATGAAAAAAATAGTATTAATCAAATTTTAAGGAATGCTAATAGTATCGAAACGGGTCTTAAAAGATGATAGCTACGTTCTTGAGTAAGTTGGTTTTTTCTAATTGTGACTTTTTGTTTTTCAATAGGCAATACTACTCAAGAACAAAGGTGCATAACCTTGCCCAAACTAATAAAGGAAATATTATGAATATTTGTGACAATAGTTCTTAGCCTTTTCTCATCTTGCAACAGCCGATTGCGGCCTTATAGCGCTATTTAAGCAATGGAAAAGCTCAGTAATTTAGCACGAATTGTGACGGATCGGCGGGTAAAAGAACCGCCGCTACTTGACTTTTCTGCTAAAAAAGCAACCCACAAAGACCTCAAACTGATCCGGCTCTTGGAGAATGAGCCCGATATCACGCAGTTGCAACTCACGAAAGGCCTCTACGGCAAAGCTTCAGTTGCTAGCAATACCTCGTTTCGTAAGCTCAAGTCACGCGTCCAGCAGAAGCTTTTAAATCATCTGTACTTTTTGGAGCAGTCAGATCCGCGGCATTTGGTGTCTAGGCGCTACGAGCTGCGGTGCATAGAGTTGTATCACCAGGTTGCCATCCTATATGGTGAAGGAGAGTACTCGCTGGCCGAACAGTTATTGCGCAAGTGCTTGCGGCAGGCATTAGAGGGCGAATTCACAGAATACGCCGTGCTGGCGGCTCGGTTGCTGGGCAAACTCTACGTTGACTTACGGCAGCCAGCCCGTTACCGGACTATCAGCAAGAAGCTCACCGAACTACAGCAACTATTGGATCTGGAGGACGAGGCCAGCAGAATTTACTGGAGCAGCAAGATGGCGCAGGCGCACACGGTGCGGGCCCGACGGGCGCTACTGAGCGAGCTGCCCAGCTATTTGGCTCAGTTGCAGAAATTGCATAAACAGGCGCAGAGTTATACCACCTTCAATTATTTATACCTGACCCAATTGACATTATTGGAGTTCACGGGCAGCTATGAAGAGATAATCAAGATCACTACTGCTACTGAGAAACTATGGGCCAAGGGTAAGATTAATCGGCGTCGGTTTGATAGTCGATTTAATAATTATATGACTGTATATGCTCACCTGCACAGCAAACAGGCCGAGAAAGGACTTATTCTCTCAGAGGAATACTTGAAGGATTTTCATCCATCTTCCGGCAACTGGTTTTTCTTCATGGAAAACTATGTGCTGCTGGCCTTGCACGCCGAGCAGCATGGCCAAGCGCAGCTGCTGCTGGAAATTGCCCACAAAAATCCCTACTTCCGTAAACAGAGAACCGCTGCCCGGCAACGCTGGGACCTCTACAAAGCCTACATATACTTTTTGCAACCCGAAAATTCGCCCCTGACGCTCCGGCATTTCAACCAATTTGTGCAGACTGTCCCAGATTATAGTCGCGACAAGCAGGGCTACAATGTGGCGATACTCATCTTGCAGTATTTGAATTTTTTGCGCCGCCAGGACGTCGAAAACCTGCTGGCACGCCTGGAAAGCCTGCGGAAGTATGAGCAGCGTCACCTACGCGAATCGGCTACGTTGAGAAGCCAGCTGTTTTTTCGATTACTAGTGCTGATTGTAAAAGAAAACTTCGAGCCGGAAAGCTGTGAGAAGAAAGGGCAGCCGCTACTCAGTAGCCTACACGCTGCACCGCAGCCAGGCGAAGCTTACGCCGAAATCGAAATTATCCCCTACGAAGCGCTTTGGGGGCTAACGCTGGATATTCTACGAACTAATATGGCTCAGAATGAAGCTGCGGAGCAGGCACAGCGTGACCGAGTTGATTAACCTCTACGGGCGACTCGGGATACTTGTGCTGGCATGAGCACCCGGAACAGATTTCTTGGTTGGCACCCCCACCGTCACTTTCTTCTTAGGCTGCAAGCGGGGCTTGGGAGCTGAGGATTTCGGAGCCGTTACTGGCTGCAAAGTGGCTGTTTGAGGCGCAACAGGAACCACCGTAGCTGGAATGACCGGAGTGGTTATGGCAACGTAACGCTGGTATTGAGCAGCAGACAGAACACCTTGCAATTTCTCGGCGTACTCTTTTTCAATAACGGCCAACTTGCTTTGGAGCATAGCAGGATCGATGCTGTACATCTGCTTGACATCGTTTTCCTGAACCAAGCGCTCATAGGTCAAGCGCTTGACTTGGGTAGTCCGGGCGTCATCCAAGGAAATCTGCTGGGATAGTTTACGCGTGTTTTCAGTAGCCTGCACCCGTAGATCAGGGCCCTGCTGCGCTGTGGCAACAACTGAGCTGGCTAAGGCTAGGCAAATAAGCAAGGAGGAGCAATAGTTCTTCATCAGAAGAGACGTAAGGAAGTTAGGGCGACTATATATGTTCACAAAGAAACAAAACGATATTGATATAATACTGTATCGTATAAAATATATTGAAGTATGGCAAGAATCAATATGTCAACTCGACTGTATAGCAAAGAGGCGTAAAATATGCGTCTGGCAGGGATACTAGATCAGGCGTGTGAAGGGAAAACACAAAAGCGACCAGCCTTAACAAACTACCGTGTAAGAAGTAGTGCGTCAGGTCTGGTCGCTTTTTTTAGGTGCTGGGCTTGGCTTAATGTAAGGGAGCTTGCCAGCAGAAAGGGCTGAGGAGCTTGACTGCAAGAGTGTTGCCTAAAATTTATTCAGCCGCTGCAATACTTCCCGCAAGTACGTCTGGCCAATAGGAATCTGTTTGTTTTCAATCGTAATAGTATTATCCTCAATAGCCTGCACACGCCTAAGATTGACAATAAAAGAGCGGTGAGCCCGCACGAAGATGGAAGCGGGAAATTTTTCCTCGACAGCCTTCATGGTGCTGTACACAATGAGTTTGCTGTGCGGCATTACGATATGCACGTAGTCGCCGAGGGCTTCTACGTAGCAAACGGTATCGAAGAGAACCTTCACCAGCTTGGTGTCTACTTTCACGAAGGTGAAATCAGGGTCGGTACCGGTTGCGGTGGGGGAAGGCATACTGGCAAGAGCCGCAGCATCAGCAAGCTCCAGCGCTTTTTGGGCAGCTTTCAAAAAGCGGGCATAGCTGATGGGTTTTACGAGGTAGTCGACTACATCATGCTCGAAGGCCTCTACTGCGTAATGCTTGCTGCTGGTAATGAGAATCACCAGGGGCGGATTCTGTAGGGTGCTGAGTAGGTCGAGCCCCGACATCAGGGGCATTTCGACGTCCAGAAACAGTAGGTCGACGGGCTGGGTACGCAGGGCTTCGGCCGCGGCCGGGGCGCTATCGAAGCTGCCAGCCGGCGTTAGAAAAGGAGTATTGGTGATACAGTTAGCAACCACTTGGACGGACAGCGGATCGTCGTCTACGACAAGGCAGCGTAACAGGGGAGTAGGAGTTGGCATAAGGCCAAAGGTAGAAGAAGGCGTGACAAAGAGAATAGGAACGTTATTCCGACTGATACTTGTGCAACCGGGCCGCTAAGTATGGATAGAGCGCGGTTAATTGGTCGCCGATGAGGGCTATCAGATGGTCATTGGTAGCGGCAGCAGTGGTAGTGACGCTTCGCTCCAGTTTTTCGAGGTGCTGCTGAATTGCCGGAACTCCAAAATACACGACTTGGCCTTTGAGCTTGTGCGCCAAACGGGCCGGCGTGAGCGGGTCGTCAGCAATGGAAGCCGCCGTCACCAGCTGCTGGTAGAGAGGTGGGGTTTGCTGTAGAAACGTCGTAATAATCTGGGCGATGAATGCGCGGTTGCCGGCCGCCAATTCTTCCAGAATACCCCAATCTGGCCGCACTGTGCCCGAGCCAGCTAGAGAAACCAACTTTTTTTGGATGCCGCTAAACCCGGCCCCACTGGTGTAGCACACCAGACTGGCATGGAGCAGCGCCGGGTCGAAGGGTTTCGCCAATGTGGCGTTCATACCCGCTACCCGCGCCCGGGCTTGATCTTCGGGCGAAGTGGAAGCCGTGAGGCCAATGATGGGGAGCCGTTGGAGGTGAGAATGACCCCGAAGCTGGCGGGTCGCTTCATAGCCATCCATTTCCGGCATTTGCACATCCATCAGCACTACGTCGAAAGCCTGGGTGGTTGCCAGCGCTACGGCCTGCCGCCCATTATCGGCCAGCGTCGCTGCCACATTCCATTCCTCCAGCGCCCGACATACCACGAGTTGGTTCAACTCGTTGTCGTCGACTACCAGCACCCGCAAGGAGGGCTGAAAAGGCGGGAGCATATCGGCAGAAACAAGCATAGGAAAGGGCCGCAAAACGGCTATGGCTCAGCAATGACGCACTACTTGCCGGTTACTTTGAATTCGGTCCGCCGGTTCAGCTGTCGGCCGCCCTTGGTATTGTTGGTCGCTACGGGTTGCGTATCGCCATAACCGGCGAAGGTAAGACGGGCTTTGTCGGTGCCTTTGGCCACCAGGTAGTCTACTACGGCCTTGGCGCGCCGCTGGCTGAGGTCTTTGTTATATACGGCTTGCCCTACGTTGTCGGTGTGGCCGGATATTTCGAGGCGCAATGCGGGTGTTTCTACCATCAGCTTCTGCAGCCGCTCCAGCTCAGCCGTGCTTTCCTTGCGTAAGGTGGCCTTGTCGAAGTCAAAGAAGATGTTGTTGAGCACTACTTTCACGCCCACATCCAGCTTTTTGAGCGCAATGTCTTTAACCACTTCCGAATAAGCGGCTCCGGCAGGTAGGTCGAAATTTTCGGAGTGAAAAAGGTAGCCTTCCTGCCGCACCACGATGCCGTAGTTCACCCCAGAAGGCAGTGAAACCAGGTAGCGTCCCGACTGGGCGTTGGCCCGGAAGGAGGCTATCAGCTCGTTACGGGAGTTATCGACCACGTCGATAGTGGCTTCTAAAGGCAGTTTGGAAGCTTCGTCCGTAACTATCCCCTTCAATATCGTTACCTGGGTCGTGGCAATAGGCACGGGCGGGGCCAGGGAAGCTTCCTTCACCGGCTGCGCCCGGGAGGCCAGCAGTTGGTCTTCCTGCGACAACACCGGCGGCTTTTCGGTCCCCAGGAAGGTAATCTGGTAAATGTCTTTGCCGCCGAGGCCATCGTCGCGGAAGGAAGAATAGTAGCCGTGCCGGCCAGAGGCTGAAATCACGAAAAACACATCATCATCGGGCGTGTTGATGGGCCAGCCCAAATTCTCGGGCTCACTCCATTTTCCATTTTCGAATACTGACTTGAAAATGTCGTAGCCGCCCATCGAGTTGTGGCCTTCAGAGCTGAAATACATGGTCTTGCCATCGGGGTGCAGAAAAACGCCTTCTTCGCCGTAGGGCGTGTTAATGGTCGTGCCCAGATTGAGGGCCGGGCCGCGGCCATTGATTTCTACTTTATAGATGTCGCGGCTGCCGATGCCGCCCTGTTTGTCGCTCACGAAGTAGAGGCTCCGTCCGTCGGGCGTGAAGGCTGCCGACGACTCGTGGGCCCGGGTATTGATGCGCGAGTTCATCTTTTCGGGCTTGCGCCAGGCCGCGCCGCGCAGCTCAGCCTCGTTCAGGTCGCCGCCATTGTCTTCCACATACACCAGCATCCGCTGGCCATCGGGGGCCAAGCCTACGGTGGCATCGTGGCCTTCATTGTTCACGGGCTTGCCCAGGTTGCGGGCCGGCGACCAGCCCGAGGCGGTGCGGGTGCTCTGGTACACGTCCTCGAAGAAGCCACCGGTTTCGGGGTCTCGCTCCTTGCCCGTGGAATTGTCGCGCCGGGAAGTGAACAGAATAACTGACTCGTCGGCCGAAATTACCGGGCCGTAATCGGCATACGGGGAGTTGATTGCCGCGCCGATGTTGTCGATGAACACCCGGGAAGGCGCTTTCTCCAGCTTTTGTCCATTCTCACACTCTTTTATCTTTTTGCTGATACTGGCCAGAAAAGCGGCGGTATTCTTGCCCGTAGCGGCGGGCTGAGCGGCCTTATATTCAGCAATAGCCTCAGTCCATTTGCCATTCAAATGTAGGCCCTGACCCAGCAGATAATGAATTCGCGGGTCAATGTCGGCATTGAGCTGGTAGGCTTTCTGGATGTAGGGCAGGGCGCGGGGCTTGTAGCCCGAGTGCAAATAACAGTCGCCGATGCGCAGGTTGAGGCGGGCATTGTTGGGGTTGAACTTCTGAGCGGCCAAGTAGTGCGGCAGTGCCTGCTCGTAGCGCGGCGGGTCGAGGTCGTACCATTCGTCGCCGGTTTTGACTTCGCGCTGGGCTTCCTTCAACCCATCTTTGTCTGACTTGAAACGGTCTTTCTCAAATTCAACGTTTTGCGCCACTGCTACGTGAGCCAGCAGCAGCAGTGCTATAAGTAGGATTCTGGGCATGAGGGGAGGTTTCTCGCGAAATAACTAGCAGAGTAGTGAAAGGCAGCGCTACCTTATTCGGTGCAGCCCGAGTTAGCAGCGTAGCTAGAACCCGTTTCCAGGCCCAGCTCGGCGGCTTTTTTCCAGTCCTGGCAGGCTCCGGGGGCATCGCGCAGCATTTCGCGGGCGTGGCCCCGATTCATGTAGGCTTCGGCGTATTGCGCGTTGAGGGCAATGGCTTTGGCGGCATCAGCGGCGGCACTTTTGTAGTCTTCCAGCTTCAGGTGAGCGGCGGCGCGGTTGTTCCAGGCAAAGGCGTAGTTGGCATCCAGCTCAATAGCTTTGCTGAAATCCTCCACGGCCGCTTTGTAGTCGGCGGCTTCGTAGCGGGCACTGCCGCGGTTGGTGTAGGCAATGGGGTTATCCTGCTTTTTGCTGATGTAGGTGTTGTAATCAGTCATGGCGCCTTTCAGGTCGTTGGCGCGGCGCCGGGCAGCGGCCCGGTTCAGCAGCGCCGGCAGGAAGTCGGGCTGCAGGCCTAACACTTTGGTGTAGTCCTGCACGGCCGCGTCGAAGTTGTTGAGCTTGCGCTGGGTGCTGGCCCGGTCGTGGTAGGCGTAGGCGTAGTTCGGATCAGCCTTAATGGCTTGGTCAAAATCGGCTTTGGCCTCCTGGAATTCGCCTTTTTCGAAGCGCAATGCTCCCCGGTAGTACCAGGCCGGGGCATAGTCGGGCTTTATTTCGGCGGCCCGGCCATAGTCCTGCTCCGCCTCGGGGCGCATACCGGCGGCCTCCTGCGCCTGGGCCCGGCCAAAGTAGTTGCTGAAGCTCGTGGCTTCCAGCTTAATGGCCTGGTCGTAATCTTGCACCGCCAGCTGGTATTCTTTCAGCTCGTAGCGGGTGGTGGCGCGGTTGTAAAAAGCTTTGGCGAAGTCCGGCCGCAGGGCCAGGGCCTTGTCGAAGTCCTGCACGGCGGCCCGGTAGTTTTTGCCGTTGTATTTGGAAACCCCGCTGTTGTAGAGTTTTTCGGCCTGCTGAGCCGGTGGCAACGTGGAAGCCCGCACGGTATCGACCTGGGCCCGCGCCGCAGTGACCGATAAGGACAAGCTCGCGGCAAGGAGTAAGATTTTCTGCATAAGGGAGGTCGTATAGCCCGACATGTTAAATGTACTTTTATTTGCCATAACCCGGCAATCCTTGCTTTTCTTTCTTTCTAATAGCATTCTGGCGCTATTCTATTTCGGGCACTATGGGTCGCAGTTAGCCGGAAATATCGGCCTGTGCCCGCACCAGTTGCGTCCATTCCTCGGCTATGGTGCCCCTGAATGGGGCGCGGTCGGCTTTGCGGTACCAATAAGCCGCACATTGCCCGCGTCGCCTTCCTGCCGATGCAGGTAGGCGTGCAGCCAGCTGTGCAGGTGGTCGTGGCCATTGGCTTGGGCCAGGGTATGAGCTTGCTCCCATTCCTGCCGGCCGGCGTGCCACAAGCCCCGCAATACCGGCGCAATACCGGCTGGTGGCAGTGACGCGGCCAGACTGGTGACAAAGAATTCGTACTTCATAAGGCGAATATATTGAACAGGAAATGCCGGCAGCGCTGTTGTGTGGCTAACCATTCCTCCGGCCGACGGTTTATGCAAGCGCGGCGGCCGGAGTTTGCGTATTTTTGCCTGGCCTCCGGGCTTTACTCCCGATTTCTCTTATTCTCACTTTCAGCCCATTTCCAACAATGGCAACCTACCCCGAATACATGGTAGCTCCCATCCGGCAAGACCTCACGTCGGCTGGCTTCGAGCAACTGATGACCCCCGAAGAAGTTGACTCGGTTCTGAACGCGCAAAGCGGCACGGTGCTGCTGGCCGTCAACTCGGTGTGCGGCTGCGCTGCCGCCAAAGCCCGTCCGGCCCTGAAAATGGCCGTGACCAGCTCCGATAAGAAGCCCGCCCGCCTCGTGACCGTGTTTGCTGGCATGGAAACCGAAGCTGTAGCCAAAGCCCGTGAGCATATGCTGCCCTATCCGCCCTCGTCGCCCAGCATCGCGCTGTTCAAAGACGGTGAGCTGGTACACGTTATCGAGCGCCACCACATTGAAGGCAACGACCTGATGCGTATCGTAGACAATCTGCAAGGCGCCTTCGAGGAGCACTGCTAAGGAAGGTTTTTGCAAAAGCAACTGCTACAGGGTAGCGGATGCCTTTGCTGCCAAAAAAAGGCCACCCGCTGGGGTGGCCTTTTTTGTTGGATTCAGACTGTAGACCCGGAAATACTCAGCAGCTACAGCCCCAATGACTTGAAGAAAGCCTCCTGGTTGGGCTCCCGGCCCAGAAAGTTCTTGACCAGGTTATATTCTTCATCGGTGCCGCCGCGGGCCAGAATCATGTCGCGGTAGCGCAGGCCGGTCTTTTGGTCCATGATGCCGTTTTTCTCAAACACCGAGAACATGTCTTCGGCGTACACTTTCGACCACATGTAGCCGTAGTAACCGGCGCCGTAGCCGGTGAGGTGACCGAAGGAGGCCTGCATGTTGGTGCCTTCGAGGTAGGCGAAGGGCGTAATCTGGTTCTGCAGGCGCTTCATTACGTCGGTGGTGGTTTCCGTACCGTTCGGATCAAACTTGTCGTGCAGGGTCATGTCGAGCGTGCCGTACAGGATTTGTTGGGACGCGGCAATTCCGGAACCCACGTTGCGGGCCGCCCACATCTTATCGTACAGGGCTTTGGGCAGCACCTCGCCCGTTTGGTAGTGCTTGGCAAAGGTCTTGAGGGCGTCGTAGTTCCAGGCCCAGTTTTCCAGAATCTGCGAGGGCGCCTCGACAAAGTCGCGCTTTACGCTGGTGCCCGACTGGCTCGACAACTCGGCCGTAGTGAGCAGATTGTGCATCACGTGACCAAACTCGTGGAAGAAAGTTACCGTCTGGCTGTGGCTCATCAGAGCCGGCTTGCCGGGCGTGGGCGCGTTGAAATTACACAGCAGCACGGCCGTCGGAATCTGGTAGCCCTTGGCCGTCGCCTTGCCGCTGCTCACGCCGAAGCAGGCCGCGTGGGTGTACTTGTTGTCGCGCGGAAACAGGTCGAGGTAGAAGCGGCCGATGAGCTTACCATCGCGCTGCACCTCAAACATGCGGGCGTCGGCGTGCCACACCGAGGGGTCCTTCACCTCGTTGAACTTCAGGGCAAACAGCGCCTGGGTGGTCTGAAACAGGCCGTCGACCACCTTGTTCACTTCGAAGTATTCTTTGATCTTCTCCGCGTCGAGCTGGTACTTGTCCTTCATGAGCAGGTTGTTATAGAACGCGCTTTCCCAAGGGTTGATGGTTGTGGCGGCCGGGTTCTTCAGGTAGGTGCGCTTCACGGCCACTAGCTCATCGAGGTCCTGCTGACTTTTCTGCTTCACGCGGTCCACCAGCTTGGTTTCGAAGGCCCACACCGTTTCGGGAGTTTTGGCCATGCGGCTGCTGGTTTGGTAGGCCGCATAGGTTTTGAAACCCAGCAGCTGCGCTTTTTTCTGGCGCTCTACCAGCAGTTGCTTCAGCACCTCCAGGTTCTTGTCGGCCGCGCGGTTGTTGTAGAGCGTGTAGAGCTGCTTGCGCATGGCATCCGACTCGGCATACTTCATGAAGGTGCTGTAGGCCGGGCCATCGAGCCCAATGCGGGAGGCATCGCCAGCTTTGGGGCGGCTCTTGCTGTAGTCGTCGGGCAGGCCTTTCATATCGGCGGAGCTCACCAGCAGAAAGCCCTGATCTTTGGCAATGTTAGCGCCGAAAACCAACGACAGGTCACCGATTTTGTCGTTAATGGCTTGCAGCTCTTTGCGCTTCTCCGGCGTTAGGGCAAAGCCGTTGCGCTCGTATTCCTGCACCGTTTCGGTCAGGTATTTCTTGCGCGGACCCGTCAGCGCCTGGGCTTCCTTGGTTTTGGAATAGTCCTTTACCGCCTTGTAGAGCTGTTCATCCAGCTCCAGTTCGTTGCCATACTTGCTGATAACGGCAATACTTTTCTGCGCCTGGTTGCGGATGGCCGAGTCAGGGCTGGCATTGAACAGAATACTGATGGGCCCGGCAATGGTGCCGATATTATCACCGAGGTTGTCCAGGGCCAGCATGGTATTGGCAAAAGTGCGCTTCGTAGCCGATACCTTATAAATGGCTTGCAACGAGGTTTTGGTGCCGCTGATGAGCACATCCGTGGCCTGCTTCACGTCGGCTTTGGTTGCTCGCTTGAAGTCGATAACCTGATTGAAGCCCGGCAGTAGTGGATTAGCGGCGGGCACCGGCCCAGGGCCAGCCATACTCAGTAGCGCGGCTAGGCTGGCCAGCACCGTGAGGCCAAGCGGCTGTGCGCCTGGCAAAGAATGAAACGTCATGCGGAATAGGGTTAAAAGAAATGTGTTCCGAAGATAATTTTTTGTCGGCAAACTTTGCCCATTGCCTTCTGTGGTGTACCAGCCACCATGAAAAAGCCACTCCCGAGGGAGTGGCTTTTCTATATGAATAAGCAAAACGGCCACAAACTGCGCAGCTGCCAACACGAAACAAGAACGCTAGTTGGCGTACTCGCTCAGAAACTTGATACGCATCAGGCGCAGGTCTTCTTCGGTATAGTCGTCGTCTCCTAACTCTTTTAGGGCTACGGCGATGTTATCGGTGCTGGCTTGCAGGAAATAATCGGTGATTTCGTCTTGGCGGTCGTGGTCCAGTACGCCGTCGATGTAGTAGTCGAGGTTGAGCTTGGTGCCGGAGTAGCAGATGTGTTCGATTTCCTCCATCAGCTCGCGCATGTCGATGCCTTTGGAGGACGCAATTTCCTCCAGATCCATCTTCTTATCGATTTGCTGGATGATGTAGATCTTGATTTTTGACTTGTTCACCGCCGACTTCACCACCACGTCGGCGGCCGTCACGATGTCATTGTCCTCCACGTACTTCTGAATCAGCAGCAGGAAGGGTTGCCCGAACTTCTGCGCCTTGCCCGAGCCCACGCCGCCGACATGCGCGAGGTCGTCCATCTTCACGGGGAAGGTGGTCGCCATTTCCTTCAGGCTGGGGTCCTGGAACAGAACATAGGGCGGCAGGTTCTTGTCCTTGGCGATTTTCTTGCGCAAGGATTTCAGCATCTCAAACAGCGCGGCATCGTGGCCGGCCGCCTCCTGAACTTCTTCTTTCTCCTGCTCTTCTTTCACCTCTTCCTCGTAGTTATGGTCCTTGGTGAGTTTGATGGAATGAGGATTATCGATGAAAGCCAGACCTTTAGGGCAGATTTTCACGACCCCGAAATTGTCAATGTCTTTCTCCAGAAACCCGTTCAGCAAGGCCTGCCGCAGCAGGGAATGCCAGAACTGCGCGTCGTGGGCTTTGCCCTGGCCATACACCGGCAATGCATTGTGGCCGTAGCTTTCCACGTGGGCGTTGTTCATGCCCATGAGCACGGTGCCGATGTGGTCGATGCCGAAGCGCTCCTCGGTTTGCACCACCGCTTTGAGGGCCATCAGCATTTCATCTTTGGCCTCGAAGCGCTCCTTGGGGTGGCGGCAGTTGTCGCAGAAGCCGCAGTCTTTCTCGAAATGCTCGCCGAAATAGTGCAACAACTGCTTGCGGCGGCACACGGCGGAGTCGGCGTAGTTGGCCATTTCCTGGAGCAGCAGCTTGCCGTTGTCGCGCTCGGTCACGGGCTTGTCCTTGTTGAACTTCTCCAGCTTCACGATATCGTCGTAGCTGTAGAACATCAGGCAGTTTCCTTCCAGGCCGTCGCGGCCGCCACGGCCGGTCTCCTGGTAGTAGCCCTCAATGGATTTGGGCGTGTCGTAGTGAATCACGAAACGCACGTCGGGCTTGTCAATGCCCATGCCGAAGGCAATGGTGGCCACGATGACGTCGCAGTCTTCGTTGAGGAACGCATCCTGGTTGTGCATGCGTACCTGTGGGTCGAGGCCGGCGTGGTAGGGCAGGGCCTTCACGTCGTTCACGCGCAGCAGCTCGGCAATTTCCTCCACCTTCTTGCGGCTCAGGCAGTACACGATGCCCGCCTTGTTCTTGTGCTGCTTCACGTACTGAATCAGCTGCTTCTTGGTGTTGTGCTTGGGCCGAACCTCATAATAGAGGTTGGTGCGGTTGAAGGAGGTCTTGAATACCGAAGCCTCGTCCATCTGCAGGTTCTTCTGGATGTCGAGCTGCACCTTGGGCGTGGCCGTGGCCGTGAGGGCAATAATGGGCACTTGGCCGATATTGTCGATAATACCCCGGATGCGGCGGTACTCGGGTCGGAAATCGTGGCCCCACTCCGAAATACAGTGCGCCTCGTCGATGGCTACGAAGCTGATGGTGGCCTTCTGCAGGAAGTCGATGGTTTCGTCCTTGGTCAAGCTCTCGGGCGCTACGTAGAGCAGCTTTACCTCGCCGCTAATCACGTCTTTCTTCACCCGGTTGATTTCCGACTTCGACAAGGTCGAGTTCAGAAACTGCGCGTTCACGCCAAAGGCGTTAAGCTGATCCACCTGATTTTTCATCAGGGCAATCAGGGGAGAAATGACGATGGCCGTGCCGGGCAAAATGAGGGCGGGCAGCTGGTAGCACAGCGACTTACCGGCACCGGTAGGCATAATCACGAAGGTGTTGTTGCCCTCGATGACGTTCTGAATAATGGCTTCCTGTGTACCGCGAAACTGACCGTACCCAAAAACTTCCTTTAACTTGCCTTTCAGATCAGCCTCACGCTTGACTGCTTGTTTTACCGCTGGCATCGACATTCTCACTTGCTCTTTGGGGGTTGCAGACTTGAGCACCAACACTCCAGTGTTGGCTACTCAATCTAGACAAATTTAGATTGAAACAGCAGAACGACACCAACTCAATTGCAAAAAAAGTGCTTCTCGAAGAAGCAGACGCCGTTCGGGGTGTGGCCGACGCCATTGCCCTGACGCCGGATTTTGCACAATGCGTAGCCGCCATACTCTCTTTACGGGGTCGGGTGGTAGTTACCGGCATCGGAAAAAGCGCCCACATTGCGGGCAAGATGGTGGCTACTCTGAACTCCACGGGTACGCCCGCGCTGTTTATGCACGCCGCCGACGCCATTCACGGCGACCTGGGCATGATTCAGGCCGAAGATTTCGTCATTGCCATCAGCAAGAGCGGCGACACGCCCGAAATAAAAGTGCTGGTGCCCCTGCTGAAGCGCAAAGGCGTGCCGCTGGCCGCGCTAGTCAGCAATGCTGACTCCTACCTAGGCGTGCAGGCCGACTACGTGCTGCACGCGCCCGTAACCCGGGAGGCCTGTCCCCACAATCTGGCGCCTACGACTAGCACTACTGCCGCCCTGGCGCTGGGCGATGCCCTGGCCGTGTGCCTGCTCGAGTCGCGGGAGTTCACCTCCGCCGATTTTGCCCGCCTGCATCCGGGTGGCACCCTGGGCAAGAAGCTGTATCTGAAAGTGGGCGACCTGAGCCGGCAGAATCAGACGCCCCAAGTACTGGAAGATGCTCCGCTCAAGGATATTATTCTGGAGATTTCGGGCAAGCGCCTGGGTGCTACCGCCGTGCTGGCTACGGCGGACGAAAAGCTGCTCGGCATCATCACCGATGGCGACTTGCGGCGGATGCTCACCAACTTCAGCCGGCTGGAAGACGTGCGGGCCCGCGACATTCTGACCCCCGACCCGATAACGATTGAGGTCGACGATTTTGCCGCCGAAGCGCTGGTTCGTATGCAGCAGCGCAACATTACGCAGCTCATTGTGACGGAAGACGGCCGTTTTAGTGGCTTTATTCACTTACACGACCTGCTGCGGGAGGGCTTGGTCTAGTTGAATCATTAAATTGCTTACCATTGAATACCGGGCGCGCCGCGCCAGCTAGTTAAAAACCTACTTAGCCTTTTGCTGATGAATCAGAATACGTACCTCGTCGTGATGGCCGGCGGTATCGGCAGCCGCTTCTGGCCTTTTAGCCGCACGCATCTGCCCAAGCAGTTTCACGATGTGATGGGCGTGGGCCGCTCCATGCTCCAGCTCACCGTAGACCGATTCAAGGAAATCTGCCCGGCTGAGAATGTGTTTGTGGTTACCAACCGCGACTACACCGAGCTGGTGCAGCAGCACTTGCCGGAACTGCCCATCGACCAGATTCTGGGGGAGCCGATTGGACGTAACACCGCGCCCTGCATCGCCTACGCGAGCTACTGCATTGCCAAGCGCAATCCGCAGGCCACCATCGTCGTGACGCCTGCCGACCACGCCGTGCTGCACGAGGACGAGTTTCGGAAGATAATCCGCAAGGCCGTGGACGTGGCTGAAAACCATGACGTGCTGCTTACCCTTGGTATTCAGCCCTCGCGCCCCGATACGGGCTATGGCTACATTCAGTACATCGACGACGACAGCAAGAGCGGCCTGCCCAAAGGCCTCAAGAAGGTAAAAACCTTCACCGAGAAGCCGAATCTGGAGCTGGCCCGCATGTTTGTGGATAGCGGCGACTTTTTGTGGAATTCGGGTCTGTTTGTGTGGCGCGCCGACGCCATTATTCATGCCTTCCATCAGTACCTGAGTGATATTGCGGAGGTATTCGACGAAGGCATCAGCGAGTTGGGTACTGCCAGCGAGGCGGAGTTCATCACCCAGGCCTACACGCGCTGCCGCAACATCAGCATCGATTACGGCGTGATGGAAAAAGCTGACAATGTATATGTGCTGCCCGCCGATTTCGGTTGGAGCGACCTGGGCACCTGGGACTCGCTGCACCGCATGGGCCACCACGATGCCGACAACAATGTGGTAGACGGCGACGCTCTACTCTACGACACGCGCGAATGCGTCATCAAAACGCCTTCCGAGCGTCTCGTGGTAGTGCAGGGCCTCGACGGCTACATTATCGCCGAATATGACAACGTGCTGCTGATCTGTAAGCGCACGGAGGAGCAGCGCGTGAAGGAGTTCGTGGCCGATGTGAAGTCGAAAAAGGGCAACGGCTATAATTAGCGCATCGCACGCTACTGATCCAGCATCCAGCTTCTACCAAAACCAGAAAGCCAACCTGTGAAGGTTGGCTTTCTGGTTAGTAGTTCGCTTTGGACACCGCATTACTGGCCGCTGGTCAGGCGCTGACGCAACACTTCGAACAGCATAATACCGCTGGCCACCGATACGTTGAGGGAGCCAATCTGGCCCGCCATCGGGATGCGCAGCTTATGGTCGGCGAGCTTGAGGTACTCGGGCGAGATGCCGTCTTCCTCGCTGCCCATGAGCACCGCTACCGGGCCGGTCATGTCCACGGTACCGGCTTCGAGGCTGGCGTCGGCTTTTTCGGTGCAGGCAACAATGGTTACGCCCGACTGCTGCAGGAAGGAAATCGTTTCCTTCAGGTTGGGCTCCCGGCACACCGGAATCAGGTTCAACGCCCCCGCCGAGGTTTTCAGCGCGTCGCCGTTGATTTGGGCCGCACCCCGGCTGGGCACCACAATGGCATGCACGCCCATACACTCGGCGTTGCGGGCAATGGCCCCGAAGTTGCGTACATCCGTAACCCGGTCGAGCAGGAGCAGCAGCGGCGTTTTCCCGGCTTCGTACACGCTGGCCAGAATGCTGTCCAGCGGTTGGTAGTCGATAGGTGACACGAAGGCAACAGCGCCCTGGTGATTCTTGCGGGTTAGGTCGTTGAGCTTCTCAATCGGCACCAGCGACATCGGAACGTTGGCAGCCTTCGCTAGCTCAGTGATTTCCTGGGTGACACTGTTCTTGGTGCCGCGCAGCAGATAAATCTTCTCCAGCGTCCGACCCGCGCTCAAAGCTTCCAGAATAGGCCGCAAGCCAAACAGCATCTCGATGCTACGGTCAGCCGCCGGCCGGTGGGGGTAGCGGGGCTTGAAGTCGCCACGGCCTTCGCGGCTTTCACCGCTCCGGGCCTCTCGGTCGTCGCCGGGGCGAGCTTCGCGCCGGTCGTCGCCGCCGCGCTCCTCCCGATTTACCGGGCGGTTTTCGCTGTTATAAAACGTGCGCCGCTCATTCAGCGGCCGCTCTGGGCGGTCAGTCCTTTTCTCCATTGCTCAACGGCGGCATACCAAAGCATTTCGTACTCCGGCCGGCGCACCAATTCATAGTGTTCGGGGGCAAAGGTACTGGGTTTAGGCCGGAACGTGTACGTACCCCTTCCGCCCTTGGTGTCCCGGTAGATCCAACGCTCCTCCGTGGCCGTCCGATATACTACTTCGGGAGCTCCGAGGGCGATGTAGAGCATGCCCCGGTCGGTCATCCAGCCCGCCTTGTGGGCCGTAAACAACTGGTTGGCAGCGGCTACCCGGCCATAATAGGTGCGAATGAGCTGACGGGCAATCGTTTGATTCGCGCCGGCTACGTCCAGCCAGAACTGGTCGACAGCCCGTTTGGGCGCGGGTGCGTCGAGCAGCTTTTGGCGCTCCGCCGAAGTCGTTAGATAAATAAGCGGCTGAATAAGCGCGGTGGCGGTGTTGAACTCCGGAAAATCCTGATCGACTACCAGCAAGCCGTAAGCGGCGGCGGCTCCTGCTACCCGCAGGGCATAAAGACCTGGCTGCCGTATGCGCATTGCCTGACCGGCCCGGAAATAGAGCGAGTCACGCACGGCTATGGTGCGCGGCACGGGTTGCGCACCAGCAGTGGCCATGGGCGGCAAGGCAGCAGTGAAGCTAGCCGCGTAGCGTTTGGCCGTGAGGGGGAGTTCTGGTCCGTAGCTATCAACTAAGAAGGGCTCGCCCAATCGTACATAGCGCCGTAGCAATGGGTCACCGAGCGAATCGGTGAGCAGAAAAGTGCGCCCAAGCCGCTCTTTGGTAATAGCCAGCCAGGCAGCCTCGCCCGTTTCGGCTTCTTCAGCCGGCGCGCAATTCAGGCTGAGCACCTGCCCGGCTTGCAAAGCTGCCGCCGGCAGGCAAAACTCGACCCACGCCGCTGACTTCACCTGCCGAACCCGCCGGGCCACATGCCGCACGGTGTCCCGCCACACGGGTCGTTTTGCCTCATAAGTAGCCCAAGTGGCTATCCGCAACGGGTTGCCGCGCTGCAGAACACTGCCATCCGGAAAGTGCACATATACCCGCAGACTGTCGCCCTCACGGCGGGTTTCCGCCCCGATCCGGCGGGCAGGGTGGTATTGCCCGGCAAAGTCGCGCCGTGGGTCGGCGCCAACAGTACCGGCACTACTCAACACGAGCAGTAGCCCAATCAGGAAGCAGCGAAGCGAAACCGGCATCGAAAGAAAATGAGTGGAGCAGAACGCAAAGCCGTCGTGGCAGAACGACAGCGCCTACAATAGCAGTACGGCAGGCGGAGCGTATACGGTCGGTGAAAACCTAGGGTGCACTAACCCAAAACAGCCGCCCTGCTGACAGGACGGCTGTGTGGAGAAACCAGGTTTCGCAGACGAGCAAAGGGGCCTTATTGCTGCGGATAGTATTCATTCAGCAAATCCATGGCCTTCTTGGCGCGGGCCTGGTCGCCTACTTCAGCGGCGGCCCGGTACACGCTCTGCAGGGCCAGCAGGTTGGTTTGCACTTCCATATCGAACAGGGAGCTGTTGTTGGTGCGGTAGTAGGCCAACGACTGCTGGGCCCGGTTGGTCATCGTGTCCATTATTTCATTGGCCCGCTGCTGCTCGCCAACCTGTATCAGGGGCACTACAAACTGAGGCACGTAATAATCGTAGCGGATGGCCTTATCGGGCATCACCTCAAAGCACTTGTTGAGCACTTTCTTAGCGGTGGCTTTGTCGCCCGCGGCCAGATACGCATCTGCCAGGCGCGAGAATTTGTCGCGGTAGTTGGCCGGGAAGCGCAGGTTGTTCTCATCGTAGAAAATGTCGGCGCGGTCCAGGTTGCGGAAGGAATATTTCTTCATCATGTTTTCAAACATGAGGTCTTTGGCCACGTAGCCTTCCGCGCCCCGGGGCTCGTAGTTAGGGTCTTTGGCGGGCAAAATCCGGTAGGCCATGCCTTCGAGCTGGAAGTATGGCTGCAGATTCATAAAGTCGGCCGAGTTCACGGTGCTGGAGAAGTAGATAGGCCGCTTCCAGTTGTTGGTGGCCAGCATGTCCAGAATCACCAGGTTTTTCTTCTCGATGGCTCCTTTGCCCATGTCCCACTCCATGCGGGGCACTAGCTGCTTGCGCCGCTCTTTCGGGATAATACCCAGCGCCTCTACTGCCGCCGTATCGATGGGCAGGTAGAACTTGCGGGTGGGGAAGGACAGCAGTGGCCGGCCGCTCTGGGTTTGCACTTGCAGCAGCTGGCTGTTCTGATCAACCAAGCCGATAAACTCGCGCAGGTTCACCTCCTGCACCGCCGGGTTTTCCACGTAGGGCAGGTAGTCGTTGGTGCCCTGGGCGTAGTTGTCGCTCTTCATCGAGATGGGCAGCGGCTGCGACAGGTAGGCGCGCCGCTTCATCTGCGCGATGTACCAGTCGGTATTGAGGTAGCTCAGTACGGCCACCCGCACGTCGGTCCGGACGCCTTCTACTTCCTGGGCGTACCACAAAGGGAACGTGTCGTTGTCGCCGTTCGTAAACAGAATGGCGTTCGGGGCACAGGAGTTCAGCAGGTTTTTGGCCGAGTCTACCGAGTTGTAGCGGTCCGAGCGGTCGTGGTCGTCCCAACCCTGCGCCGCCATGAGGCCTGGCGCTAGCAGCCCCAGTAGCGTAGCGGCCACGGCGCGCGTACCATCGGCTTTGAGCACGGCCTTCAGCAAATCGGCCAGCCCCAGCACGCCCAGCCCAATCCAGATGGCGAAGGCGTAGGTGGCACCCGTAAAGGTGTAATCCCGCTCGCGCGGCTCAATTGGCGGCTGATTTAGATAGAACACAATAGCCAAGCCCGTAAATAGGAACAGCAAGCCTACGACAAAGGCGTTGCGGCCATCGCGCCGAACGTGAAAAAACAGGCCCAATAGGCCCATAATGAGCGGAATAGCGAAGAAGTTATTGCGGGCCGGGCTGCTGGCGATTCGCTCCGGCAAGCCATTGCTGCCCGCGCTGGTTGGCCACACGACGCCTGCCTGCTGAATGTCACTTTCGCGGCCCACGAAGTTCCAGAGGAAGTAGCGCCAGTACATGTGGCCCATCTGGTACTTGAACAAAAAGCTCAGGTTTTGACCCATCGAAGGTTTCACGCCTTCCTGAATATCTACCCACTTCTTGTAGTTGTACACGTGCTCGGGAGCGGGGCTGTAGATGCGCGGGATGAGCATCTTGTCCTCGTCGCGGTAAATGGTTTCGAGGCGCCGCTCAGCTATAACGTATTTGTCGCCTTTGCGCACGTAGCGGGGAGCCCCTTCCTTCTGGTCGACGGGCTCAGCATTAAACTGCGGACCGTACATCAGGGGCCGGTCGCCGTATTGCTCGCGCTTGAGGTAGCTCACGAAGGAAAGGACATCCTCGGGGGCATTTTCGTTGATGGTAGGGTGGTAGCTACTGCGGATGGGTACAATCAGGTAGGAGGAGTAGCCGATCAGGATAAACGCAAAGCTCAGCATCGCCGTGTTGATCAGGCGGTTGTGGGCCCGGAACGAGTAGCGGAAGCCCAGCCAGATCAACGCCACGAACAGCACCAGGAAAAACACCAGCCCAGTGTTGAAAGGCAAGCCGATGGAATTCACGAAGAATACCTCGAACGCCCCCGCCAGCGTGGGCAGGCCCGGGATGATTCCGGCCAGTATCAACCCAACGATGACGCTGCTGATGACCAGAGTGGCTATTCCACCCCACATCGTGGGGGCCGCGTGGCGACGGTAATAGTAAATAAAGCCCAGGGCCGGAATAGCCAGCAGGTTCAGCAAGTGAACCCCAATGCTGAGGCCAATGACATAGGCAATCAGAATCAGCCACTTATCGGAGTCGGCTTCGTCGGCGCGGTTTTCCCATTTCAGCATAATCCAGACGACGGCCGCCGTGCAGAGCGCCGACATGGCGTACACCTCCGCCTCCACGGCATTGAACCAGAAAGAGTCGGAGAAGGCGAAGGCCAAGGCACCCACCGTACCCGCTCCCAGAATCAAGAACGTCTGGCCGCTGGTTGGCTCCAGGGGGCGATGGTCGTGCCCGCCAGCAGTAGGGTGGTGGAATACCAGCTTTTTGGCCAGCATCGTAATGGTCCAGAACAGGAACAGGACCGTGAAAGAACTGCTCAGGGCTGAGAGGGTATTGATGAGCACCGAAACCTTGGTGACGTCGCCGAAGGCGAAGAGCGAAAACAAGCGTCCCAGCAGCAAGAAGGTGGGGGCCCCCGGTGGGTGCGGCACCAGCAGCTTGTAGGAGCAGGCAATAAACTCGCCGCAGTCCCAGAAGCTGGCCGTGGGTTCTAAGGTGAGTAGGTAGGTAAGGGTGGCAATGGCAAATACGACCCAGCCAACTAGGTTATTCAGGCTTTTGTAACTCCGCATACTGGTTTAATCAGAGAAGGGCCAAAAGTAGGCAATAAATCTGGCCATGCCGCACCCGTAGTTTGGGGAGCGAAAAGCCGTTCTGTTTCGCCTTAAGCACAAAAAAGCAGCCGGGAAGCCGGCTGCTTTTTCTCGAAGTATACTGTAGAGGGACGCGTCAGTTCTGTAAAATCAGGCGCTTGGTCGTGACGACTTTGTCATTGACGAGCAAGCTATAGAAGTAGACGCCCGCCGGCAAATCCGATAGGTTGACCGGTACGCCTTCCGCGTCGGTTTCGGGCTTTAAAGCCACCATGCGTACTTCCCGCCCGATAATATTGCTCAGCCGCAGCTTATAGCTTTCCCCGGCTTTCTGACCCAGGGAGACCAGTACCATGCCTTTGCTGGGGTTGGGATACACGCTCAGCGTGGGCATCACCAGCCGCGCTTCGGCCGCAGTGGTCACTGGTTTAACAGAAATGGAGCCAATCATCCCTTTCCAGGAGCCGTTGTCGAAGAAAGCATGAGCCGTGCAGTGGTAGGCGAAGGTTCCTAAGGTATTGAAGGTAATAGACTTGGTTTGGCTCGATGAGTTCATTTGGAAAGTAACCCAGGCAGCGTTGTCGGAAGCCGTGGGATGGTTGCCGGATTGCCATTTCCATATGACCTCGTCTCCCAGTTTGATATCCAGCTTCTCCGGGGAGTAGAAATTGTCGCCTACGGTAATGGTATAAGTAGTAGCGAAGGCTGATAGCTGCAGGAGCAGTAACGGCAGCAATAAAAAAAGACGCGTAGAGTTTTTCATGGGTTTCAGCTGTAAAGCAAACGTATAGCAGCGGCTTTCCGCCGCTTCGGCGTTGATGTGGAGCACAAAGACAAGCACCGTGCCTTGTTTTTATGCTACCGGACCAGACTGGCAGCATCACCTCATTTGGAGGTTGACACAGGTAGAAGGTTTAATGTACAGTAATGTTACCACCCTTTACCCTCGTGTTGTCAAAAACAGGTTGTCAGCCTAGGTTGTACGGACAATTACCGGAGCCAGAGTAAGGCAGAAACGAAATGCAGCATTCCCAAAAAGCTGCTGGCCGTCTTGTCGTAGCGCGTGGCCAGGCGGCGGAACTGCTTGAGCCGGCTGAAGA
>NZ_SRLD01000050.1 GCF_004745955.1 Hymenobacter elongatus | reverse complement strand
CAAGGGCCTGCAACTCGGTGTATTTTTGCTCGGCCAACGCTAGGTATTCGGCCTTACTCATGGCGGTGGAGGGGGCTGTAGTCATGACCTAAGTTACGAATACGCAGCGACAATTTGGGTTGCACCCCTATCCTTTCGGACTTGCATTGGCAGGCGTAGCTGTCAATACATTGCCTGCTGAGCAGACCAGCAAGGAACTTTATAACGGTGGATCTGAGCTTCAGGATGAATTGCTCGGTGAGGGGGGAGTTTACAGCACTTTTTTTCGTACTTACGATCCGACTACGGGACGCTTTCAAGGCATCGATCCGCTAGCGGATAAATATGCCGATCATAGTCCTTACAGTTTCGCTTTCAACGATCCCATAAATTTTAATGACCCCACTGGCGCAGAGCCCAGTCACCTTGAAGACTCTGCCTTTATGTACGGTCGTTATGTGAATATGCGCGTTTTTGATGGCGGCGGCGGCGGTGAATGGACTGGATCAGCCTTAGGACATATGATGTATCAGCAAGGCAGTACCGGGGTAAATACGGGCTACGGGGGAATGATAATGGGGCATTACGAAAACAGGCTTAAGATATGTGAGGCCAAGGTTAGAAAAGGCGTGGATGCATTGGGGAAGGACATTTCAGTTGGAAGCGGAGAATTTCATGTTGTTGTTGTCAAAGTGTGGGTATACGGTGAACCACATACAAATGGAAATGGATGGCTAAGTCCTGCATCAACGCTTAATGGTGGAATAGGAGTGGCAACTAGTATTGTGGGAGAAATGGATGGCAATATTACATTATCGCCTAATGTTTATTCTGGGTCAGCGCAAAGCTACAGGTATTACAGACTACAAAGTAGGATTGTAAATATCCCCAAAACAAGCTTGAAGAGCGTTGGAAAAATTGGAGGGTTTGTTACCCTAATAATTGGATCCTTATTAGATGCCAAAGGAGTACTAAATTACTACAGAAATGGTGCAACAGATATTAATGCTGTTCACCCTGCAAAAGCATCTTTTAATCTTGTCTACGGTTTATCTGGAATAGCTGCAGGTATTCCCGGTGCTATAGGCGGAGCAGGGTATTTCTTTATAGATACTTTCTACCCTGGTGGGATGCACGGTGCCCTTGAAAATAATGCTAGGATACAGCAACATAACAGAGATATTCTGGGAAATAGTTTTAATATATACAGAGAATGATGTTATTATACGATTATTTAAAGAACGGATTATGCATCACAAGGAGCATTATGACGCTTTTCATATCTTTGCTGAGGTTATTCAATGAATCAAGACACATGCTTTGTATATTTAACACTATTGTTTATGCCTAGTTTATTGGAACCTTGCTCCAATTTCAATAAAGACGTGTGTAACATGCTTCTTATATGTAAACAAATAAATTATAAAATTATCTACTCCTGCTAATTGATAAAGAATGAATTCAGAATAGCACTGCAACTTTTTATCGTTGAAAAAACTGATTTTTTGGTTTTGATAATACACTTTTAAGCAAAAATCATGAGCTTGGCTAACATGTATAAATTCCTCTTCTATAAAATTTATTGCATATTTAAGGCAATAAATGAAGAGGGATGGGAACACATCAAGGCACTGATAGCAATAAATGCACTTGGCATAATGATTTGCATTGATTTTATGATATGGTGGATTATAATAACCAAAAATGACATTAATTTAGTATTCTCAGACGTAAACATATCTATTACAGCTTTTACTGTAGTCATTATTAACTATCGTTTTTTTTTACATGATCAAAAATGGAAAAATATAGTTAAAGAATTTGAAGATAATCCAAATTATAACAACAAGAAAGGCAATTTATTGGCTGCATTATTTGTAATAGGAATAATCGTTAGTATGGTTTTGTCATTTTACTGTTTTAGCCAAGTAGAATGGGCGTTATATGACTCTTGATAGGAATTGAATTGCCACTCGTATAATCATTGTGGCGAAATTTTTTTATTGATCCTGATGTGGAATTTTGAATGATAAATTTTCTTTCCGAAGGCCATTTATTGCCAAACCTTAAATACCTTAACATCAATTTCATATATTGCAGCTAATATTTTTTCGCAACTACAAAGCGTTGTTTTAGGACTGACATTTTTTTTCATGAAAAAACTACTACTCTGCTTACTGACTCCAGCTACATTGGCTTCAGCCCAAATCATTCGTCCGGTCAACCTACAGCCCGCGCCCTCTTTGCAGTTGGCTGCAGGCTCCGCCCCCAGCAGCCTAGCCGTCGGCTCGCTCAACCGGGACGCCTATTTGGACCTAGTCGTCGTGGAGCGGGGGCGCAATGATGTGGCCGTCTATCTGCAAACTGCTGCTGGCTCCTTTGGTAGTACGCCAGCAGCAGTTTATCCTGCCGGGCAAGCGCCCAGCAGCGTCGTCATCGTGCCACTAGTGGGTGCTACCAGCACCAGCGCTCTGCAAGTCGATGATCTGATGGTGGTCAGCGGCCCGAGCAATTTGCTGACGCTGCTGCGCAACAACGAAAATACGACAGGCACCTTCACGGCCCTACCCACGCAGGTTTTCGGTAACCGCCCCACCACGAGCCCGCTGCTCATCGCCGGCTACTTCGACCGGCAAGTCGGCATCGATGTGGCCTACACCCACAATATTCCCAACGACCCGTACGTGGGGTACCTTTCCCACCAGGGCAATGGTCAGTTCCTCAAAAAATCGACCACCCGCATGAGTAGCATCGAAATCCCCAGCACGGGGGCGACCTACAACTTCTCGCCCACATCGATGTCCGTGGGTGATTTTGATGGCGATGGTCTGCAGGATATGGTAGCCACGGGGCCGGTGCAGTTCAGTTCCCAGCCCTCCAGCGACCAGGTGGTCGTGCGCCTCACCGAGACGGGGTCACAGGAGGCCAACTGGTCTTTCACGAATCGACGGACCTCACTGGCCACTGGCGGAGTAGACCCCATAAGTCTGGCTACGGCGGACCTCAACCGGGACTTCCGCCCCGAAATGGCTATTGCCAATGAAGCCAGCAACAACATCATTGTTTTCGTCAATAATGGCGTGGGCGAGTTTGTGTCCCCTTCTGTGTATGCAGTATCGGCCACTCCCCGCCAAGTGCTTTTTGCTGACCTGAACAACGACAGCTACCCCGAGATGCTGGTGCTCACGGCCGACAATCAGGTCAACTTGTTTGTGCATACGCAGCAAGGGACAAGTGCGCGCTACCCCCAGACCCCGCTGCTGCTGCCCGTAGGCATAAACCCGACTACCATGCTGGTTGCTGGCCTGGACTACGACGACTACCCGGAGCTGCTGGTGGGCTGCTCGGGCGACCAAACCGTGCGCATCTTCCGCAACATGAGCGCGGACCCCTTGTCGACCCAGGTGCCGAAGCTGAGCCGAGTGGCGGTATATCCGAATCCGGCCGCCACAAGCGTAACCATTGGACGCCCCGCTGACATGACTGGCCCAATGACGGCTACCTTATATGATGCACTGGGCCGGGTGGTGCGCCAGCAGGAGGCATCACCACTAAGTACGATGGCTGTAGAAGACTTGCCTCGGGGTATCTATATTCTGCGGCTGGAAAATGCGGGCAGCAGCACCGCCCGCCGCTTGGTGCTGCAGTAACAGGGCATCAAAAAGTGCGGGGGCAGTCGTGGTCACTGAGATCTTGACCACTGACCGAGCCCTCCTGCCTGTAGCCCCTTAACCTGACTATCCTACACTTTTTGATGCTGGGGTTGCGTTAGTAATTGGACAAAGAATTACGGTAAGGACTTGTCGACGGCCTCTGGTCGTAGTTAAAATCGGCAAACAGTGGCTAGACAGGTGCCTGCTGCACGTCAAAGAGCTGGGCGAGCAACGGGGAAGCGCTCAGCGGTTGGTCCGGTTGGTATAGCACCGAGGCCTGAGGCTCCGGGCCGAGTAAGCCAAACCAGTTGAGCCCCCGCTCAAACGTGCGCACCCCGTAGCAGTGGGTGAGTTGTTCCAACGGCGTCCGATAGACCGGGTCGGTGAACTCGGCCAGCACGAACGGAAACGCCCGCTGGTAGTGCGCGGCGTAAAAGGACACCGGGTGCGGCTGCTGGCCGAAGCGGGCGAGCAGGTAGACTGAATACGCCCAGCCGGTCTGTCCCACCGTCTGCGAGGGGTAGCCGTCGTGCGAGGCCCACAGGAAGCGGTTGGTAAAGGTGTCCAGCACGAGCGCCCAGAGGGCCGGGCGGTGAGCGGGGTCGAGCAGCTGGGTACCTTTTTTGGTCAGCAGCAACTGGCCCCGCACCAGGCGGGCCAGGCCCGCCAGCCGGGTGGTCTGGTGCAGGGTGGTGATGGCCAGCGAATCGATTTCCCGGCTCAGGGTAAACAAGCCCGTTTCCAGTCCTTCCTCTCGGAGGAAGCCGTGCGCGTAGAGTTCGCGCAGGTACTTGCGCGGCAACGCCCCCAACGGTGTCAGGCGCAGGGGCGTTTCGCGCTGCAACAGCTGCAGAAAAGCCTCCGTCAGCCGCAAAAACGGCACCTGGTTCAGCACCTCGTCCGGTACGTTGGCGCGCAGCTGCACTACGCTGGCCGGTCCCAGTGGTTGGTAGAGCAGCGGGTGCATCTGCGCCGGGCTCAAGCCGCAGAAGTCCGGCTGCGGCGTGTCGTTGTAGCGGTGCAGCGCCGCGGCCAGGACGGGCTTTGAAGGGCTCTTCATATTACTTGGCGTTGAGGGGCGCGGGCTTCTCGTTAATCGGGCAGCCGGCGAAGCGCAGGATTTTATAGAGCGTGCGGCGGGAGCCAATCTGGAAGTAGGCCATGAGCTGACGCGTGGATTGCTGGCCGGCCTCGTAGAGTTCCTTGACCGCGGGCGCGATTTTCTGGTAGCGCGGAGCCAGACCCGGGGGCCGTCCGCCCTGGCGGCCCCGCGCACGGGCGGCTTGCAGGCCGGCGCGGGTGCGTTGCACGAGCACGTTGCGCTCGTGCTCGGCCAGGGCGCAGAAAATCTGAAACACGAGCTGTCCACCGGGCGAGGTCGTATCGATGGGGTCCTGCAGCGAAATCAGGTGCAGCCCGCGGCGGCTCAGGTCTTCGACGACTTCAATCAGGTGTTTGGTCGAGCGGCCCAGTCGGTCGAGCCGCCAGATAACGACCGTGTCGCCCGTGCGGGCGTACGCCAGCAGTTTCTCCCAGTTCGGCTTGTGGGCCTTCACCCCCGAAACGGTATCGGTGTAGACATCGTCGCAGCCCGCCTGGCGCAGGGCGTCGAGTTGCAGGTCGAGCACCTGCTCTTGCGTGCTGACGCGGGCGTAGCCGAGTTTCTTCATGGCAAAAAGGAGGTAACTGGTACCGGAAAGAGGCGAAACACGAATTTACGGTATCTTGATTGCCGGAACCAGTTTCGGGTACCGTAATTCCCTCGCTGGAACGCCTGTTTTTGCGGGCGTCGGGGTTGTACCGGAAAAGGGGCGTTTGTTTACCACTCCCTTCTACGCATGCCCGCCGACTTCCTGACTGCCCTGGAGCGCCAGCGCTACCAGACCCTGCCCGCCGACCTGCGCGAGGAAGACCTGCAAGCCAGTTGCTGGCTCACCCCCGCCGACCAGCAGCTGGTCGCACAGCAGCGCCGAAGCAGCAACCGCCTCGGCTTCGCGATTCAGCTGGGCGTGCTGCGCCTGTTGGGGTACGTGCCGCCGGAGTGGTACCGGCAGGTGCCCGATGGCCTGGTGCAGTTCGTGGCCCGGCAACTGGACCTCGACCCAGTGCTGTTCCAGGCCTACGGTGAGCGCGAGGCCACGCTGACGGAGCACCTGCGGGTGCTGCTGACTCATTTGCAGGTCCGCCGCTGGCAACCTGTGCTGGATGCCCCGTGGCTGGAAGCGTGGTTGGTGGAGCGCGCCCTGGAGCACGACAACGAGCGCCTGCTGCTCACGCTGGCCCTGGGCCACCTGCGCCAGCACGGTATCCTGCGGCCTGGCATCGTAGAGCTGGAGCGGCTGGTCGGGGCCCTGGCCGAGCGCACCCAAGCCGAAACCTACCGCCGGTTGCTGTTGCTGCTGACCCCCGAAGTCGTTGCCCAACTCGATGCGCTGTTGGTAGTCGACCCTGCGCTGGGTCTGTGCCGGCATACCTGGCTGCACCAGCCCCCGACCAGCAGCTCGGCGACCAGTATCCAGCAGACGCTGGGCAAGCTGGCCTACCTAGAGCAGCTCGGCGTGCCCGGTTGGCAAGTGGACACGCTGCACCCCAACCGCCAGAAGCGGCTGGCCCACACCGCCCGCAACAAAACCAACCAGGTGCTCCAGCGCTTCGCGCCGGCCAAGCGCCATCCGTTGCTGGTCGCCGCGTGCCGCGAGGTCTACCGCGACCTGACCGATACGGTGCTGAAAATGGTGGACGAGCACTGGGAGCACGCCGTGGCCCGCGCCCGCCGGGCGCTGCAGGACGACCAATTGGCGCACGCGCGGGCCAAAGACCACGCGTTGCGCACGCTGGGGCAGGCCGTGGGCCTGGTCATGGACGAGGAGCACGTGCCCGACGAAGCGCTGCGGGAACAGATTTACGCCCAGGTGCCCCGCGAGCAGCTGCAAGCTGCGCTCACCGCTGTGGCGGACTTCGCCCGCCCAGCGCGGCACTCGTACCTGGAGTACCTGCTGCCGGTGGCCGCCCGATTGAACACGGTGCTGGGTAGCCTCTTGCAACAGGTCGCGTTTGCGCAGGCTTTTGCGGAGGACGACTTCGCCGATGCCCTTGCCCTGGTCGGTCAGCTGCACACGGGGCAGCGGCGTAAACTGCCCGAGGACGCCGCCACGGCCTTTATCCCAACCAGTTGGCGCGCATTCGTTTTCGACCAAGCTGGCCACGCCCACCGTCCCCGCTACGGGCTGTGCGTGTTCGCCACGCTGCGCGAACGGCTGCGGGCGGGCGACGTGGTGGTGAACGCCTCGCGCAAGTACGCCTCGCTCGATACCTACCTGCTCTCCCCCGCTGAATGGGCCCGCCAGCGCCCAGACTTGCTGACGCAACTCGGGAGCGCCCATCGCCTGGATGAGCGCTTGCAGGAAGTCGAAGCGCAGTTGCCGCTGCTGGAGCACTTGCTCGCGCAAGGCCAGGACATCCGCCTCGACGAGGACGGGGAGTTGGTCGTGACCCCGTTGCGCGCCGAGGAGCTGAGCCCCGAAGTCGAGCAGTTGCGGGCACTGCTGACCGCCTCGCTACCGCGAGCCGAGTTGACGGAAGTGCTGGTGGAAGTCGACCAGTGGACGGGCTTCTCGGCCGAGCTGACCGGCCTCGACCAGACCACGCCCCGCTCCCCGGAGCACCAGGCCCTGCTCTACGCGGCCCTGCTAGCCAACGCCTGCCACATCTCCCTGCGCGAAATGGCCCAGAGCACGGGGCTCGACTACCAGTCCCTGTGCTGGGTGGCGGCCAACTACTTGCGCGAAGACACCCTCAAGCGCGCCACCACCCGCCTGGTCAACCACCAACACCGCCAGTGGCTGGCCCGGCACTGGGGCGGGGGCACGCTCTCGTCCTCCGACGGCCAGCGCTTTCCCGTCAGCGGCAAGATTCGCAATGCCCGCGCCATTCCCCGCTACTTTGGCTACGGACAGGGCCTGACCTTTTATACCCACACGGCCGACCAGTACGCCCAGTTCGGCAGCCGGGCCATTTCCTCCACCACGCGCGATGCGACCTATGTGCTGGACGAGGTGCTGGGCAACGAGACGGAACTGCCGCTGCTCGAGCACACCACCGACACGCACGGCTACACGGATATCGTGTTTGCCCTCTTCGATTTACTGGGCCTGCAGTTCTCGCCCCGCCTGCGCGACCTGGCCAATCAGCGCCTGTGCCGCATCAAGGGCCGCGAACTGAGTTATCCCTCCCTCAAATTCACGGCCCATTTCAATCCTGAGTATGTGCGCCAGCACTGGGACGACCTCTTGCGGGTAGCCGGCTCGCTGAAAACGGGCTGGGTGAGCGCCTCGCTGCTCATCAGTAAGTTACAGGCCTATCCCCGCCAGCACCACCTCACGCACCTGCTGCAGGAGTACGGCCGGCTGGTCAAAACGGCCTTCATCCTGCGCTACCTACACTCGCAGGCCCTGCGCCGGCGCATCCACGCCCAACTCAATAAAGGCGAGCAGCTGCACGCACTGCGCAGCTGGCTCTGGTTTGGGGGTGATGGGGTGCTGCGTCAGAAGCAGGAAGAGGCCCAGCAGGAAGTCGTGCGCTGCCTCAACGTGGTCACCAACGTGGTCGTCGTCTGGAACACGGTCTACGCCCAGCTAGCCTTACAACGCCAGCAAGCGGCGGGGCCACCGGCGTTGCCCGAGCACCTGGCCCAGCTCTCGCCGGCTCGTTTTGCCCATTTGAACCGCTTGGGCCGCTATTCTTTCCAGCTGCCAGCCCACGTGCTGGTCAATGGCTTGCGACCGCTGAGGCCCTTACCGTAATTCTTTGTCCAGTTACTAACGCAACCCCATGCTCTATAGTCTTCGACTGAAAGCTGTGGCTGCCGGCGGCCGCGAAGCCCGCGGTGGCCAAGATCTGCCGTATGCGCGGCACGCTCGATCGCTAACAGCTGCTACAACGACTCGACCTGCTGTTCGTGCACTCATGGCAGAGGGTGACGCGAGACCAACAGGTCGGCAAGATTCGTCCCAAAGGCTTAATCACGCGGTCTGGTTGCCGGTAGGCACCTGCCGCAGGACAAGGGAGCATTAAATCGTGGCGCGCCCCACACTGAGTAGTTGGCCGTTTTCTGAGACGACGTACCCACACCATTTCCCCCTACCGATCCTTTCTGTTCCGGCTATTGTGCGTCCCAATAAGAGCGGCGCAAAAGCGGGGTGGGAGAGAGCACATACCCTAAGATAGCGGTAGTAAACGCTCCCACCCCTAAAGCTGGCACCACCTACCCAGGCAGAAGCAGTCAGAAACGGCCAAACGCATTTGTAAACCCTCACAAGCGTTCACAAACGGCCACAAGCGTTTAGCCCTGGGAGGTAGGGCCAGTACTTCTCAGGGGGGCAGCAAACCCTGGGAAGCCCTGGTAAACCCTGGAAAGCCCTTCTGGCGGAATCTTTCGGGCGCGACAAGCCGGCGCAGGGGTGCCTACAGAAAAAAACCAGCTTAATACGCCTTGCGGATGGCTTCTCTTGGCTAGAAATAATACTATGTACAAACCCTGTCCCGTTGAAGGTCGGTACATAGGGATGTTTGACCCTATAAATCCTTTCTTCTAAGCCGTTACAACGCGCCTCTTGTATCGGGGCAGGAAGCAGGCGTCCCTCCCCGTTGTAGTGTCGTTGTAGAAGCGGAGAGCATCAAAAAGTGTGGGGCAGTAGCGACTGTGTAGTTTAGCATCGGCATCGTCCACCAAGGATACTCGCCTTGGCTAATAGCTGATTGATCCGACTGCCCCACACTTTTTGATGCTCTCCTATTTGTTTAACAACACCCTATTTTGAGACAGCTTGTCCGGCAAAAATTCGGTGCTACTGCCCTAACGGGAATTTCTGGTCTTACTCTTGCGCTACCCCCTTTACTAGCCAGTCTTCTCCACCCCGGGTTTCCAGTTGGAACCCTTCGACCAAGTACAAACGCTGCACGTGCTCTTCGAAGGTTTCCTCGATTAGAATCTTTTTCAAGAATGGCCCCGGGTTCGCGAACATTTCCTGTACCTCAGCCAGTCGGACGACGACTTCTGGCGTCGGCGCCTGGGCTTTGGCTGCGCGCTTCGAGACGGGTTTCGTCTGGGCTTCCAAGAACTCGGCCAATAGATACTTTTCGGCCAGCGCCTTATATATGGCCCCGGCGGCCCGTTTCACCTTACCTAGAGCTTTCTGCTTCGTAATCCGGTTCAGCACGAACTCCACGTAGTCCAAGGTATACTCCCTGGCGGCGAGCTGTTGGGCAATCTGCTCTAAGGAGCGCTTACTTACGCCGGCATCCAGGAGCTTCTGCTGCCAGTATGTTGATTCGATATTCTCGAGATGCTCAGTTTGCTCAGTAAGTTCGACATCTTTAATCATCTCAGAATTCTCAACTTTCTCAGGATGCTCGATCAAAAATTTAATTCGCTGGACAATCTGGTTCCGGCGCTCAGTTTCAAAGTTGAAGGGCATATCAGTGGTAGCCAACTCCCGTTTGGCCTTATCAAGGACCCGGGCTTTAAACGAAGAAAAGCGCGGGTACTCGTTCTCCGCGATATCCAGAATAAAACGGAGCTGCTGCAGGGTCATCGTCCGTTCGCCGAAGGTCGCGTACTCCTTCAGTAACCAATAGATACGGAGCGCGTAAGGGCTTTTCAGTTTGCGTAGTTCCGCCAGCGTTGCGGTGGTAAAGTTGCCCGACTGACGCAACTGCAACAGGTAGGGCATAATCAGTGGGTTGAAGATGGCCACCACTCCCCCATTGTCTCCCCGATACTCGGCTTTAGCTAGCAACGGGATGTACTCAAAGTGGGGTTTCTTACTCCGCTTCCGGGTACCTGGCTCCAGCTTTTCGATGTAGATAGCGAACGTGCTCAGCTTTTTACACATTACATCGATCTGGTGGTAGGCCGACCCGCCTTCTGGCTGAAAGAAGATTTCGCGGATCGGAATAACGTGTTCCTTAAAGTCCGAGTCCTCGTATTCGATTCGGGCCAGCAACGACAGAAACAATCGCATCTGGAGCGGCTCGAAGCTAAAGCGGGCATTGATTAACGCGTTGTGTTGGGCGACGATTCGGGCGTTGTTGTCCATAGGAACGGGGGTAGGAGCCAGGGCATTCTTGTTGCACCCTAACGCCAAAGTGGTGGTATTATAACCTCAATACATTGGCAACCAGTCTACTATAGATAGGGGGCATTCTTGTTGCACCCTGTTATAGTCAGGGCATTCTTGTTGCACCCTCAGGGCATTCTTGTTGCACCCTATCCTCTTCAGTTACTGATTGTCAATTACATACGAAGCCTGTAATACTAATAATATTTATAAGTAAATAAACTAGCTAGTAGGAGTTTCTTGGAAAGGGCATTCTTGTTGCACCCTGGACACAGTACAAAACGAAAGCCCTGGCATAGACTGCCCCTTACGGGGCAAAAAAAAATAATAATAAGTATAAAAAGTTAAATATAGTTTTATACTAATATATACTAGGCTTTACCCTAGTTTCCGGTTAGTCTTGCGTAATTTCTCAAGTATATTAGTCGGAAGCTCTTTTTGTGCCGCCGGCATTTGGGCAAGGGCCTGCTGTAGGGCGGCCTCCACGAACTCGCGGATTTCGAAGCCTGGCTCCCAAAACTCGGCTTGCTTGAGCTGCAGGTAGGTAGACCGGTGCACGTAAGAGCCAAATGGCACCCAGGCATCGGGGTCCACATTCTTTTCCGTCGGGGCGGCCTCGGCGGGTAGAACGGTCAGGGCTTCCGGGAACATTAGCTGGTCCGGGGTCGGTGCTGGGGCTAGAGGCATGGAGAGGTTGGCGCCGAAACGTTTCTTGGGGGTGCTCATAGTCGGGCGAGGATTTCGGTGGTGAGTCGTCCATAGTCCTGTGCTCCAGGGCTGTTAGGGGCGTAGGCGTACAAGTCCTGCTTTTCGATCTGAGCTTCGGCCAGCTTGCCGTTCTGGCGGATGTTAGTTTCCATCATCAAAGGCCCGATCACAGGGTTTTCCCGCATAATTTCCACCACGTCGTGGTGCATAGCCAGCCGGTAGGCCGGGGAGTATTTGGTCAGGAACAGACCGCCCACCTTAAGCTTGGGGTTGAAGTGGGCTGCCATTACCCGACAGGCTTCCAGCAACGTGTTCAGTCCTTCGTAGCCGTAGTACTCGGGCTGGATGGGGATAAAAACTGCTTCCGAGGCAACCAAGGCGCCATACGTTAGGCTGGTAAGGGCCGGAGGGGTATCGATCAGGCAGTAGTCGAAGTGATCCTGAACGTCGGCCAGAGCGGTTCGCAGAAAGAATTGGTAGGCGGGCTGCTGGCCTAACACCTTTTCCAGTTGGGTGAGCTCCAGAGCAGAGCCGGCCAATGTTACACCCTCCCCCACTGGGGTCAGGATTTCCCGGAGCGTCTTGTCCTGGCGGATCACGTGGCCCAAGTGGAAGACTGGAGTCGAGGCGAAACTCATAGTCAAGTTGTGTTGGGGGTCGCAATCGACCAGGAGCACCCGATGGCCCCGGTGGGCGAGCTGCTGAGCAACGGCCAGTGTGCTAGTCGTTTTGCCCACGCCCCCCTTGTGGTTGGCAAAGGTGAGTATTCGCATGAGGTGATGGTTGGTTGCCTGACAAATATACCCGGTTTACACAATATTCCTAGCGTATCCGGAATACTAAATATTCTCAGTATGCTGAGAATGCTACTACAGTGCTGCTACCTGTGCAGCCCCCACACTTTATAACCACTGGAGAGCGTACCCACCTGGCTGTGGCTAACTTAACTTCTGCAAGAGACCTTCAAAAAGTTTGTGTGTAAGAAGCTGTTTAAGAACTCAAAAGAACATCATGCTCGATCTGGCGTCCGCGCAGCCGTGGCCTCTGTATCGCTTCGCAGGAGCTGGTCAATGAAGTGGTAGAGGTACTTCGGCTGCGCGGACGCCAGATCGAGCATGGTGTTCTGATTGATTCTGGCGACTTTCTAGACAGCTTCGCTCTCTGGTTAGGGATGTGAAATGGAACAGAAGCAGGCGTTCTCAAGCCTCTACCTCCAGCTCCTCGGCAATGCTGGCGAACTGCGCCAGGGCTGCTTGCAGGTTCTCGGTGATTTCGAGGGCCAGCACGTCGGGGGCGGGGAGGGTGGCGCTGTCTTCCAGGGCATCGTCTTTGAGCCAGAAGATGTCGAGGTTAACTTTGTCGCGGGCCAGGAGCTGGGCCAGGTCGTAGCGGTGAAACTGTTCGGTCTCCTGGCGCTGGGCGCGTTGGCCGGGCTGGCCGTAACACGTGATGAAGTCCTGCAGGTGGGCCAGGGTGAGCGGGTTGCCCTTGGGGGTGAAGTGCTGGTTGGTGCGCAGGTCGTATACCCACAGGTCCTTGGTTTGGGCCTGCTCGGCGGCGGCGCGCTTCTCGAAGAAGATGACGTTGGCCTTCACGCCCTGGGCGTAGAAAATGCCGGTGGGCAGGCGTAGCAGCGTGTGCACGTTGCAGTCCTGCAGCAGCTTGCGGCGGATGGTTTCGCCGGCCCCGCCCTCGAAGAGCACGTTGTCGGGTAGCACCACGGCGGCAGTGCCGCCCACCTTGAGGATGGTGTAGATGTGCTGGACAAAGTTGAGCTGCTTGTTGCTGGTGGTGGCCACGAAGTCGGTGCGCTCGTAGCTGAGCATGTCCTTGCTGGTCTGGCCTTCCTCGCTCATCACCGTGATGCTGCTCTTCTTGCCGAAGGGCGGGTTGGCCAGGATGAAGTCGTACCGGTCGCCGGAGTCGGAGAGAAGGGAGTCCTGGTTCTTTACCGGGCTTTCGGTCGAGCCCACGCCGTGCAGGTAGAGGTTCATGGCGGCCAGGCGCACGACGGAGTCCACGATGTCGGTGCCGTGGAAGGTGTGGTCGCGCAGAAACTTGAGCTGCTCGCGGTCCATTTCGGCCCCGTAGGTATCCACGAGGTAGTCGCGGGCCACCAGCAGGAAGCCGGCGGTGCCGCAGGCCGGGTCGCAGATGGTCTGGCCCGGCGTGGGGGCCACGGCTTCCACGATGGCCTGGATGAGCGGGCGCGGCGTGAAGTACTGGCCCGCGCCGCCCTTCACGTCCTCGGCGTTCTTTTGCAGCAGGCCTTCGTAAATCTCGCCCTTCACATCAAAGCCCAGGCCCGACCAGTTTTCGCGGTCAATCAGGGCCAGCAGGTGCTTGAGGCGGGCGGGGTTCTGAATCTTGTTCTGGGCCTTTTTGAAGATGACGCCCAGCATGCCGGGCTCCTTGCCCAGGTCGGTGAGCAGGTGGCGGTACTGCACCTCCAGCGCGTCGCCTTCGAGGGGCCGCAGGCTGGCCCAGTCTTTCCCCTCGGGCACGGCGGGGGCGTTGGGCGCGCCGGCCTGCTCGTCGGCCATTTTCAGGAACAGCAGGTAGGTGATTTGCTCCACGTAGTCGCCGTAGCCCACGCCGTCGTCGCGCAGTACGGTGGCGTAGCCCCACACGCGTTGAACAAGGGATTGGGCGGTGGCATTGAGGGTAGGTTGGCGCATGATGGGGACGTTACTGGGGGTTTTTTATTCCCGCTTGTTCTTGGTTATTCTCGTTTGTTTTCACGCATGAAACAGCAAAAATGGCTTCTACGGGCTGCAAACGATGTTTCTGTTTTGGTTTGTTAGCGATTTATTCGACGTTTATTTTTTTTTAGCCACCAGGGCGTAGCGGCGGTTTCGGTTAGCGCCAGTGGCATTTACCAACCCATCTGCCACCAGTTTGTAAATAGCTCTTTGTACTACCGGCAACGGCAATTCTTCGCCCAGCCGCTTGTGAATCTCGGCCAGTGAGCTGTCCGGGTAGGCCCGCAGGTCTTCCGTCAGTAAAGCGCGTAGATGGTGGGGCTCGATGGTTTTGAGCGTGGGTTTCACTTGCAGGTCGGCCGCCGCGAATACTTCGGGATTAAGCACATATTCGGTGCCTTTGCGGGTGCCCTGGGTTTGCACGATGTTCCACTCAACCAAGCGGCCAATCCAGGAGCGGGTGCGTTCCTCCTGCCGCAGCTGCAGCGCCTGGCTGAGCGCCGTGGCACTCAGGCGGCGGTGCTGCGCCAACAGGCCCAGCACGATGGTTTCTTTCTGGCTGAAGGTGTAGTGGGCGCTCAGGTAGTCGAGCAGGCGCAGGGTGTCCGGGTCGGGACGCTGGGCGCGCAGGGTCACGCGCAGGCTGGTGCCGGTGTCGTCCACGTCGGGCAGGGGCTTGGCTTCGCGGCTGAGTTGCTGGTAAATCAGGTCGTAGCCCGAGCCTTCACCTTCCATCAGGCCGGTGGCCTCGAAGGTGAGGGCCAGGTGCGGGTTGCGCCGCATGCGCTCGTGCAGGATGGTGGTGGGCGTGACGCCCAGCGGCAGCCCGCCGGGACTGGTGATTTCCACCCGGTCGGGGTAGGCCTGAATGAACACGTCGGTGGCCGTGGTGTACACGCGGTGGGCGAAGGCATTCACCAGCAGCTCGCGCAGCACGGCGGGCGGGTAGTGCGGCACCAGGCGGCGGGTGGTGCCCCACGGGATTTCGTGCGAATAATGCAGCTCCACGGCCTGGGCCAGCACGTCTTCCAGCAGCCGGGCGGGGTTGAGGCGGTGGTCGAACCAGGTTTCCTTGCGCACCTTCTCCTCCAGCTGGTTATACACCACGTACTGCACCAGCAGGCCGTAGCTCAGGCGGGCGCGCTGGGAAGAGGTGCCCAGCCAGAGCACGCCCAGGTGGGTGGCCGTGCCGTGGGCATCCACCAGCCGGAAGTAGTCCAGCAGCTCGGCATCGGATTTGGCCAGCACGAAGGGGCTGGCTTTGCCGGCCGCGCGCACCCGGTCCACGAAGTAGCGGATTTCGTCGGCCGCCAAATCGGCCCACTGCACGTCGGGCACGGGGCGGATTTCCCATTGCAGGCCCGACTTTTCGACCACCAGCCGGCGCAGGTCTTCGCCGCTCACGGGCTGGCACTGGTCGCTGAGGCGGGCGTAGGTGCGGCCGTCCGATGTGGTGGCCACTACGTGCAGCGAGGGGCTCACCACCAGCCGCAGGTACTGCCCGCCGTTGGGGGCAGATACGACCTCCGGGGCCGCCAGGCTCACGTTCACGGCGCGGGTGCTGAGCTTCTTCAGCATCGCATTCACCTCGGCCGCGTCGAGCTGCTGGCCGGCCGGCGGGTGCTCGTCCCGGTCTTCGATGCCGATGAGCAGTGTGCCGCCCTGGGCGTTGGCCAGGCACACGCAGGTTTTGGCCAGGTCGCTCAGGTCGGCCGTGGGGCCGAAGGCCTTACGGTAGCTCTTCTTTTCGAAAATGTGGGTTTCGTGCATGCCTGTTGGTGTCGTTGGCAAGATGCGCCGCGTAGCAGTGCCCCGTTTGTAGAAAAATAGTGCGCCGCGTAGCGGTGCCCCGTTTGTAGAAAAATGGAAGATTAGAACGTCCGCGCCGCGTAGCGGTGCCCGGATGGTTTCGGGCACCGCTACGCGGCGCATCAGCCAATCGGCGCAATGTTGCTACAAACCGGGTACCGCTATGCGGCACATCGGACGTTATTCGAATAAGTACCGCTCATCGTATTCGATGCCAAATTTCACCAAAAATTGCTTGTACTCTTCCTGAAACGCGGTTTTATGATGGTGTTCGGGCTGGGTAAGAATGTAGTTGACAACAGCATCGAGTTGTGAACGGGCATAGGAAAAGGCGCCGTAGCCGGTTTGCCATTGAAATTTGTCAGGAAGCAGCCGCTCCGTATTTAACCAGGTGCTGGAAATGCTTTTGAGGTCGCGCACGAGGTCGGCAATGGATTGGTCGGGGTTCAGACCGACGAGCAGGTGCAGGTGGTCGGGCATGCAGTAAATGGCCAGCGGCTTGTGCTGGCGCTGACTGGCAATGCCGCAGAGGTACTGTTGCAGCCGTTCGCGCACGCCCTCCGTTACCTGGCACTCACGTCCTTTCACGGCAAAGACTAGCTGGATGTAAAGCTGGGTGTACGTATTCGGCATAAGCAGATGTCATGTATACCGTGAAAGTAGCGCCGCAGCGCGGTGCCCCGTTTGTAGAAAAAAGACAGGTAGAACGAAAGCGCCGCGTAGCGGTGCCCGGAAGGCATCGGGCACCGCTACGCGGCGCATCGTCCAACTGGCGCGAATTGGCTACAAACGGGGCACCGCGCTGCGGCGCATCTTTAGAATAGCGCGGTTTGGCCACCCGCCGCCTTGCGCCCGCGCCCGGCCTTGCCCTTGGCCGGCGCGGCGGCCGTTTCGGCCTGCAACCGGGCCAGCAGGGCGGCGGCCGGCTCGTCGGTGGCATCCTGGGGCACGAGGCGGCCGGTGAAGGCCCGGTGCAGCAGGCTCTGGCGCAGGCGCTCGGCGCGTTTCAGCTCGGCGGTGAGGGTCTGGCTCAGGACATCGAGCACGGTGAGGCGGCGCTCTACTTCGGCTACGATTTCGGCTTGCTCTTCGACAGGCGGAATGGATAAAGGCATGGCGGCCTGCGCCTGCGTATTAAAGTGTATCAAAGCAACGCCAACCTTTTGCGCATTCACCCGCGCTTTTGCAACGGAGTTCATGTAATAAGCGCAGTATTCAGGCAGCACCTTAGGCTGCTTCACTATCACCAAATCTGAGCAGTTAGCTGCCAGAAGTGTATCAGGAATAACGCAAGCGGTTCCGACGCTGCCGGAGCGAACTACAACAACATCACCCGGTTCCAGCCTGGACTTACTTATGCTTTCGTCGAAGGCCGGCGAAATATATTTCAGGCCCAAAGAGCTGTACTTATTCTCTCGGACGTTTTGCGAGCGTAAAAAAGGAACACCTTCTTCTACATATTCATCCTTCATCGAGCCAACGAACCCGACGGTTACACGCTCACTTATTTCTTCAAATGTGGCCCAAGACCAGTTTTCAGGCAACTCCGGTAATCCAGATATTTCGGGGGCTGCAGGTGCCACATATTTCGATTTCCAGGCATCGCTCAGCGGGAGTTGCCCGCCGCGCTTGGCCGATTGGGCGGATTCCCACTGCGCCCGGCGCTCGGTGCGGATGCGGGTGAGCAGGGCGGCCCCGGTTTCGGTGGGGGCGGGGTGAGCTTCGCGCCAGGCGCGGGTGAGCTCGCCGGTCACGGCCGCGTGCAGCACCGATTGGCGGTAGCGTTTCAGCAGGGCCTGGGTGCGGCGCACGGCCGCCACGCCCGCATCGAGCCGGCTGAACAGCTCCTCCAGCTTCGCCACGATGCGGCGCTGCTCGGGCAGGGGCGGAACCGGAATTTCGATTTTATTCAGGTTTGCCTGATTGAGTTTTGGTTGAGCTGTTCCTGTAACGTAGGGTGCTAAATCAATCGAGTTTATGTAGTTCTTGGCAAATTGAATAGTTATGAAGTCGTGTGCGCCCAAAACGTGGGCATGATTATTTACCCAATACTTGCCCGATGCAATAAAGGCTATAGGAGTGCTTCTGCTTAACAGGTTTGCTCCATCCTCACCAATCAATAAAAGAGGTTCATCAAATAAGTAGCCGTCGATTTTATCAATGATGCCCGACGCTCCATAGTAGTCGAATTCTCCTTTTCTTTTGGCTCGCTCATCACTATTTATGGGCCTCCTTTCTCCGTCACGGTTGACGAGTAACTCGCCAATGTTACTCAAAACCCAGCCCTGCGGCAGTTCCTGTTCTTCGTTCATTCGGTGATATTGGCCGGCTTGGGAGAGCGTAGCCTATTTTTTGAAAGTGAAATAATAAGCTACGCCGCCAACGCCTCGTTCAGTTCATCCACAATGGTCTGCAAATCGGCCCCGAACACCTGGCGGGCGCGGCCGTAGCCGCCCAGGTCGATGAAGGGCGGCAGGGTGAAGTCTTCGGCCTCCACGCTCAGGGAGGTGGCCACCTTGTCGCGCATCAGGCCCAGCCAGTGCTGCTGCTCGGGGCTGAAGCTGCGGCCGGCCTGCTGCTGCCGGGTGAGCCAGGCCCCAAACCGCTCCGCCACCGTGAGGGGGTAGGCGGTGAGCGTCTCGGTCTGGTGCAGGGCGAAGCGCACCAGGCTGATGAGGTTGGTGAGCAGGGTGCGGGGGCCGGCCCCGCGCACCCGCGCCCGTTCGAGCTGCTCGTAGGCTTCCCAGAGGTGTTCGGGGGTGAGCTGGGGATTGTCGAGGCGCAGGGCCAGGGCCAGCTCCCGAATCTGGGCAAACGTGACGGCCCGGCGGGCGTAGGGCTGGTTGTGCAGCAGCTGCAGGGCCGTGATTTCGTCCTTGTGCGCCGCGATGAAGGCCTGGAATTTGTCGATGCGCGCCTGGGCCAGGGCCTCCCGCGCGGCCTCGGGCGAGGTCTGGCTTTCGAAGCCGGCGCGTAGCACCTGGTCCTTGCTCACGAGGTCAATCACGAGGTCGTGCTGGGCGTGTACCTTGGTGAGCAGCATGCGCAGGGTCGGGTCGTCGAAGAGGTGCACCGCCCGTTCGGTGAGGGCCTGCGTGGCCTGCTGCCAGTGGGCGTCGGTGGGCTCGGCGAGGGCGCTGCCGGGTTCGCCGGGGGCGGGCTGGCCGGCTGTCTGGGCCTCGGCGGTAGCCAGGCGCAGGGCTTCGGCTTCCTGGCGCACGGGGTCCACGGCGTCGTAGAGGCGGGCGGCGAGCTGCTGCACGGTGGCCGCCCCTTGGGTGTGGGCGAGCACGGCGGCGCGGTCGTCGGGCGTGAGCTGGCGGTCGAGGCGGGCCAGGCGGGTGGCCAGGCTGCGCAGTTGGGCGGGGTCGTGGTTGCCCAGGGCCACGGCGTGCAGCAGCTTCTCGAAGCCCAGGCCGCCGGGCTGGCGCTCCACGCTTTCGGTGTCCTTCTTGGCCGAGTCGGTCACGCCCACGGCATCCACGATAACGAAGCGGGTTTTGGCGCGGGCGTCGCTGGTCACGGCCTCCAGGTCGGAGGGGGCGATGACGCGGGTGCCGCGCCCCTTCATCTGGTCGAAATACACCCGACTGCGCACGTCGCGCAGGAACACGAGGCACTCCAGGGGCTTGATGTCGGTGCCGGTCGAAATCATGTCCACCGTCACGGCCACGCGGGGGTTGTACTCGTTGCGGAACTTGCGGATGAGGGTATCGGCGTTTTCCTCGGCCCCGTAGGTAATCTTCTTACAGAAGTCGTTGCCCTTGCCAAACAGCTCACGCACCAGCTCCACAATCTCGTCGGCGTGGTGGTCGCTTTTGGCAAAAATCAGGGTTTTGGGCACGATGCTGCGGCCCGGAAACAGCTCCGTAAACAGGCGGGCCTTCCACTCGGCCAGCACCGTCCGAATCTGGTCGGGGGCCGTCACCGAGCGGTCGAGCTGGGTGCCGGCGTACACGAGGTCGTCGTCGAGCGTTTCCCAGCGGCGCTTGCGGGTCTGGCGCTCCATCCGCTTGATGGTGCTGCCCTTTTCCACGCGGCTGCCGCGCTCGGTTATCTCGGTCTGGATGCGGAACACGTCGGAGCCCACGTTCACGCCGTCCACCACGGCGCGCTCGTGGCTGTACTCCATCACCAGGTTCTGGTTGAAGAAGCCGAAGGTTTGCTTGGCCGGCGTGGCCGTGAGGCCAATGAGGTGGGCATCGAAGTACTCCAGCACCTGCTGCCACACGTTGTAGATGGAGCGGTGGCACTCGTCAATCACCACGAAGTCGTAGCCCTCGGGCGGTACGGCCGGGTTGTAAGCCACCTCGCGGGGCCGCTGCGGTGCGTCGCCGTTCAGCTCAAACCCCGACCGCTCCTCGTTGCCCACATCAAATTCCGCCTCGCCCCGCAGCATCGAGTACAGCCGCTGAATGGTGGTAATCGTCACCTTGCTCACCGTATCCAGCTGGTTGCTGGTCAGGTGCTGCACGTTGTAGAGCTCCGTGAACTTGCGCCCGTCATCCGGGGCGGTGTACTGCTGAAACTCCTGCAAGGTCTGCCGCCCCAAATTCCCCCGGTCCACCAGAAACAGCACCCGCTTCGCCCCCGCAAACTTGATGAGCCGGTAGATGAACGACACCGCCGTAAACGTCTTGCCCGAGCCGGTCGCCATCTGAATCAGCGCCCGCGGCCGGTCGTCCTTCAAGCTCACATCCAGGTTGCGCAGGGCCTCAATCTGGCAATCACGCAGCCCGGCGGTGGTCACGGCGGGCAGGTTACGCAGCCGCGCCCGCAGCGTGCCAATCTGCCGGGTCCAGTCCCGCAGCGTCTCGGGCCGGTGAAAGCCGAACACCGGCCGCGAGCGCGGCTCCGGGTCGCGGGCATCGGCAAAGCGAATTTCCTGCCCGTTGGCCTCGTAGCCGAAGGGCAGCTGCTCAGCCACGCGCTGGGCGTGCTTGGTGGCGCTGGCCTGGTAGCGCGCCGTCTGCTCGGCCACGGCCGTGAGGGAAGTGCCTTCCTTCTTGGCTTCCACGATGCCCACCAGCTTGCGGTCAGTCAGTAGGGCATAGTCGGCCGGGCCGGAGGCCGTGGGGTACTCGCGCACGGCAATGCCGGGGCCCGCGCCCAGGTTCAGGTGCTTGTAGTCCTGCACCAGCCAGCCGGCCGCGGCTAGTTGCGCATCAATGAGCTGGCGGGCGTGCTGTTCGGGGGTGAGCATAGCTATAGGGATAAGGAGGGCAACAAATTACGCTATTCCTCCCCTATGGTACCGCTTGGGGAAGATTTTTAAAGCTTATGCGTTAGCCATAAGGGTTTCCCTAAAGCAGGAACGGAAAGGGGGGGGGTACGACCACCGTTCGGGTAGTCACCGGAGCCGAAGTAGTTGTTCACCGCCGCCCCTTACTTTCTTCGCTGATGCGGGCTTCCCCGCCTACGACCAGCCTAGCCCAGCCCAGCTGCGGCAGGACCAGCCGCCGTCGCACTCCCTGCTCTGCACTGTCAGCACCACACGGATGGTCCTCCCCCGGGGCTGCGCAACGGGTAGCTCCCGACAAAAGAGCCTGTTGGTTTCCGGCTAAGCACTGGTCTGTTCGGAGGCCCCGGATTCAGGCTGCGCAAAGATGGCCAACACGGCGGCATCAAAGGCTTGGTCGGCCGCGGTGTCCCAAACCGGCGCCGGCAGGACGCGAGCGGCTACGGGGGGCAGAAGCTCGTGCGCACGCCCCGTTGGGGGGAGCCCGACCTTGGGAGCCGGGGCCGCCGGCTTCGCCTGGCGAGCAGGTTGCCGGGCCAACTGCGTGAGTTGCTGCGCGGTGGTGATGCGCTGAAACGCACCGGGCCGCGGCTCCCACACCAGCAGCTGCTGGCTGGCATTGTGGTAGAGCACCTGTCCCTGATAGACCACCCGCACGACCGGCACCGCCTGGTTTGCCCCGAGCCGCAGCATACCCTGGGGGCTGGTGGCGGTCCGCAGCGCTTCGGGCAGCAAAGCCAGCACCCCCTGCGGAGGCGGCAGGGCCTGGGCCGCCTGGAGTTCGTGGCGCAGCTGCCGCACTTCCGCCCGCAGCAAATCCACCTCCGACCCGCCTTGAGTTACCTGCTGCCACAGGTACGCCCCGCCTTGCACGGCCGCCGTGCCAATCGCGGAGCCCATGGCTAAGATCCCGACATTCTGAGCGGACAGCGCTAGCGCGGTTTCCCCCACGCCTACCTCAGCGGGCATCCCCCGCTCAGCCACCGGCTGCCGCGCCCGCCATGCCAGGGTATTGCACGATTGAGAGCAGTAGATCCGGCTTTTATGGTTGGTTTCGAACTTGGCAGCACAATGCATGCATTTGCGCATTTGCAGCGGACGTTTATGGTAGGTCATAGCACCCAAGGAGCAAAAGGACGATTTTCAATCAAACGTAATCAAAGTTGATTGAAAATTGTCCTTTTCCCTCGTTGTTCTCCTACTATTCCAGCTGCATCTATTGCTTTCTGTTCCCCCAGAGGTCCTATTTAGCCCCTTTTACACTGGAAAAAAGGTGAAAAAGCAGGTTTTTGCCATTTGCTTACTCAGTTCGAACCCTATTGATGCCCTATTGAGAGCTAATTTAGCCCTCAATAGGGCATCAATAGGGTTCGAACTGAGTAAGCAAATGGTTAGAAACAGAGCCTAGGTGTCTAATCCCAGGATGGAGAGCATCAAAAAGCGTAGGGCAGTCGCGCTCACTGGATTTTTGACCACTGCTGGCGGCCTGCTACCGATAGCCGTTCAACCCGACTGCCCCAATCTTTTTGATGCTCTCCAATACTGGTCGACCTTAGATTCTAAAATGAAATGCAACAAATGTATCTGTGGCCAAAAATAGCACATTACCCAGAACGTCAGCGGGGAGTCACCTCCCCGCTGATTCCGGACAAGGTGGTATGTTTGCCACAATCGCCAAACTGTTGCCCCATGCCCCACCTAACCCTTAGCCAAAGATATCAAATTGGGAGCCTGCGCCATCTCAAGCCCGCCGAGATTGCCCGTAGAATCGGCAAAGACCGCTCGGTCGTCACGCGCGAGCTGGCCCGTAATGGCCCCACCCGCCACGCCTACCAGCCGCAGACGGCCCACAAACGGGCAGCCCAACGCAAAAGAGCCAATGCCCTGAAAATGACACCGGCCCTCACGGCCACTATTACCGAAGGCCTGGCCCAGCAGTGGTCGCCCGACCAGATAAAAGGCCGCTGCCAGCAGCAGGGGCAGCCCATGCTCAGCCGGGCGGCCATTTAGGCCCACATCTGGCGCGACCAGCGGCAGGGCGGCCAGTTGTACAAAGACTTACGCCATGCCAATCGCCCCTATCGCAAACGCTATGGAAAACCCGATGGGCGGGGCAAAGCAGCCCGCCGGGCGGCTAAACCCAGTATCGACCAGCGGCCGGCGGTGGTCGCGGAAAAGAGCCGTTTCGGCGACTGGGAACTCGACACGGTGCTGGGTCCCCAGCAAAAAGGCGTCCTGGTGACGATAACCGAACGCAGCAGCAACTATCTGCTCATGCAGCGGGTAGACGATAAATCCGCTGCCCAGACCCGTCAGGCGGTTATTGACAGCCTAAGCCAAAGCGACTTGCCCGTCCACACGCTCACGTCGGATAACGGCACTGAGTTCGCCGACTATGAGCGCATCGCCAAAGCGTTAAAAACGTCTTTCTACTTTGCCCACCCCTACCATGCCTGGGAACGGGGAGCCAACGAGCACAACAATAAACTCATCCGCCAGTACCTGCCCAGAAAGCAAGACTTTTCCCAGATGAGCCCCCAACAGATACTAACCTACCAGGAGCGCATCAACGACCGGCCCAGAAAGAAATTGAACTATGCCACTCCCAATGAACGCCTGAAATCCCTCTTTTCAACCCAATTTGTTGCATTTCAAACGTGAACCTGCGCTGGCTTATCAGGCAAGTTGCTCGCTATCAAATACCTGTAAAAATCGTGGGGTAGAGTATTCTGTAAGATGAGACCGTATTCGCTTGATTTACGCACCCGGGTAGCGGCGGCGTGCCAGGAGCCGGGCGCCCGGAAAGCAGCCGTGGCGCGGCACGTTGGCGTGAGCTGCTCGTTTGTCAAAGACCTGCTGCGCCAGCAGGCCGCCACCGGCTCACTGGCCCCCAAGCCGGCCACGGGCGGGCGGGCCCGCTACCTGGACGCGGCCGCCCGTGGCCTGGCTGGTGGCCTGCGTAGGCCAGCACGCGGATGCGACGCTGGCCGAGCTCAACCAGGCCTGGCAGGCCCAAGGCGGGCGGCCCGTGGGCCAGACCTGCCTCTGGCAGGCGCTGCACGAACAGCACCTGCGGCGAAAAAAAAAGCCTCCACGCCACTGAACGCGACACCGACCGGGTGCGGGCGGCCCGTCAGCAGCACGTCGAACAGGTCTGCTCCCGCCCCGACGTGAGCCGCTTCCACTTCCTGGACGAGACGGGCCTGCGCCTGGACTATGCCCGCACCCACGCCCGGGCCGTGGGCGGGCAACGCGTAGGCGGGGCCGTGCCCCGGCGCCGGGGCCCGTCGCTGACGCTGATCGGGGCCTTGTCGGTGCAGGGACTGGGCGCGGTGCAGCTGCTAAAGGGGGCGCTCAACCAGCGTAGCTTTGCCTTCTACGTGGCCTACTGCCTGGCCCCCACGCTGCGCCCAGGCGACGTGCTGGTGCTCGACAACCTGCCCGTGCATCACCTCACGGGCCTGCGCGCGTGGCTGGCCAAGCGGGGCGTGGACGTCGTGTTCCTGCCGCCCTACTCACCCGACTTCACGCCCGTCGAACAGGCCTGGAGCAAGCTCAAAACCAAGCTGCACACCGGCGCAGCCCGCTCCTATGACGCGCTGAAAGAGGCGCTGCAGCAGGCCATTGACTGGATTACCAGCCAGAATGCGAGGAACTGGTTCGACCACTGCGGCTACCACACCCAGCCTGCTTAACCACTGGACGAACCGTTCACGAATCCGCTATAGCAGCCCCAAGCGAAGTTTTGAATTACACCCAATTGATACTTGACGACCATGTTCACGGTTTATTAAACTGCTCTAATACGAGGACAAACGCAAATTGGGGCAACACCAAATATTCAGTGTTATAGCGGTTTCGTGAACGGTGGAACCCGGCTGATATAGAGACGCGTATTCGCGTCTCATCGTTCGTGCCGCCTGCCCGGTTTCGTTCAACGACGAGACGCGAATACGCGTCTCTACATCGGGTGTCTACGGTTTGCGAAACCGCTATAAGAGAGCCCGGGGCTTTACCCTCGGCAAGCCCGAGAACTTCACCCATGAATCGCGGGCTCTAGGCCGGGCGGTGGTGCAGCGCAACGCGCAGGAGGCAGTACCCAACAAGCAGGCCCGCCGGCTGGCTACGCTGCTGCGGCGCGACGGGCTCACGCTGACTGCCATCGCGGCCGAACTCAATGCCCACGGCTACCGCACGCGCCGGGGCAAGGAGTTTCACAAAACTACAGTCCTGCGCCTTTTAAAGCATAATCCTGTTCACTCTCTCCCCATTTTCTAAACATTGATTGCCAAACAAGTTTAGTGAATCATTTTCGCCCGTTTTAGCCGCATTTCTCCTCCTCACTGCCCACCGTTCCAGTTACACAGATTAAAAAGCAGGGTTATTTGACAGTCAGCTTGCGGATGCGGAAATTGTTATAATCAGTAACATATAAATTACCCTGGGAATCTATGGTCACATTCGTAGGTGAATGGAATCTTGCTGCAGCACCGGGTCCTTCCACGTGGCCACTCGTACCATTTCCTGCTATGGTAGTGACCACCCCTTTAGCGGAGACCCGACGGATACGATTATTGAGGGCATCCGCTACATATAATATACCTTGAGCATCGAGAGCAATATCTGAGCAATAATCAAACTGCGCTTTATCCCCGGTGGCATCTACATAGCCGCGCTTACCAGCACCAGCTACGACGCTAACGGCCCCGGCAGCACTAATCTTAAAGATGTAGTTGCTGACAGGATCGGCTACATAGACTGTTCCCTGACTATTCACAACCAAGCCCTGGGGTTGCGAAAAGTCTCTCATGCTGGCTCCTCCTGCCAAAGTACTCACTTGTCCCTGAGGGCTTACTTTTAAAATGCGATGATCCTTGATACCCCCTGTATAATTATAGTCTGCTACATAGACTGTGTTTTGACCGTCGACAGCAACCCCCAGGGGACGCGAAAATTGCGTAGTGCTTGGGCTACCGGCTAAAGTACTAACCACTCCGATCGGTGTAATCTTACGAATACTACGATTCTCTTTATCAGCAACGTATACATTCCTTTGCTGATCCAGCGCTACTGCTTTTGGCTTGTTGAATTGCGCAGTAATACCAACTCCATCAGCAAAGCCTGCTACCCCACTGCCGGCCAGGGTAGTAACTAGACCGTCAGGACTAATCTTACGGATACGATGGTTCTCCTCATCTGCTACATATAAGTTGCCCTGTGCATCCAAGGCAAGCCCCGCAGCATAACCAAATTGAGCGTTTATCGCCGCTCCGTCTTTAAACCCCTGATTACCAGTGCCTGCATAGGTAGCGACTATATACTCTTTGGCAATGTCTGGTAGATCAGGCGCTACAGAACCTGTCTCTTCTTTTGAGCAGGACAGAAGAATGAATGCGAAGGCGATACTAGACAAAATAACATTTTTCTTCATAAAAATGACCAAGGTTTAATCCAACAAATATAGTGAGTAATTGCAATAAACTAAAGAGAGTGAAAAGACGAGTTTCAGCACACAAAATCGCATTATAATCTTGCCTATATGCTATATAGCAGATTCGTGAACCATGTATCCTTATCGTTTGCCGGCTTGTGTGTGATAGCCGCAGTGGTCAAACCAGTTCCGGGCGTCCCGGCTGGTAATGCAGTCGATAGCCTGAGAGAGGGCCTGTTTG